>NZ_JBSFPC010000001.1:0-457595 GCF_053587995.1 Gordonia sp. NPDC003504
GTTGGTGCGGGCGCCCCCCCCCCCCCCCCCGCGCGGCCCCCCCCCACCACACCCCCCCCCGCCCCCCCCCCGCGCGGCCCGGGCCGAGTCGCGTTTCGGGCCGGCCTGCACGGATGTCGGGTTCGTCCGGACTGTCGGTCGACCTCGCTAGACTGGCGCCGTGGCTTTGGTCGTGGGACAGGAATTCGCCGGGTACCGGGTCGTCCGGAAGCTGGGTGCGGGCGGCATGGGTGAGGTGTACCTCGTGCAGCATCCGCGACTACCGCGCAGCGACGCGCTGAAGGTTCTCCCGGCGGACCTCTCGGCCGACGAGTCGTTCCGCCGCCGCTTCACCCGCGAGGCCGATCTCGCGGCCTCGCTCGATCACCCCAACATCGTCGACGTCTACGATCGCGGCGAGTTCGACGGCCAGCTGTGGATCACCATGCGCTACATCGAGGGCACCGATGCCGCCGAACTGCTCGCCCCCCATCCGCGGGGCCTGGCCGTCGCCGATGTCGAGCAGATCACCGAGGCGGTGGCCGACGCCCTCGACCACGCCCACGCACGCAATCTGCTGCACCGCGACGTCAAACCCGCCAACATCCTGCTCAGCGATCCGTCGGGGCCGTCGCGACGACGCCGCGTCCTGCTCGCCGACTTCGGCATCGCCCGCCCGATCTTCGACAACACCCGGCTGACCGCCACCAACCTCACGGTCGGCTCGTTCGCCTACTCGTCTCCCGAACAACTCGCCGGCGACACCCTCGACGGCCGCGCCGATCAGTACTCCCTCGCCTGCACCACCTACCAACTCCTCAGTGGTGCAACACCTTTCGAGAGCAGCAGTGCACCGGCCCTGATCCGGTCGCAGTTGTCGACGCCACCTCCGCCGGTCACCGCCCGACGCCCCGACCTGCCGTCCCGCGTCGATCAGGTACTCGCACGTGCGATGGACAAGCAGCCCGACCGGCGTTACGCGTCGTGCTCGGACTTCGCCGCCGATCTACGTGCCGCGCTGGCGGCGAACGCGGCGCCGCCCACCGTGGCACCGCCCGCATACACGCCGCCTGCCCCGGCTCCGGGCGCGCAAGCCGCCCCGAATCTCGCCAAGAACCCCGGTTCGCAGTCCACATCGTCGGGCGCACACACCGGCTACGCGCCACCACAGCAGCCCGAACACTCCCCGCTGCCGCCGGTGTCGCCCGGTGTGACACCCGCGCCCTACTCGGCGACGCCGAATGTCGTTCCGCACCCGGCGGCGGCCCCCTATCCTCCCGGCTATCCGTCCGCGCCCGGCATCGCCGGATTCGCACCGGCCGATCCCAAGATCAAGAACTACGCCACCTGGGCGCTGGTGTGTGGTCTGGTGTCGTTTTTCGCGGTGTGCCTGATCGTCCCGGGATTCGTGACGGCCGGCCTCGCGATCTACCTGGGTCTCAAGAGCATCGGCATGTCCAATGCCCGACCGGACCTTCCGCCGTCGGCACGGTTTCGTGGGGTGGCGATCTCCGGCGTGGTACTCGGTGGCATCGGCCTGCTCTGGAACATCGCCATCGTGATCGCGGCCATCGCCGACACCGTGTGAGCCCAACTCCGCGTCATCACCCCCGTCCCGCCATCTCCCGCGACAACGCCCGACGGATCGGCGGATACTCCGCGCACACCACGGCGAGCACGCTCAGCAGCACCCACACCCCGACCGAACTGGCCAGCACGGCAGCCAAGGCGCCCCATTGCCCACCGGCCAGGTTGTCCGAGGCCGCGTCCTTGGCCCACAGACGCCAGTAGATCATCAGGTTCACCGCGAGACCCACGACATAGGACACCGCGAATCCCTGCAGGTAGGCCTTCCAGGTGTCGTCCTTGATCCGCGCCGTCAGCGGTTCGGCGCGCAGCGGATACACCACCGACAGCACATTGCCGACGCCCAGCCAGATGAAGGTCATCGTCAGCAGCTGATCGAACATCGATCCCACCCCGGCGTCGTCGTCCACCCGGTACAGCACCCCGATGACGATCGAACCGGCGATCAGCGTGACCGCCAGCATGGCGAGATTCTTACCGATCAGAATGCGCCACAACGGATCTCCGCCCTCGATCTCGTCGCGCACCCGGAGAGAGTCGACGCACAGCGCATTGGTGCAGACGCTGCTGCCGACGACCGCCGACAGCAGGAACAACGCCAACGCGCTGTAGGAGTCGTATTTCTCGCTGAGCCCGGTGACCCGATAGATCACCACGATCGCGATGGACACGCCCAGGGTGATCGCGAGGCGGATCAAGATCTTGTGCGGACGGTCGGCGAACACGTGACCGAGTTCGCCGATCGTCTGCCGCCGCACCTGCGACGACGCGTCACGCATTCCGCCGATCAGTTCACGACCCTCGTCCTCGTCGGTGTCGCCCGACCGAGTTGAGTGTGCCGCCACGAGTGCCGCCTGAGCCAGTGCGGCCTGCGCGACGGATACGGCGATCACGGTGTCCGCGGCGGCCGTGGGACCCGACGACGCGGCCGGCGGAGGCGTCTCGTCATCGAGGAGCCGACGGGCCCGCCCGGCCCAGTACCCGGATGCGCCGGCCGCTCCGACGCCGTTGGCGTCGGCCTTCGCGGCCGTGATCATCTCCTCGGCCGCCTCGGCCAGCGGCGCGATCGACCGCTCACCCCACTCGGATGCGGCGGCCAGCGCACGCAACCGATCCGCGGAGGCGGCCAGGGAACTCAACTCGGCGTCAGCGCTCACCGGACAAGTCAATCCCGTTGATCACGAACCGCAGGCGAGGCGGTTGCGTCCTCGGCGGATTCGGCACGATCTGATGCGGGGACGTCACAAATCCCGTGCGCGCGATCGGTCATGCGGCGCGGAGGAGCGCCACGTCGCGCATCGAAAGTCGAGTGCCGAGCAGCGCGAGCGCCGCCGGGAGCATCCGGAGGACGGTGAGCGCCGGCGCCGCATAGGCCGCCCTCAGCCGATGTCGCCGATCTCGATGACGGGAGGGACGATCGGGATCAGGGTGGCACCGAACACACGATGCCGCTCCCGACACCGAGCAGCGGTTCCTGCACGGCCTCACGCAGCGTGATGCCCTCGGCCCGCACCACGGACGTATCTACGTTGATCGGCAGAATGTGCCAGTGCGGGTTGCCCAGCGCGCAGCCCGCGACCACGAACTGCAGTGGCCCGGTCACATCGGGCCACGTCAACAGCCGCCCACACCAGTACCGGCAGGCACAGCACGGGCACGGTCGCATCCGTCATGCGCGGATCAAGGCACCGTTTGGTCGCCGACAGCGGATGGATCTCTGTCTGCGGTGAGCGCTGCGGCGATTGGAGCGTTCCGCGGAACCCTCGTCGCCGGCAACAAAGCGACCCGCGTCCGGACAATGCCGGAAGCGGGTCGCTTCGATATGAATCTCGTTGGGAGAAGCCTTACTTGGCCTTCTCCATCACCTCGACGAGACGCCAGTGCTTGGTCGCCGACAGCGGGCGGGTCTCCATGATCCGCACGCGGTCGCCGATGCCGGCATCGCCCTTCTCGTCGTGGGCCTTGACCTTCTTGGTGGTCCGGATGATCTTTCCGTACAGCGGATGCCGCGTACGATCTTCCAGCTCGACCACGATGGTCTTCTGCATCTTGTCGCTGACGACGTAACCGATGCGCTCCTTGCGGCGCGCCCGGGTCGTCTCGTTGGTTTCGGTCACCTTCTGGTCCTCACTCATGCGTCATCGCCTTCCGGTCCCGACGCCAGTCCCAGCTCCCGCTCACGCATCACCGTGTAGATGCGCGCGATCTCGCGACGCACGGTACGCAGGCGACGGTTGTTGTCGAGCTGACCGGTGGCCATCTGGAACCGAAGGTTGAAGAGCTCTTCCTTCGACTCTTTCAAGCGGTCGACCAGATCGGTGTCACTGAGGTCACGCAGCTCGGCTGCGGCAACTCCGAGTCCCATCAGAACTTCTCCTCTCTGGTCACGATTCGGGTCTTGATCGGCAGCTTGTGCTGCGCGCGGCGCAATGCCTCGCGAGCGGTCTGCTCGTCCGGGTAGGTCATCTCGAACAGCACGCGACCCGGCTTGACCGGGGCGACCCACCATTCGGGCGAACCCTTACCCGAACCCATGCGGGTTTCGGCCGGCTTCTTGGTGAGCGGACGGTCCGGGAAGATGTTGATCCAGACCTTGCCGCCACGCTTGATGTGCCGGTTGATGGCGATACGAGCGGACTCGATCTGACGGTTGGTGATGTAGGCGCTCTCCATGGCCTGGATGCCGAAATCACCGAACGTCACCTTGGTGCCGCCCTTGGCCTGACCCTTCAGGCTCGGGTGGTGCTGCTTGCGGTGCTTGACCCGACGTGGGATCAACATTGCCTAGCCCTCCTGCTTCTCGGCGCCGGCACCGGCCGTTGCCTCCGCAGGTGCCTCGGCAGCGCGACCTGCGTCGGTGCTCGTGGCGGTGGTGCCCGAGGCACCGCTGCGGCGGGGACGACTGGGGCGGCGCGGACGACGGTCCTCGGCGGCCGGTGCGGCTGCGGACAGCTCGCGACGTCCACCGACGATGTCGCCCTTGTAGATCCACACCTTCACGCCGATCCGGCCGAAGGTGGTCTTGGCCTCGTGCAGGCCGTAGTCGATGTCGGCGCGCAGGGTGTGCAGCGGCACACGACCTTCGCGGTAGAACTCGCTACGGCTCATCTCTGCGCCGCCCAGGCGACCCGAGCACTGCACCCGGATGCCCTTGACGTTCGGCTGACGCATCGCCGACTGGATCGCCTTGCGCATCGCGCGGCGGAACGCCACACGGTTGCTCAGCTGCTCGGCGACACCCTGGGCCACCAGCTGGGCCTCGGACTCAGGGTTCTTCACCTCGAGGATGTTCAGCTGCACCTGCTTGCCGGTCAGCTTCTCCAGCTCGCCGCGGATGCGATCGGCCTCGGCGCCGCGGCGACCGATGACGATGCCCGGGCGGGCGGTGTGGATGTCGACGCGGACCCGGTCACGGGTGCGCTCGATCTCCACCTTGGCGATGCCGGCCCGCTCCAGCCCCTGCGAGAGGAGCTTGCGGATGGCGACATCCTCTTTCACGTAGTCCGCGTACTGCTTGTCGGCATACCAACGGCTGTTCCAGTCGGTGGTGATGCCCAGACGGAAGCCGTGCGGGTTGATTTTCTGGCCCACTACTAGGCTCCCTTCTTCTTCGGCTGACGCGAACGGCCGCGCGACGCTCCGGCCTTCTCCGGCAAGCTCTCCACGACCACGGTGATGTGGCTGGTGCGCTTGCGGATACGGAACGCACGACCCTGCGCACGCGGCTGGAACCGCTTCATCGTGGGGCCTTCGTCGGCGAACGCGGTGGCGACGACCAGGCTCCGGCGATCCAGATCCTGGTTGTTCTCCGCGTTGGCGACGGCGCTGGCGAGGACCTTGTACACCGGCTCGGAAGCCGACTGCGGGGCGAACCGCAGGATGTCGAGTGCCTCGTCGACGTTCTTGCCGCGGATCAGGTCGATCACGCGACGCGCTTTCATCGGCGTCACGCGAACGAACTTCGCGGTCGCCTGTGCCGTGGGGTTATCGGTCTGAGTGGTCATTACCGGCGCTTCGCTTTCCGGTCATCCTTGATGTGACCCTTGAAGGTGCGGGTGGGCGCGAACTCACCCAGCTTGTGCCCGACCATGTTGTCCGAGATGAACACCGGCACGTGCTTGCGACCGTCGTGGACGGCGAAGGTGTGACCGATGAAGTCCGGGATGATGGTCGAACGACGCGACCAGGTCTTGATGACCTGCTTGGTGCCCTTCTCGTTCTGAACATCGACCTTCTTCAGAAGGTGGTCGTCGACGAACGGGCCCTTCTTGAGGCTGCGTGGCATTCTTCTACCTCCTCCTGTTTCTTATCGCTTGTTCTTACCGGTGCGCCGGCGACGGACGATGAGCTTGTCGCTGGCCTTGTTCTTACGGGTACGGCCTTCCGGCTGACCCCACGGGCTGACCGGGTGGCGACCACCGGAGGTCTTGCCCTCGCCGCCACCGTGCGGGTGGTCGACCGGGTTCATCACGACACCGCGGACGGTCGGGCGCTTGCCCTTCCAGCGCATACGGCCCGCCTTGCCCCAGTTGATGTTGCTCTGCTCGGCGTTGCCCACCTCGCCGACGGTGGCGCGGCAGCGCACGTCGACGCGACGGATCTCACCGGAGGGCATACGCAGGGTGGCGTAGGCGCCTTCCTTGCCGAGCAACTGGATCGACGCACCGGCGCTGCGGGCCATCTTGGCGCCGCCACCCGGACGCAGCTCCACGGCGTGCACCTGGGTACCGGTCGGGATGTTGCGCAGGGGCAGGTTGTTGCCGGGCTTGATGTCGGCGGTCGGACCGCTCTCCACCACGTCGCCCTGGGACAGACCCTTGGGCGCGATGATGTAGCGCTTCTCGCCATCGACGTAGTGCAGCAACGCGATCCGCGCGGTGCGGTTGGGGTCGTACTCGATGTGTGCGACCTTGGCGTTGACGCCGTCCTTGTCGTTGCGACGGAAGTCGATCAGACGGTAGGCGCGCTTGTGACCGCCGCCCTTGTGACGGGTGGTGATGCGACCGTGCGCGTTACGGCCACCGCGGCCGTGCAGCGGACGCACCAGCGACTTCTCCGGGTGGTCGCGGGTGATCTCGGCGAAATCCGAGCCACTCGATCCGCGGCGACCCGGGGTCGTCGGCTTGTACTTACGAATAGCCATGTGAAAGTCCCTCTATTCCAAGAGTCCCGGTCAGCTGACCGAGCCTCCGAAGATCTCGATGGGCTTGCTGTCGGCCGTCAGCGTCACGAAGGCACGCTTGGTCGAGCGGCGCTGGCCGAAGCCGTAGCGGGTCCGCTTACGCTTGCCCTGCCGGTTCGCGGTGTTGACGCTGTCGACACTCACGTCGAAGATCGCCTCGATGGCGATCTTGATCTGCGTCTTGTTGGAGTCCGGGTGCACCAGGAAGGTGTACACGTTCTCCTCCATGAGCCCGTAGGACTTCTCCGAGATCACCGGCGCCAGGATGATGTCGCGCGGGTTGGCCTGGGTAGCCATGCTCACGCCTCCTCTGCGTTGGTCTTGGTGTTTGCGGCGATGAACGCGTTGAGCGTCTCCACGCTGAACACCACATCGTCGGCGTCGAGGACGTCGTAGGTGTTGAGCTGATCGGCGGCGATCGGCAGAACGTTGCCCAGGTTCGCCACGCTCTTCCACGCGGTCAGATCCTCGCGGCCCAGCACGACCAGGAACTTGCGACGGTCGGTCAGGCTCTCCAGGAACTGGCGGGCGGTCTTGGTCGAAGGGACCTGACCGGCAACCAGTTCGGTGATCACGTGGATGCGCTCGTTGCGAGCACGATCGCTCAGCGCGCCGCGCAGGGCGGCCGCCTTCATCTTCTTGGGGGTGCGCTGGCTGTAGTCACGCGGCTGCGGACCGTGCACGGTGCCACCGCCGGCGAACTGCGGTGCGCGGGTCGAACCCTGACGGGCGCGACCGGTGCCCTTCTGCCGGTACGGCTTGGCCCCACCACCGCGGACGTCGCCGCGGGTCTTGGTGGCGTGCGTGCCCTGACGCGCGGCGGCCTGCTGGGCCACCACGACCTGGTGCAGCAACGAGATGTTGGCCGGTGCGTCGAACAGCTCGGCGGGCAGGTCGACGGTGCCGTTGGTCGAACCGTCGGCCGCCTTGACGTCGAGCGTCAGCTTGGTTGCGGTGCTCACTTGGAACCACCCTTCACTGCATCGCGAACCACCACGACGCCGCCCTTGCGACCCGGGATCGCTCCCTTGATCAGCAGCAGGCCGGCCTCGGCGTCCACCTTGTGGACGGTGAGGTTCTGCGTGGTCACCTTGTCGTTACCCATGCGTCCGGCCATCCGCATGCCCTTGAACACGCGGCCCGGGGTGGCACAGCCACCGATCGAGCCCGGTGCGCGGTGCACGCGGTGAGCGCCGTGGCTGGCACCCAGACCGGAGAAGCCGTGACGCTTCATGGCGCCGGCGAAGCCCTTGCCCTTGGAGGTGCCGGTGACATCCACCAGCGCACCATCGGCGAAGATCTCGGCGGTCAGTTCCTGACCGATCTCGAGTTCGCTGACGTCGGCAACACGGATCTCGGCCAGGTGACGGCGCGGGGTGACCCCGGCCTTCGCATACTGACCGGCGACCGGCTTGTTGACCTTGCGGGGATCGATGGCGCCGTAGGCGAGCTGGACGGCGGTGTAGCCGTCACGGTCCGCGGTACGCAGCTGGGTGATGACGTTCGGGCCCGCCGCGATGACGGTGACCGGAACGACACGGTTGTTTTCGTCGAAGACCTGGGTCATGCCGAGCTTGGTGCCCAAAATGCCCTTGGTCGCAGATTGATTGCTCATGATTCTCTTCGCCCCCCGCCTACTGGATGTTGACGTCGACGCTGGCCGGCAGGTCGATGCGCATCAGCGCGTCGACCGTCTTCGGCGTCGGGTCGAGGATGTCGATGAGTCGCTTGTGGGTACGCATCTCGAAGTGTTCGCGGCTGTCCTTGTACTTGTGCGGCGAACGGATGACGCAGTACACGTTCTTCTCGGTGGGCAACGGCACCGGGCCGACGACACGTGCACCCGTACGGGTCACGGTCTCCACGATCTTGCGCGCCGAAGCGTCGATCGCCTCGTGGTCGTAGGCCTTGAGCCTGATGCGGATCTTCTGTCCCGCCACGCTGTGTCCTCTTCCGTCAGTTGTTCTCGACAGACAAACACCGCGTGCTCAGGCGGCGACACACATCGCCGATGGGCACAGAGATCCTCGCGTGAGAGTCGGGGATCGACGCTGTTCATCTGTCGTTGTACGTTGACTCGTCACTGGGACGAGCCTGGTTGCTCCGGCACCCGCGGTCGGGCGTGTCGTGGCCGTGAACCGAATTCGGAGCACGCGTTACACGCCCAGTCCCCGTTGTCCGGGCCTGGGAGTCATTCACCCGCCGGCACACCGAGGTGCAGAAGGCCGCAAGAAATCCCTGCGTCCGCCGTCAGGCAACCCGACAAGTATGCACCACATGCGGGTCGGGATTCAAATCCGGGTCTGAGCTCGGGCGATGGCTCCCCCCGCCGGACGGTCTCACGCGGGCGCGCGTGCAGGCGAGGCCGAGCGAAGCGGCGATTCGCCCGGCAACCCGGCACCGATCCACCTACCGTTGCTCGGTAGGGACCCGTCATCCGGCTCGCCGGCCCCCGAGCCGACTGGGAAGGCCTGACATGAGCACGCTCATCCCACCGCAGTCCGGCGCACCAGCCTCCGGCGCCGACGCGCCCGCGGTCTCCACCCCGCGTGCGGTCACCCCGATGCCGACCGCACCTCGGCCGCGGCCGTCGAACGTCACGCTCAAGGTGACGATGGCCCTGACCGGCACGGTCTTCGCGTTGTTCGTGCTGGTCCACATGATCGGCAACCTGAAGATCTATACAGGCGCGCAGCACTTCGACGACTACGCGCACTGGTTGCGCACCCTGCTCGAGCCGCTGCTCCCCTACGAGGGCGCGCTGTGGATCTTCCGTGCAGTGCTGCTGGTGTGCCTGATCGCACACGTGGGTGCGTCGTTCATGCTGATCGGACGCTCCCACAAGGCCAAGGGCCGATTCCGGCGAAAGGGTATGAGCTGGAAGCGGATTCCGGCGACGATCATGCCGTACACCGGGATCGTGCTGCTGGTCTTCATCGTCATCCACATCCTGGATCTGACGACGGGCACCACACCGGTCGCCTCCGACGGATACGAGGCCGCCACCCGTGACCGCTCCTACGCCTACAACAACGTCATCGACAGTTTCCACCGCTGGCCGATGGCGCTGTTCTACATCCTGGTGATGGTGCTCCTGGGACTGCATCTGCTGCACGGACTGTGGAGCGTGATCAACGACCTCGGTGGCACCGGAAAGCGGTTACGCCAGGTGTGGGCGGTGGTGGGCGCGCTGATCGCCGCGGCCGTCATGCTCGGCAACATCACGATCCCGCTGGCCGTCCTGACCGGAGTGGTGAACTGACATGACCCATGCCGCACCCGCACCCGCTCTTGACCTCGACGCGTTGCGCACCCTCGGCGGCGAGCTGAGTTCCGGCGCCCCCGACGGCGACCCGGCCACCGCCTGGCAGCGCCGAAGAGACGCCTACCGCGTCGTCGGTCCGCTGAACCGGCGCAAGTTCCGGGTGATCGTCGTCGGCACCGGACTGGCCGGTTCCGGCTGCGCCGCAGCATTGGGCGAACTCGGCTACCACGTCTCGTCGTTCACCTTCCACGACGCCCCGCGCCGCGCCCACAGCGTCGCCGCGCAGGGCGGCATCAACGCCGCCCGCGCCCGCAAGGTCGACAACGATTCGATCCACCGCTTCGTCGTCGACACCGTCAAGGGCGGCGACTTCCGCGGCCGCGAGGCCGACGCCTTCCGGCTCGCCGAGGAATCGGTGCGCGTCATCGATCACCTCAACGCCATCGGTGCGCCCTTCGCCCGCGAATACGGGGGCGCGCTGGCCACTCGCAGCTTCGGTGGCGTGCAGGTCTCTCGCACCTACTACACCCGCGGCCAGACCGGGCAGCAGTTGCAGGTGGCCGCATCACAGGCACTGCTGCGGCAGGTGGGCGCCGGATCGGTCACCCTGCACACCCGCCAGGAGATGCTCGACCTGATTGTCGTCGACGGCCGTGCCCAGGGCATCATCACCCGCGACCTGGTGACCGGCGAGATCGGCGCGGAAACCGCCCACGCGGTGGTCTTGGCCACCGGCGGCTACGGCACCGTCTATTTCCAGTCGACCCTCGCCCGCAACTGCAATGCGACGGCGTCGTGGCGCGCGCACCGCCGCGGCGCGCTGCTGGCCTCACCGTCGTTCATCCAGTTCCATCCCACGGCCCTGCCGGTCAGCGCCCCCTGGCAGACCAAGACCACCCTGATGAGTGAGTCGCTGCGCAACGACGGCCGGATCTGGGTGCCGAAGAAGCCCGGTGACGACCGCCCGCCGGGCGACATCCCCGACGCCGAACGCGACTACTACCTCGAACGCAAGTACCCGACCTACGGCAACCTCACCCCGCGTGATGTGGCCTCGCGCGCCGCGCGCGAGCGGATCGAATCCGGCCACGGCGTCGGCCCCCTGCACAACAGCGTCTACCTCGACTTCGCCGACGCCCTGGCACGACTGGGCAAACCGACGATCGCCGAACGCTACGGCAACCTGTTCACGATGTATCGCGACGCCACCGGCGAGGACCCCTACGAGGTGCCGATGCGGATCGCACCGGCGGCACACTTCACCATGGGCGGGCTGTGGTCGGACTTCGATCAGATGACGTCGATCCCCGGACTGTTCGTCGGCGGCGAGGTCGGCTGGGGTTACCACGGGGCCAACCGGCTCGGTGCCAACTCGTTGCTGTCGGCCTGCGTCGACGGGTGGTTCACCCTGCCGTACTCGGTCCCGAACTACCTCGCGCCGCTGCTGGGCGAGGAGCCTCTCGATCTCGGCCATGACGCGGTGCTCGAGACCGCCGAGGCGGTGCGCGACCGCATCTCCCGACTGATTGCCGTCGACGGGACCACCGGCCCGGACCGCTTTCACCGCCGACTCGGCGAGATCCTGTACCGCGGCTGCGGCGTCGCCCGCAGTGTCGACGGCCTGGTCACCGCGATCGGTGACATCCGCGCCCTGCGCGAGGAGTTCTGGTCCGACGTGCGGGTGGTCGGTTCGGGGCGGGCGTTCAATCAGGAGCTCGAACGCGCCGGGCGGGTCGCCGACTTCCTCGAACTCGCCGAGGTGATGTGCGTCGACGCCCTCGACCGCGCCGAATCCGCCGGCGCTCACTTCCGTGTCGATCACCAGACGCCCGGCGGTGAGGCGATGCGCGACGACGAGAACTTCTGCTTCGCCTCCGCGTGGGAGACCACCCCGGAGGGGGCACACATCCGTCATGCCGAACCGTTGTCGTTCAGCGCGGTTCCGCTCCAGACCCGCAATTACAAGTGAGGGCTCGCAGATGAAGATCACCATCGAGGCCTGGCGCCAGCCCGACGCGGATGCCCCCGGCACCTTCGAGACCTACACCCTCGACGACGCCACCCCGGAGATGTCACTGCTCGATGTCCTCGACCGGCTCAACGATCACCTCGTCGCCGACGGCCGGGAACCCATCGCCTTCGACTCCGACTGCCGGGAGGGCGTCTGCGGGTCGTGCGGGATGATGGTCAACGACCGGCCGCACGGGCCGACCCCGAACACGCCGTCGTGCCGTCAGCACTTGCGGCATTTCGGTGATATCACCCACCTCAAGTTGGAGCCGTTGCGCGCCAAGTCTTTTCCGGTCATCCGCGATCTGGTGGTGGACCGCTCGGCGTTGGACCGGGTGATCGAGGCCGGCGGCCACGTCGCGGTCAACGCCGGGCAGGCCACCGACGCCGATGACCACCTCGTCGACCACGACACCAGCGAGATGGCGCTGGATTATGCGGCGTGCATCGGATGCGGCGCGTGCGTGGCGGCCTGCCCGAACGGCGCGGCGCACCTGTTCACCGGTGCCAAACTCCTGCACCTGGCCGCCCTCACCTACGGCAAGCGCGAACGCGGCAAGCGGGCCCGCGCCATCACCGGCCAGATGGAGGCCGACTTCGGGCCGTGCTCCACCTACGGCGAATGCGCGACGGTGTGCCCGGCCGGCATCCCGCTCGACGCGGTGGCCGGTGTCAACCGTGAGGCGCTGCGATTCTTGTTCCGGCACAAGGCCGATTGACCCCTACGGCTGACCACCTCGGTGCTCGCCGAGCCCCTCACCACACGCCGATGAGTTTCATCCACGGCGCACCGACCGCGGTCCAGACGACGATGATCACGACGGACATCAGGAATCCGACACGGAACCATTCGGTGGTCTTGATGTAGCCCGATCCGTACATCACACCCGCCGGCCCCGACGAGTAGTGCGCGAGACCGCCGAACAGGTTGCCGATGAAGCCGAACACCAACGCCGCGAACAACGGTGGGGCGCCGGCGGTGATGGCCGCGCCGAGGAACACCGCATACATGGCCACGATCTGCGCGGTGTTGGAGGCGAACAGGTAGTGGACGTAGAAGTAGACGAGGGTGAGCACCGCGAAGGCCGCCAACCAGGGCAGCCCGCCGACGCTGTCGGCCACCTTGTCGCCGACCCAGTCGATCACCTTGAGCTTGCGTAGTTCGTCGGCCATGGCGACGAGCACACCGAAGAAGATCAGCGTCTGCCATGCCCCGGTGTCGGTCACCAGATTCTTCCAGGTGAGCACCCCGGTGACGAGCAGGATCGCGATGCCGACGAAGGCGGTCGTCGTCGCGTCCACGTTGAGCTGATCGCTGAGGCACCACAGCACGAGCAGGAGCACGAAGGTGGCGCCCATGATCCACTCGTGCACCGTCATCGTGCCCTGCTCACGCAGCTGCTGCCGCGCCAGCTCCGGGGCCTCCGGGGTCTTCGTCCGCGTCGGTGCGTAGATCTTGCTCATCACCCACGGCACCACGATCAGGCTCACCAGACCCGGGACCAGCGCGGCCAGTGCCCACTGCCCCCAACTGATCTCGATGCCCTTGTCCTTGGCGGCGTCGACGGCGAGCGGGTTGCCGGCCATGGCGGTGACGAACATCGCCGAGGTGATCACGTTGACCTGCAGCGCGGTCAGCAACAGGTAGGCGCCCAGTTTGCGGCGCGAGGCATCGGATTCGGTGGTCGAATCCTCCAGGATGGCCAGTGACCGGACGATCGGGTACACCACGCCGCCGGCTCGTGCGGTGTTCGACGGTGTCGCCGGCGCCAGGATGAGATCGGTGACCGCCATGCCGTAGGCCAGTCCGAGACTCGATCTGCCGATCGCCCGGACGAAGAGCAGCGCGATCCGCTTACCGAGGCCGGTGACGATGAATCCCTCGGCGATGAAGAACGACGCCACGATCAGCCAGATCGTGGTGTTGGAGAAGCCGGCGAGGGCGTCGGCGGCCGACATCGTCTTGGTGATCATCGCGACGGCCAATCCCACCAACGCCACCGAACCGGTGGGCAACGGCTGCAGGATCAGGCCGAGGATGGTGGCGACGAAGATGCCCAGCATCCGCATGCCGTTGGCGTCGACGCCGTCGGGGGCGGGGATGAAGAAGATGATCAGACCGACGATCACCGGGATCGATGCCGTGTACCAGATCGACGGAATGCGACGGCGTCCCGGTGATTCCGGTGAACCCGGCCTCGGGGAGTTCTGCGCCGGGGAGCTCGGGGCCGGGGAGTTCGGGGCCGGGGAGCCCTCCGGGGCCGGGGGCGGCTCTACGGGCGACATGAATCCATGGTCGCCCGCTCGAGCCGATCAGGGCAACGGAATCCAGAATCCGAAGAACCAGAAACCGTGCGGGGTCGACTGCCGCGGCGCCGGCTGCGGGGCCTGCTGGCGGCGGGGCTGCTGCGGTTGTGCCTGCTGCTGACGCTGCGGCTGCTGCTGCTGCGGCTGGCTCTGGTGGGTCCCCTGCTGCTGCGTCGGCGCGGCGTCGGCCAGGCCGGCGCCCGCACCGACGCCGGTCACGATGGCTCCGGCGGCGAGGACCCCGGCGGCCGTGCGCTTGAGAGTGAGAGTCGACATCGTTCTCAGATCCTTTCGAATGAGCGGCGTCGACGGATGCGCCGCTTCTAAGTGCTTACGCTACAAGCGATTTCGTGGGGATTACATGGATGACCGCTGCGAACACCCTGTGCACAGGCGTACCGTTTGCCCGCTTTGCCGTCATTGCGGATGGGTGTCTGGCAGCCAACGCGCAGCCGCGCCGCCGGGAGCATCGGCCAACTGACCGGCCGGTAAGGTTGTCGCCATGGTCGACTCCGCCCCCGTCAGCGCCACGTACGCACTGCGTCGCCGCCTCCCCGACAATCTCCTCGGGCACGTCCTGTTCTCGGTCGGAATGGTCGCCCGCGTCCCCTACTTCGGCACCGTGCTGCCCCTCGTCGACGACATGCGTCCGGGGTTCTGTCGCGTCATCGCCCCCAAATGGTTCGGCGTGCACAATCACATCGGCACCTTCCACGCGATCGCCGCCTGCAACCTCGCCGAGACCGCGATGGGCATGTTGATGGAGGCGACCCTGCCGACCAGCCACCGGTGGCTGCCCAAGGCGATGTCGACGCAGTATCTGGCGAAGGCCACCACCCGGTTGACGGCGGAGGCGACCCTGTCCGCCCCGCTCGACGTCGAGTCGATCACCGAGGGCACCGAGGTGGTGGTGTCGGTCCGCGTCCTCGACACGCACGGCACCGAGGTCGTCCACGCCGACATCACCACGTGGGTGACACCGCGCTGACCAGCGCCGACCCGCCCACCTCGACGTCTTGCACTGACGCACCGCGCCCGAGTACATAGGCTGGGACGATGACCTCGCAGCACCGACGGAAGGCCTGATCACATGTGTGGAGTCTGCGGTGAGATCCGCTTCGACGGGTCAGTCCCCGACGTCGCCGCCGTGGAGGCCATGACCGGCGCGATGACCCGACGTGGCCCCGACGCCGCCGGCGTGTACCTCAAAGGCAATGTCGCGCTGGGACATCGGCGTCTGAAGATCATCGATCTGTCCGAGCGGGGCAGCCAGCCGATGGTCGATCCGGAACTCGGCCTGGCGATGGTGTTCAACGGCTGCATCTACAACTATCAGGAGTTGCGGACCGAACTCGAGGGCATGGGGTATCGCTTCTTCTCCCACGCCGACTCCGAGGTCATCCTCAAGTCGTTCCATGCGTGGGGGTCGGAGTGCGTCGACCGCCTGATCGGCATGTTCGCCTTCGCGATCACCGACACCGACACCGGGACCACCACGCTCGCCCGCGACCGCCTCGGCATCAAACCGCTCTACCTGGCCGAGAAGCCGGGCCGGTTGCGGTTCGCGTCGTCGCTGCAGGCCCTGCTGCGTGCCGGTGACGTCGACACCTCCATCGACCGGATCGCGCTGCACCACTACTTCAGCTTCCATGCGGTCGTCCCGGCGCCGCACACCATGTACAACGGCATCCGGAAGCTGCCGCCGGCCACCGTGCGCATCATCACCCGCGACGGTCGCAGCACCGAACGCCGCTACTGGGAGCCGATGTTCGAACCGCACCCCGATCGTCTCGACTGGGACGAGAAGCGATGGCAGCACGAGATCCTGGACTCGTTGCGGACCTCGGTACGGCGCCGGATGGTTGCCGACGTGCCGGTCGGGGTGCTGTTGTCCGGCGGCGTCGACTCCTCGCTGGTGGTGGCGCTGCTGGCCGAGCAGGGGCAACACGACCTTGCCACGTTCAGCATCGGATTCGATTCCGCCGCAGGTGAATCCGGTGACGAGTATGCGTACTCCGATCTCATCGCCGACACCTTCGCGACCAATCATCACAAGATCCACATCGGTACCGACCGGCTGCTGCCCGCGGTGCCCGACACGATCGCCGCGATGAACGAACCCATGGTCAGCCACGACTGCGTGGCCTTCTATCTGCTCTCCCAGGAGGTCAGCAAATCGATCAAGGTGGTGCAGTCCGGGCAGGGCGCCGACGAGATCCTCGGCGGGTACTCCTGGTACCCGCCGCTGGCGGGTATCGCGCGCCCGGAGACCACCAAGGCCTACCGGGAGTACTTCTTCGACCGGTCGCATGAGGACATCACCGCGATCCTGGCCGACGACTACCTCGTCGGCGACTCCGACTACGACCCGAGTTGGGAGTTCGCCTACGCCCATCAGTCCGCACCCGGCGCCAACACCGCCGTGGACGCCGCGTTGCGGCTGGACACCACGATCATGCTGGTCGACGACCCGGTCAAGCGGGTGGACACCATGACGATGGCGTGGGGCCTGGAGGCGCGGGTGCCGTTCCTCGATCACGAGTTCGTCGAGTTGGCGGCCACCTGTCCGCCGGACCTGAAACTCGCCCACGGCGGCAAGGGGGTGCTCAAGGAGGCCAGCCGCGCGCTGCTGCCGTCGGCGGTCATCGACCGCACCAAGGGGTACTTCCCGGTGCCCGGCATCCGGCATCTGGAGGGTCCGGTCTTCGATCTGGTGGCCGACGCCCTCAAGACCCGCTCCGCGGTCGACCGCGGACTGTACCGTCCGGCCGCCCTGGATCGACTCTTCGCCGATCCCAACGGGATTCGCACCACCCTCGACGGCAACGAACTGTGGCAGGTCGCCATGCTGGAGATGTGGCTGCAGTCGATGGAAGACATCACCGCACCGTGACGGCGTCCGTTCCGGATCCGGCCGAGCCCTTCGGGATCGAGGCCGGCCCCACCGATCCCGCACATTCGGTGCGCTTCGACGAGACCGGCTGGCACACCTATGCGCCGTCGGTGTCACCGGATGGATCGGCGTTCGCCTACATCGTCGACGACGGCACCGGCTATCCCCGTGCCGCGCAACGCATTCTGACCCCGGAAGGAGTCGGCGAACTGCGCTGGGTGCGGGTGCCGGCCACCGGGCCGGTCCGCAAACTCGTGCACTCCAGCGACGGCCAGTGGCTCGCCGTCGAATTGGCGCCGGGCGGCGGTGAGCATCATCAGGTCTGGGTGGTGACCACCAACCCCGACGACGACACCGCGCATCGGGTCGCGGCGACCCGTTCCGACGGCGACCCGTACGCACCGGGCGGACGGTCCTTCGGCACCGTGACCCTCGTCGGCTGGGATACCGACTGGGTGCTGATCACCGCCACCGATACCGGCGGCACCGCCCACTCCCTGCGGATCCACCCGAGCACCGGCACCACGCAGACCCTCGACGTCCGTGTCGGTGGCGCGCTCATCGACTCGTGGAAGGGCGCGACACTGCTGCGCGTCGGACCACGCGGATATCACGACATGCTGCTGCTGCGACGACGCGACAGAGCCGAAGCACAGCACCCCTCGGGAATGAATCCGGGCTCGGGAGAAGGCTTTTCGCCGACCGCATCGCCCCGCCTGCGGTCCGCGGCACGGGTGCAACTCGGTTACGGTGACGATCCCGAGGTCGAGATGACCACCCTGCTGCCCAACGACCCGGGCTCGGTGACCGATGACGGGTACATCCTCGATCAGGGTTTCAACCATCCGTCGCTGGTGTTCGTCCGACCGCCGCAGGACGTCGAACGCGACCTGGACTCGGTGCAGGCGGTGGTGCGCAGCGACTTCGACGCCAAGTTCCCGCGACTGCTCGGGGTGGAGGTCGGCCGCCACGGCACGCGGGTACGCGTGTTGGCGCAGCGCGTCGACGTCGGCCTCGACGGGTTCGCGGTCAGCCACGATCAGTCGACCATCGCCATGCTGTGGAATGTGGACGGCCGCAGCGAATTACAGATCATGACCCTGCCGGATCAGACGCTGCACGATCCGATCCCGCTACCCGGTGAGGTGGGCTCGCAGCTGTCCATCTCGGCGGCGGGCACCCTGATCGCCCTGACGGTGTCGAGCCCGCAACACTCGCCGCTGGTGCACCTCATCAACACCACGTCCCGGGAGGTGACCGCCGTCCGCGACGACGTCGTCGTCGGCACCGGCCCGTCACACGCACTGCGCCCGGAACTGCACACCTTTTCTGCCCGCGACGGAATGGAATTGTCCGGCTGGCTCTTTCGGCCACGCGTCGACGCCAGCGCCGATCCCGATGCCGGGCCGACCCCGTACCTGCTGTACTTCCACGGTGGTCCCGAGGCCCAGACCCGACCCGACTACCACTTCCTGTTCGGTCCCCTCGTCGATGCCGGGATCGGCGTGTTCGCGCCGAATGTCCGCGGCTCGTCGGGGTATGGGCGGCTGTTCTCGCATGCCGACGATCGCTACGGCCGGTACGCCGGCATCGACGACGCCGCCGACTGCGCACTGTACCTGTCCGACAACAATATTGCCGATCCCGATGCGCTTTACGTGTCGGGCCGATCCTACGGCGGCTATCTGACCATGGCGTGTGTGACGTTCCATCCGGAGCTCTTCGCAGCCGGGATCGCCATCTGCGGGATGAGTGATCTGGAGTCGTTCTTCCGCAACACCGAACCGTGGATCGCGGTGGCCGCCTACACCAAATACGGTCACCCCGAATCGGATCGGGAGCTGTTGCGGGACCTGTCGCCAATCCACCGCATCGACGAGGTACGCGCTCCCCTCCTGGTGATCCACGGCGCCCACGACACCAACGTGCCGGTCAGCGAATCCCAACAGATCGTGCACGAACTGCGTGCCCGTGGACTGACCGCCGAGCTGCTGATGTTCGGTGACGAGGGCCACGAGATCGTCATCCGCGACAATCAACAGCGGATGACCGACGCGATCGCCGATTGGGTGCGGCGGCATCCGTCGGCCCGGGAAGCCCACGCCGCGTCGGCCCAGAACGCACGCGCGGCCGGATTCGGCTGGGACGGCGCGGGTTCCGGATTCGGGCGAGGCATCTCATGAACCGCCGACGACCCAACCCGCTCGTCTCCCGGCTCGTCGAGGTCCGTTCCCGCAGTGACCATTCGACCATCGAGGAGGAACTGCGCAGCCTCATCCTGTCCGGCGGCGCACCACCCGGTACCGCGATCCCGCCCGGCGAGGTCGCCGACGCCTACCGGGTGAGCCCCATCCCGGTGCGCGAGGCACTGAAAACCCTTGTCGGCGAAGGCCTCGTGGTGCATCAGCGCAATGCCGGCTACCGGGTGAGCCAGTTGTCCACCGAGGAACTCAAGGAGATCTACTTCGTCCGTGGCGTCCTCGAGCAGGCCGCACTGGCGCAGTCGGTGGAGCGGGTGACCGATGCCGACGTCGCCGCGGCCCGCGAGTGCCACGAGCAGCTGCTGACCGCCACCAAGTGGGGCGACGGGAAGTCCTTTCACGACGTCTCACGGCGATTTCACGCGCACCTCACCGACCCGTGCGGGATGCCGCGACTCCTGTCGATGTTCGAATCGACCTGGAATCTCACCGAACCGTTCCAGGTCATGCGCAGCGTCAGCGCGTCGACGCAGACGCTGCTCAACGCCGATCACGAGGCGATGCTCGTGGCATTCGCCGACCGTGACACCGCCGCGGTTCTCCAGGTCGCCCGCGTTCACCATTCCCGGCTCGAGGCGGCCATTCTGGAGACGGCCGACCGCCGTGAGATCGGCCCCGACTGACAGCGCTCACCGCACCGTTGACGGCGCCCGACTCCTCACCGACAGCGCTCTCCTGCTCACTGACAGCGCCCGGTTCTTCACTGACAGCGCTCTGCCGACCTTGGATTCGACTACGCAACAATCACTTCGGATACCGGCTCCACTGCCGACAGCGCTGTCAACCTCGAGGAGAGCGCCGTCAACGCGGGACCGCGAGCATCAGGCAAGCATTAGTAAAGAGATGTTAAAGTCGCGCATCGGGTTTCGCGCCCGAGAATATATCCGCCGATTAATCACCAGGTAACACAACGTTCTTAGCGTGTTCTTCATCGAATTCCTCGATTGGAGAACCCCTCATGTCCGCTGAGTCACCCCAGGCCGCGACGCATCACAGCGCCGCTGGCGAAAGTGTCATCAAACCCGAGTACGACCCGTCACTGACCAACGAAGACCTTGCGCCACTGAAGCGGCAGACGTGGACGTGGTACAACATCTTCGCCTTCTGGATGTCGGATGTGCACAGCGTCGGCGGATACGTCTTCGCCGGAAGCCTGTTCGCGCTCGGCATCGCCGCGTGGCAGGTGCTGGTGGCGCTGATCGTCGGCATCGTCGCGGTCAATCTGCTGTGCAACCTGGTCGCCCGGCCGTCGCAGCAGGCCGGCGTCCCCTACCCGGTCACCACGCGCATTTCCTTCGGCATCAAGGGCGCCAACATCCCGGCCATCATCCGCGGCGTGATCGCGGTGGTCTGGTACGGAATTCAGACATATCTGGCGTCGGTGGCCTTCGGCCTGCTCGCCATCAAGTTCTGGCCGTCACTCGAGCAGTACGCCGACCCGGACATCCACTCCTTCCTCGGTCTGGCGCCGCTGGGCTGGGCCGGCTTCATGCTGATGTGGGTGCTGCAGGCACTGGTGTTCTGGAACGGCATGGACACCATCCGCAAGTTCATCGACTTCTGCGGTCCCGCTGTGTATGTCGTGATGATCCTGCTGGCCGGATACCTGATCGTCGAGGCCGGCTGGTCCAATGTGCACTTCGATCTCTCCGAAGGTTCCGGCACCACCGGATGGGCCTCGGTTACCGCGATGATCTCCGCCTTCGCCCTGGTGGTCTCCTACTTCTCCGGTCCGATGCTCAACTTCGGTGACTTCTCGCGCTACGGAAAGACTTTCGGCGAGGTCAAGAAGGGCAACTTCTGGGGTCTGCCGGTCAACTTCCTGTTCTTCTCGCTGCTGGTGGTGTGCACCGTCTCGGCGGGCGCCACGGTCATCGGCCGTGACGAGGACGGCGCCATCGTCACCGACCCGGTGCACATCGTCGACCAGATCGACAACACCACCGCCGCCGTGCTGGGCGTGCTGACCTTCGCGATCGCCACCATCGGCATCAACATCGTCGCGAACTTCGTCTCCCCCGCCTTCGACTTCTCGAATGTGGCGCCCACCAAGATCACCTGGCGGATGGGCGGCATGATCGCCGCGGTCGGTTCGGTGCTGATCACCCCGTGGAATCTGTTCAACAACGCCAGCGCGATCCACTACACGATGGACACCCTCGGTGCCGTGATCGGTCCGCTGTTCGGCATCCTCATCGCCGACTTCTACCTGATCAAGCGCAAGCAGATCGTGGTCGACGACCTGTTCTCCACCAAGCCCACCGGCACCTACTTCTACCGCAACGGCTGGAATCCGGTCGCGGTGGCATCGGTGATCGCGGCCTCGATCATCCCGATCTGCTTCGTGCTCTTCGGCACCGCCTACCAGGCCAGCTTCACCTGGTTCATGGGCGCCGCGGCGGGTCTGGTCTTCTACTACCTCGGCATGCGCTACGCACCGAAGTCGTTCATCTACGGCCGCGGCCTGAGCGCCGCCACAACGACCGACATCTCGGTGGCCGCCGACGGCACCACCACCGTCGCCGAGACCCCCACCGTTGTCACCGCCGGCGACGCCCAGGGCGACGGAATGGCGGGCGACGGAATGGCGAAGGTCTGAGCGCCATCTCATGAAGCTGGTTGTCATCAACCCGAACACCACCGCCGAGATGACCGCGGTGATCGCGGCAGCCGCACGATCCGTCGTGCGCGCCGATGCAGAGATCATCGCGGTCACCTCGGCGATGGGACCGGCGTCCATCGAAAGTCATTACGATGAGGCGCTCGCCGTGCCCGGGGTGCTCGACGCGATCGCCGCGCACCCCGACGCCGACGGTTACCTGCTGGCCTGCTTCGGCGATCCGGGACTCGACGCGGCCCGCGAACTCGCGGACGCGCCGGTCCTCGGGATCGCCGAGGCGGGCATGCATCTCGCCGCCCCACTCGGTCGCGGCTTCTCGGTGGTCACCACGCTCTCACGCACCATCGGCCGGGCCGAGGACCTCGTCGCCCACTACGGTTTCTCGAAGCAGTGCAACGGTATTCACGCCTGCGACATCCCGGTGCTGGAACTCGAATCCAACCCCGACACCGCCGACATCCTCGCCAAGGCCTGCGCCGACGCCCTGCACTCCGACGGTTCCGACGCGATCCTCCTCGGCTGCGCCGGCATGGCCGATCTCGCGCGACGTATGTCGGCGCAGATCGGCGCACCGGTCATCGACGGCGTCGCCGCGGGAGTCGGCATGCTCGCGGCGATGGCCGCGATGGGCCTGCGCACCGGGACCAGTAGCGGCGAGTTCGCCCCGCCGCTGCCGAAACGCTACGTCGGCACGCTCGAGGGTTTCGGGATCGCACCCGATCACACCTGAGCGTGTGGCCGCAGCCGCGGACCCGATAGGCTCACCGTCATGGAGCCCACCGTCGACATCGACCCAGCCGATCACGAGGCTGCGTTGACCCGTGCCGCGCTGCGGGCTGCCACCGGCGACCGTGCCGCATTGACGACGTTCATCGAGGCCACCCACACCGATGTCTGGCGATTCATCGCCCACCTCGGCCATGCGAGCACCGCCGACGACCTGACCCAGGAAACCTTCCTGCGGGCCATGCGGTCGTTGCCGCGGTTCCGGGCCGAGGCGAGCGCGAAGACCTGGCTGCTGTCGATCGCCCGACGCGTCTGCGCCGACGAGGTGCGCCGCGCCCAGTCCCGACCCCGGGTGAACGCCGACGTCGACTGGGTCTCGGCCGCCGACGCCGCCCATGCGGGCCGGTCCTACGTGCGCTGGGAAGATCTCGTCGAGGTCAACATGCTGCTCGCGGACCTGCCGACCGAACGTCGGGAAGCCCTGGTGCTCACTCAGATCCTCGGACTGTCGTATCAGGAGGTCGCCGAGGTCACCGGATGCCCGATCGGGACCGTACGTTCCCGTGTGGCCCGCGCCCGCGAATCCCTCGTCGCCGCGTCGTCGGCTCATCGCCGCAGCGTGTAGCCCTTCCCCGTCGAGTGGGCACCCTTTCCCGTCGAGTGGGCAGACCACATCCGCATCGGTGACCCAGATCACCCACGATCACCGGGAACTCTGGGCCCCGCGCATCCGACCTATCCTGAGGACGAGTGCGTATGCGGCCGCCGACGTCATCAGCGTGACCAGCCCCTGATGACCCGGCGCCGGGAATCAAGAGGATCGTGTGACCACCGATGTGACGACCGTGACCGGCTCGGATACCGAATCCGTCGGCCCGCCCGAGCCCCAGCGACTCCAGCTCGATCTCACCGGCATGACGTGTGGGGCGTGTGCGGCCCGCGTGGAACGCAAACTCAACAAGGTCGACGGGGTGAAGGCGTCGGTCAACTACGCCACCCGGGTCGCCACCATCGATGCCGCACCGACGGTCACCACCGACGATCTGTGCGACGTCGTCAACAAGGCCGGCTACGGCGCGACGCCCCGCGATGACGTCCCGCGCGCCATCCCCGACACCGACGCCGCCGAGGCCCGCCGCCTCTTCCGCCGACTCGCCGTCGCGGTGGTGCTGTTCGTGCCGCTCGCCGACCTCTCGATCGTGTTCGCGGTGGTGCCGACGACCCGCTTCCCCGGCTGGCAGTGGCTGCTCATCGCGATGGCCGCACCCATCCTGACGTGGTGCGCGTGGCCGTTCTACAAGGTGGCCGCGAAGAATCTGCGCACCGGCGCGGCGACCATGGAGACGCTGGTGACGCTCGGTGTGCTCGCCGCCACCGGCTGGTCGTTGTACTCGATGTTCACCACCGACCCCGACGCCCGGGCGACCACCGGCGTGTGGGATGCCATCTGGAGTAGCGATTCGATCTACCTCGAGGTGGCCACCGGCGTCACCGTGCTGGTGCTGGCCGGACGGTATTTCGAGGCGCGGGCCCGGTCCCGGGCCGGCGGTGCGTTGCGCGCGCTGGCCGCGATCGGCGCCAAGGATGTCGCCGTCCTGCTGCCCGACGGCCGCGAGATGCGGATCCCGGCCGAGGAGCTGAAGGAACAGCAGCGTTTCGTCGTGCGTCCCGGGGAGACGGTCGGCACCGACGGCCTGGTCATCGAGGGCCACGCCGCCATCGACATGAGTGCGATGACCGGCGAATCCCGGCCCGTCGAGGTCACCGTCGACGAGCCGGTGATCGGCGGCACGACGGTCCTCAACGGACGGATCATCGTGGAGGCCGCGGCGGTCGGTGCGGATACCGCATTCGCAGGCATGATGCGCCTGGTCGAGGAGGCCCAGTCCGGTAAGGCCCGCGCACAACGGCTCGCCGACCGCATCGCCGGTGTCTTCGTCCCGATCGTCGTCGTGTTGTCGCTGGTCACGCTGGCCACCTGGCTGCTCCTCGGGCAGCCCGCCGACCGTGCGGTGTCCGCGGCGCTGGCGGTGCTGATCATCGCCTGCCCGTGCGCACTCGGCCTGGCCACCCCGATCGCGGTGATGGTCGCGACCGGCCGCGGCGCCCAGCTCGGCATCTTCCTCAAGGGCCACCAGACCCTGGACACTTCCCGGCTCATCGACACCGTCGTCTTCGACAAGACCGGCACCGTCACCGAGGGCGCACTGTCGGTGGAGTCGGTGACCGCCGTCGCCGACGCCGATGCCGACGAGGTGCTCGCCCTGGCCGCCGCCGTCGAATCCGCCTCCGAGCATGCCGTCGGCGCGGCGATCGCCGCGGCCGTCGCCGAGGCGGACCGCCGCCCGGTCAGCGACTTCCACGCCGAACCCGGCCGCGGGGTATTCGGCATCGTCGACGGCCGGCGGGTGCGGGTCGGATCGCCGCGCTGGGCCACCGCGAACACCGTCGTCCCCGCCGACCTCGCGCGCGTCCGACGCGACGCCGAGGCGGCCGGCACCACCGTCGTCTACGTGGTCGTCGATGACGAGCCGGTCGCCGCGATCTGCGTCGCCGACACCGTCAAGGCGTCCGCCCCCACGGCCATCGCCGCGCTGCGTGCCGCCGGTCTCCGCACAATCCTGCTGACCGGAGACAATGCGGGTGCCGCCCGTGCCGTCGCCGACGCGGTGCAGGTCGACGACGTGATCGCCGAGGTCCTGCCCGACCAGAAGGTGGAAACGATCCGCCGTCTGCAGGACGAGGGTCATTCGGTGGCGATGGTCGGCGACGGCATCAACGACGGTCCGGCCCTGGCGACCGCGGATCTGAGCCTGGCCATCGGTGCAGGCACCGACGTCGCGATCGGCGCCGCCGACGTGATCCTGGTGCGCGATGACCTGCGTGCGGTGCCGGCGGCGCTGAGCCTCGCGGGAGCGACGCAGAAGACCATCCGCACCAACCTGGTGTGGGCGTTCGGCTACAACGTGGCCGCGATCCCGATCGCCGCGCTCGGAGTGCTCAACCCGCTGATCGCGGGGGCGGCGATGGCGTTGTCGTCGCTGTTCGTCGTCACCAACAGCCTGCGGCTGCAGCATTTCGGCGAGTCACGCCGCTGAGCTGACCCGCCGAGCTCACCCGCCGAGCCGAGCCGCCGGGCCGACCTGGTCCCGCGTCAGCGGCGTGCTCGCACCGTCAGCCCCACGGTGGCCACGACGGCAATCACGAACAGGGCGATCACGATCACGGAACCGTGCGTGAGAACAAGTGTCACCGCCAGCGCACCGGAGACGAATGCCCCGCCGCCCGCGGCGATCCACCATGCGCCCGAACGCGATTCGCGGTCCGACTCCGACGGTGCGGGCTGCTCGGCACGCGCGGCGAGCATCCGTTCGACCAGATCCGGCCCGGTGTCGGAACCCACCACCCGCAGCGGTTCGCGGATCTGCGGGAGCGCAATCGCGGCCAGCGCGGCGGCAAACTCCGTGCAGTCGGCGCATCCGGCGACGTGCTCGTCGACCCGCACCGACGGAACGGTCTCCCGTTCGCCGTCGGTACGCGCCGACAACGCCTCTCGCGCCACCTCACACCGCATGAATCGATTGTCCCGATCGGGTCAAGCCGGACCTCTCAGCGCCGCGACTTCGCGAGGTCTTCGAGCATCTTGTTGTAATCGTCGAGTTCGGTGTCCTCGTAGGTCTCCGCGTGCCGGTCGGCGCGGCGGGCGGCCCGCCGATCGGATTTGGCCCACTGCGAGACGATCGCGACGACGACGAGGACGACCGGCACCTCACTGGCACCCCAGGCGACCGCACCGCCGAGCCATTGGTCGTGCAACCGGTCGGTCACCCACGGCAGATCGAGCTGACTGTAGAACTTGTCGCCGACCACCGAGGTCATCGTCATCAGTGCGATACCGAAGAACGCGTGAAAGGGCATGACCGCGAACAACAATCCGATCCGTGCCAGGAACGGGATGCGACGCGGGCCCGGATCGATGCCGATGATCACCCAGTAGAAGAGGTAGCCGACGAAGATGAAGTGAATGGTCAATAGGACGTGGCCCCAGTGGTACCGCGCGAATGTCCCGAAGATCGCGGTGAAGTACACCGCGTACAGCGACAGCACGAACAACACCAGAGCGACCGCCGGATGCGACAGGAAGCGGGTGACCTTGGAGTGCAGCGCCCACAGCAACCATTCCCGCGGACCGGGTGGGCGGCGGGAACCGGCGGT
The DNA here is from genome assembly GCF_053587995.1 of Gordonia sp. NPDC003504. Lineage (NCBI taxonomy): Bacteria > Bacillati > Actinomycetota > Actinomycetes > Mycobacteriales > Gordoniaceae > Gordonia > Gordonia sp. NPDC003504. The sequence goes on from NZ_JBSFPC010000001.1 coordinate 27,046, forward strand.
CGGCAGGGCTCGCAAGGCGAGGGTGGCGGGTGCCCCGAGCACCAGCAGTACGGGCGCAAACATGTTCAGCGCCATGTGTTCTGCCATGTGGACGCTGAACATCGCCGATCCGTAGGCCCGGATACCCGAGCCGGTGACGATGATCACGCACAGGCAGCCGAGTATCCAGGAGATGGTGCGTCCGACGGGCCAGGCGTCGCCCCGTCGATACAACCGCCATGCTCCCAAGCCATAGAGGATCGCGGCGACGACGAATGCCGTCCCCATCACGAAGTCGAAGCGCCAGAAGGTGGCCAGTCGCCAGGCGTCGGGCGCGCCCGGCAGTTCGTAGCCGAGGAACACATCCCACGCGGTGAAGGTGTGTGCCAGCAGCCCGGGGGCGACGCGGGTGTCCATCACCGTCCAGCACGCGACGACGACGATCATCAGCACCGCGGCGAGGACCTGTGGACGCCAGATCCGGTCGGCACCCGATCCTCGCAGCGCGACGATGCTGCACACCAGCACCGCGGCCAGCGCGATGAGCATCACCATTGCGGCCAGACCGAACGCGGTGGAGAACAGGTAGCGCACCGGCAGCAGGAACGCCACCAGCCCGCTTCCGGCGAGCAGCGCGACGGTGTCGGCGATGGCCAGGATCCACGCGTGCCGGCGTTCCAGGATCGCCCGATCCGAGTCCGGTGTGACCACCGGCGCGGTCGCGAACGCGACGCGGTAGCCGATGCCGATAGCGGCGGCCAGGATGAAGAGGATGACCAGGCTGGTCGTGTAGTCGTGGTTGGGGCCCTGACCACCGTTGCCGGCCATCGGCAGGGCCGCCACCGCGATGCCGGTCGGGATCAGCAGCACCAGGTGCGCGATCCAGGACAGGAAGAACCGGATCGCGATTGCCACGATCGTTGCGAAGATCGCCACCACCAGCCAGGCCACCGCCTCCTCGCTGACCCCGATCGCGTCGAACAGCGTGCCCGAGGACAGCACCTTGCCCAGCGGCAATCCGTAGCCGTCGGCGGCCGCGACCCCCACCATCAGCCACGACAGCACCGCCCACACCGGCGCGGCCGACGAGACGAAGCGGTGGGCGCGGTAGACGGTCGCGTCGATGATGCCGTTGGAATCGGGCCGGGCTCCGGCGACGACGAAGGCCAACGCACCCAGACACAATGCGGCCAGCACCGTACCGAGGAAGTACCCGGCGACGTCGGCAATGGCGATCGGCATCCCGGGGTAGGGGTCGCCGCGCTCGATGTGGCGGGCCGACCCGCTCGCGGCCCCGTAGATGACGATGCCGACCAGCGCGATGCCGACCAGCGCCGCCAGCCATCGAGCCGTCCGGATGGTCGGTCGGGTCGGGGCGGTGGTGTCGTCGGTGCCCGGTACGTCGGGCGAGTGTGTGTCGGGAGCGGTCACAGAATGTAGGTCTCCTAGCAACGCTGCAGCGAGACAGCGTCGGAGTAAGTCTACGACGCTGCGTCGGTGTGACCGATTCGGCGCCGATCGGGCCGCTCAGTCGCGACTCAGGCGGGCCCAAGTACGCTGAACAGCGGCGTGGAGACCTCGCGGCGAGATTCCGGGGTGCTGCGGCCGTGCGAACCGTTGACTTGGAGTGTGAGGGAACCCGTGGCAGACAAACGTCGGAAGCCAGTCGTCGACCCACGAGCCGCCGAGCGTCGGCGCTCGCTGTTCATGCGGATCGGGGCCGTGGTGGCGATCATCGTCGTCGCGGCCGTCGTCGCCGTCTCCATCCTGTGGTCCAACGGGAAGATTTTCAGTGACGACAGTTCGGTCGCCGCCGGTACCCCGCCGACGGTCACCACCGACGGGGCCTTCCGCATCACCACCGCTCCGGCCGGTACCACCCCCAAGGCGGTCGTGGAGATCCTCGAGGACTTCCAGTGCCCGGTGTGCAAGCAGTTTGAATCCGTGTTCGGCGACGCGCTCACCCAGCTGAAGTCCAATCCGAACGTCGCGATCGACTATCGGCCGGTCGCCATCCTCGACCGGATGTCGTCGACGAACTACTCGACCCGCGCGGCGAACGCGTCGGCGTGTGTGGCCGAATCGACCGGCGGCGCCAACAACTTCGAGGTGTGGCTGAAATTCCACTCCCTGCTCTATGAGAACCAGCCCGCCGAGAACGGTTCCGGCCTCACCGATGACCAGTTGGCGTCCTACGCCACCGAAGCCGGTGCGCAGAATGTCAAGGACTGCATCACGCGCGGTGACTACGAGGACTGGGTCACCCAAGAGACCAAGGACTCTGGTGTCACCGGAACACCGACCGTGAAGATCAACGGGCAGGACTTCAACATCCAACAGGGCCCCGAGGCCTTCGTGGCAGCGGTTAATGCCGCTGCCGGCTCCCAGCAGTAGGACCCAGCCCAGCAGCATGATCGAACGAAACGACATCATGGCCGGCATCACATCTGAGACCGAACCCGACAAGGCGCTCAACGCGGACTCCCTCGAATCCGATGACAGCACCGACGATCCGACCGACGACCGATCGTGGTGGCTGCAACGTCCCGACGTTTCCCCCGCCACCGGCATCGCCGTGCTGGTGCTCGGGATCATCGGGTTCATCGCGTCGGCGACGCTGACGATCGAACGCATTGAGCTGCTGATCAATCCGTCGTACCGCCCGAGTTGCAGCATCAATCCGGTGTTGTCGTGCGGTTCGGTGATGGTGACGCCGCAGGCCCGGCTGTTCGGCTTCCCGAACCCGCTGATCGGTATCGCGGCGTTCTCGGTGATCATCGTCACCGGTGTCCTCGCGACGGGTCGCGTGTCGTTGCCCCGGTGGTACTGGCTGGGTCAAACCATCGGCCTGGCACTGGGTTTCGTCTTCGTCAACTGGCTGGCGTTCGAGAGTCTGTACCGGATCAACGCGCTGTGCCCGTACTGCATGGTGGTCTGGACCGTCACGCCGATCCTGCTGATCCTCTCGGCCGGACGACTCCTCGGAGATTCTTACCGCGCCCGCGACATTCGCGGCTGGCTCTGGGTGCTACTTCCCCTCTGGTACGCAATCGTCATCGTGGCCATCGGAATTCAGTTCTGGGATTACTGGTCCACACTCATCTGAGCCGACCGAGTCGCGAGGAGCCTTAGGGCCTTGCGTGAGCCCCGGCGCCTTGCGTTGAGCTCCGTCGAAACGACGATCCTCGAGACCACGCAACGTGGAGCTGGGAACTGGTTGCAGCGCAGCATCACCCGACGGCAGACCGAAGCCGGCCGCCTACCGCGGATAGGTGGTGATGGTTTCCCCGGAGACGGGGTCGCGCCAGATGACCGCCCGATCGGCGAGCATGGTGGGGATCAACAAGCCCATGTGTTTTCGTTGGTGGTCCGGGGTGCACAGCGGCATCAGGTTGAATTCCACCGTCCAGCCACCGGTGATCGGATCCTGGTGCACGAATTTCACCAGGTGATCGATCTGGCAGTCACTGGCCGGCCGCCCGCACTGCGGGTACCGGCAGGTGCCATCCAACTCGATGATCTTCTCCCGCAACCACGCTGGTATCCGATACGTCAACGCACCCGGCGGCGGGAGGAGATGGCCGCCGTGCCCGGTCGGGTCGACCGGTGGCGCGGGGAACGGATCGTCGAGACGACGCCACGCCGCCGGTATCCGATCCAGCGAGGTGGCGGTGCTGACGGTGGGTATGTCCAGGGTGGGAAACTCGGTGACGGTCACCAACTGTCCCGAACCGATCAACGACCTGGCATGAGCTTCGTCCACCACGCCGAAGTACTCCAACCGGGCTTCCCGCTGCCCGGACGGGTCGGTGATCAACGACAGCGACAACTGCAAATCGTTTTCGGGTTCGGTGTCGGTGTCGGTGTCGGATTCGGTGTTGGGGTGCGCCTCGACGGTATCCGTTGCCGCACCGTCAGCGTCGCCGTCGGTGACCGTCTCGGGAGCGTCGGTCGTCTCGGGTTCGGTGATCTCGTCAGCCTCACCGCACTCGGCTTCAACATCGAACGGATCAGCCGCGCCGCCGTCGACATCGATGTCGAGGTCGGTCAGGCCACAGGGCTCCTCCGGCAACGGGACCGCCCGCGAGCAGTTACCCCGCCCGCATTCACACGACAGGTACGCACCCGGCAGGCCCTGGATTTCGGCGAACGCCGCGACCTGCACCTGACCGCGGCGACGCGGATCACGCGGGCAGATCCGCTCACTGATCATCTGTGCGATCCGCGCCGCCAGATGCGCACCCACCTCCCCCGGTGCGTACACCGAGATACTGCAATGCCCGTTGGTGTCCCGACGGACCCGCACGTTCTGATCACGCGCGGCGGCCTCCTCCCGACGGTCGGCGGCACCGTCGGGATCCAGCGCGATCACCATCTCGGCGACCTGATCCCGCAATGTCGTATCCGCCTGATTACGTCCAGCGAGTTGCAGTGCGCGGGTTTCGGCGAACGCGCGCACATCGTCATCGGACAGCACGACGATCTCGTCGGCGATGATGCGGATACGCTCCAACGACTGGTCACCGGCCAAGAAGGCGGCGGTCACCGTCGGGAGCGTCGACAGCAGGAAGCTCAGCGTCATCCACGCGGTGGCGTGCGGTACCGACACACCCAGCGCGGTCGAGACCTTGCCGGTGGCGGCTTTGTCGACGGCACCGGTGGTGTGCGCGTTGGTCATGTGGCCCGAGAGCAGCATCTCGTCGTACACGGTGTGCCCGATCCGGGCTGCGGAGAGCACCTTCCGGGCGATCAGTTGTCGTTCTTGGCGTTGCAACGATCGGGCCAGGGCGGTGGCCTGCTCGGCGGGGAGGTGATCGATCATGGCGGCGTCGGCGGCGGTCATCGACAGTTCCGGCGCGGTAGTCGTGCGAATTGTGGTGTCGGCCATGATGTTCACCCCCTCTGCTCGGTCGCTCCAACTGAACTGACTCAAGTGTAACGACGACCACCGACAACCTTCTCCGCGCGGAATCTGGTGGGGGTGAACGCTGTCGGCTATATCGCGCGTGGGTTCGGTTGGTGGTGGCCAGGTTTCGTCGTCGGCCTGCGGAGGTCTCGACACGGTCCTCCGCTATCGCTCCGGACCGGCTCGACCAGCTGGCGGGTCGGCGAGAGCGTCAGCCCGCTGCGAGCAGATCACCGATCCGGCAAGCCATCATCATGATCGTGGCGTGCGGGCCACTGCGTCCGGGACTCGGCAGGATCGAACCGTCGACGATGCGCAGGCCCTTCACGCCCTGCACACCGCCCAACCAGTCGACCGCATCGCCCATAGGCATACTCCCCCAGGCGTGTTGGGAGGTACGGACCACCGGGTCGATGACGATCGACCCAGGGTCGACGAGATCGTCGAACTCCTTGGAGGACAACATATCCACCACGTCGTCGGCGACCGACCACATCCGGGCCGCGTCGTCGGTCAACGGCGGGTCGAGGATCACCTCGACGCCGCCGCCGGACGCGGTGACCACCGAACCGGTACCGCTGTGAAGCATGGAGCAGACTCCGACCACCGGTCGCCCACCCCGACCACCGGTCACATAGCGATCAAAATCGTCAGAATAACAGCGGATTTCGATTCCGGATTCGGTATGAACGACGGTCTGTAGCAGCGGTGTCAGGTCCTCGGCATCGGTGCGCCCGTAGCCGACGAGCACCTCGCGGTGCTCACCGATCCGCGCGCTGTCGCCGACACCGAACACCTGCGGTTGCGATCGCAGCAGCAGCCCGGCAGTACCCAACGTACCGGCGCACAGGATCACTTCGTCACATCGCACCGCCTCCCCACCGACGCGGACGCCGATGATTCGTCGACCACTGACCGCGAGGTCCTCGACATGCGCATCCGTCCGGACAGTCAGGTTCGGCCGGCCGATCGCGGCACGCAGGTACGCCTCCGCCGCTGTCATCCTCAGCCCGTCGACCTGATTGCCGAGTACCCGGTTCAGGCCGACGATCGGCCAGCGCTGCACCGGATCTCGCGTCGGTACCCGCGATGCCCAATATCGCTCGAAAGCCCGTGCCGCCGCACTGAGCTCCCCGTCGGCGGCCGGACGGACCGACATTCTGCCACCGGGATCATCGAGTTCCCGGTAGGCCGCTTCCACCTCGGCGAGGCCCCATCCGCTCGGCCAGGACGCGAAATCGGTGTCGTGCCACCGCAGAAAGTAGCCCCCGTTGACCACCGACGACCCGCCGAGCCCACGCCCGCGCACCACCACGTGGCCCAATGCCTCCGGAAGTGTTGTCGCGTAGATCGAGTCGGCCCCGATGGGCAGTCGCCGCAGATCCCGGATGGAGTCATCGGGCCAACCGGGCCCCTGCTCGAGAAGCAGCACCGAGCGGGCTCCGTCGCGACTGAGTTTGTCGGCCAACACGCAACCCGCGCTGCCCGCACCGACGATGACGACGTCGACGGTCGAGGGCACGCGCTCGGTCACCCCGGTCACCTCACCGGGTGACGATGGGCCGCAACGCTCCCAGATCCCGCTCGCGCACAACGCCTTCCCACAAACCGGTGCCATACGCGAGGTCGTCGAGACGACGGCACACCAGGTAACCGATCGGACCCATCGCCGGCGCGGCCCCGGGTTCGGCAATCACCGACCGAATCCACTCGACGACCCCCTCGACGACGGCCACCTCGATGACGAGAGCCCGGAAACGCTTGGAGATCAACGCCAGCACCAGCGCCACCGGCCAGTAGTGGCGACAGATCGCACCCGCGGCCTGCAAGAGCCCGAACCCGGCGGCGCGGCCGGTCATCTGCGCGGCGGCCACCGGCGCATCGGGAAGATCGCCGAGCCGCGTCCGCAGCCGGTAGGCCACCCGGGTCAACACCAGGAACGCGATCGCCAGACCCACCTTGGTCCGGGACAGCAGCGCACCGACGGCCACCGCCATCGAGGCGGTCATCACCATCGGAGCCGCGGTGCTTCCGTGCCGCTGCGCGAGGAACGCCGCTCCCGTTCCGTAGAACCGGCGACGCGACAGGACCTGCCGCATACTCGTCCGGTGATCATGCGCAACCCGCGCGACGGGATCGTATCGGATGCGCCAGCCCGCCTCGTGTAGTCGCCAGCACAGGTCGACGTCCTCAGCCACCCGCAGCTTCTCGTCGAATCCGCAGAAAGCGTTGCGCCGCACGATCATCGCCGCACTCGGAACGTAGGGCACCGGGGTTCCGGGAACCACCGCGGCCTCACCGGGACCCATGTCGAGTGACGAATATCGGTTCTCGTAGCGTTCGGCCAGCGACGGACGCCGACGCATCGTCGGCCCGTCCTCACGCCCGGACAGCCCGACGATGCGTGGTGCCGCCAGCGCCACCAGCGGATCGGAGAAATGCGCCATCAGCATCATCAGCCACTCGGGTTCGGGCACGACATCCGAATCGAGGAAGGCGACGAACTCGGTCTGCGCCGCGGCCGCTCCGGCATTGCGCGCCGCGGCCGGACCACGATTGCGGTCGAACCGGATGACCTGCACGAGCGGACCGGACGCGACAATCGGTTCGGCCGACCCGTCGTCAACGACGATCACGCGCCGACCGTCCACCGCCGCTACCAGTCTGTCCACACCGGACTGGTTGTCGCGCACCGGGATCACGATGGTGACATCGTCGACGCACGGACCCGCCATCGGCCGTGGATGAGCGATCCCCGCCTCGAGCAGGGTGCGGGAGAGGCGACGGGTGGCCGGGTCACAGACCTCGATGCGGCCGTAGCCGGAGGTCATCCCCAACGCGGCGTCGCTGAGCCGCATCATCCGTGTGGGCGATCCGCCGACCAGGAAACGAAGGTCACCGCCCCTGGCGCAACGCATGTCGATCTGCACCTGGAATCCATCCGGCAGACCGGAATCCTGCGCCCGGATTGTGGCCGTGGTCGATTCGACGGTGGTCACCGCAGCCGCCCCCCGTCATCGACGGTCCATTCGGTCAACGCCCGGGCGAGGTCGCCGATCGCGTGATCGAGCAGAAGCGCGCCCGCCTCGGCCGACGACGACGACGCGTCGCCGAGAATCCCGTTGGCACTCACCGCCGAGACCCCGCCGGTGCGCAGCGCGCCCATCAGGGTGGCCATCGGTTCCCGATTGCCCACCTCGAGCCGATCCGAGCGCACCACATCGGGTGAAAGATGAAGCAGGACCGAGGTTTCGGTGTGACCCGCATGCGCGTCAGCGTCCGGGAACATACACGGATACCACGCCACATCCCGGGCCTCGTACCGTAACCGTGCGACCGCCGTGGTCAATGTGGGCACATTCCCTCCGTGTCCGTTGACGAAGGCGATCCGCTGCGCCCACCGGCATGCGCTGCGCCCGTACTCCAGCAGCACTGCGCCCAGCGCCTCCGCGCCCAGCGAGATGGTGCCGGCGAATCCCTCGTGCTCACCGCTGGCCCCGTAGGGAATTGCCGGAGCACAGGAGTAGGGAGCGTCGGTTGCCAGACGCCCGTGCGCACCGGATGCCACCGCCACCGCGATGCGGGTGTCGGTGTCGAGCGGAAGATGCGGTCCGTGTTGCTCGAATGAGCCCACCGGTACCAGTACGGTCATCGCCGAGTCGGTCAGTTCCGGCCACACGTATCGCCCCAACGTCGCCGGTCGCACCATTCGGCCAAGTTTAGTGCGCAAAGCGCCCAGGGGTAACCGGTCGGCGGGTATTTCCCTCACCGATTCCCGACGCCGCCGACCCGCTTGCCGAGCGATCGGTCGGTTGTGGAATCCTGGACGGCATCGCCGTGACACCCGCCACATATGGGTGCCAGATCAGGGAGGACCACCATGACCGGAGAATCCGCATCCACCAGCGGTAAGAGCGGACCGCTCAGCCGTGTTCGCGTGATCGAATTCGCGGGCATCGGGCCCGGCCCGCATGCCGCGATGCTGCTGTCGGACCTCGGTGCAGACGTGATCCGCGTGCAACGCCCCGGCTCCCTGCCGCGTGAGGGAGCCTCGGCCGACGCACTGCTGCGCGGCCGTCGGGTCGTCGAGGCCAACCTCAAGGACTCCGCCGACCACGAGACCATCCTGAATCTCATCCGCAAGGCCGATGTGATCCTCGAGGGCTTCCGCCCCGGCGTGATGGAACGCCTCGGCTTCGGACCGGACGCCCTCGCAGAGGTCAATCCCGGCCTGGTCTATGGCCGCATGACCGGCTGGGGGCAGGACGGGCCGCGCGCCGAACTCGCCGGCCACGACATCAACTACATCTCGCTGACCGGCATGCTGCACGCCGTCGGCCGTCGCGGGGAACGTCCGGTTCCCCCGCTGAACCTCGTCGGCGACTTCGGCGGCGGGTCGATGTTCCTCGTCCTCGGGGTGCTCTCGGCACTCATCGAACGCCAGACCTCCGGTAAGGGACAGGTCGTCGACGCCGCCATGGTCGACGGCGCTTCCGTTCTCGGACAGATGATGTGGGCGTTCCGTGGCACCGGACTGTGGTCGGATGAGCGCGGCGTGAACATGCTCGACACCGGCGCGCCGTACTACGACGTGTATGAGACCTCCGACGGCAAGTACATGGCGGTCGGTGCGCTCGAACCGCAGTTCTATGCCGCGTTCATCAACGGTCTCGGCCTGGCCGACGCCGATCTTCCGGCCCAGAGCGACATCTCCCACTGGGACACTCTCCGCAAGACCTTCACCGCCGCCTTCGCATCGCGCACCCGCGACGAATGGACCAAGGTCTTCGAGGGCACCGATGCCTGCGTGTCCCCGGTGCTGACCTTCACCGAAGCGCCCGACGATCCGCACATGGCCGCGCGCGCGAACCTCGTCGAGATCGACGGCGTCACCCAGGCGCAGGTCGCCCCGCGCTTCTCCCGCACCTCCCCCGAGACGCCGACCGGTCCGGCCCGCGAGGCCACCGACCCGGCGACGGTCTGGAACGACTGAGAGAATACCGACCCTGCCGTCGAACTAGAACGTGTTACAGTTTTTGCATGGGACAGTTCGACGGCAAGGTCGTCTACATCACCGGGATCGCACGTGGTCAGGGACGCAACCACGCACTGCGATTTGCACGCGAAGGTGCCTCGATCATCGGCCTCGACATCGCCGCACCGGTCGCCGATCACATCACCTACCCGCCGGCCACCGCCGACGACCTCGCCGAGACCATCCGCCTCGTCGAAGAGGCCGGCGGTAAAATCCTTGCCCGCCAAGGCGATACCCGTGACCTGGCCTTCCAGCAGGAGTTGGTCGCCGACGGCGTCCGGCAGTTCGGCGGCCTCGACCACGTGATCGCCAACGCCGGCATCCTCTCCTGGGGACTCACCTGGGAACTGTCCGAGCAGGAATTCACCGATGTCCTCGACGTCAACGTGACCGGCACCTGGAAGACGTTGCGCGCCACCATCCCCGCCCTCCTCGACACCGACGCCGACAACCGCTCCATCGTCATCATCGCCTCGGTCGCGGGCCTCAAGGCGATGCCGGTGCAGGCGGCCTACTCGGCGTCGAAGTACGCCCTCACCGGACTGGCTCAGACGACCGCGAAGGAACTCGCACCGCGACGGATCCGCGTCAACTCGATCCACCCCTACGCGGTGAACACGCCGATGGGAGTCGCCGACAGCTCGGCGATGAAGATCTTCGACATGGGTGAGTACACACGGTATTTCGTCTCGATGATGGACCACTTCCCGGTGGCCTCCCTCGACGACATCTCCGACGCCGTGCTCTACCTGACCTCGCCCCAGGCCCGCGCCGTCACCGGCTCCCAATTTCAGATCGACATGGGTAATTCCAAGGTCTGACCACGGTGTAGTCCGGTCGGCTGAAATCGCTGCGACCACCGCGAAACGGGCACGCCCACGGCTGATTCGCACCTTACGATCGCCGCATGACCTCCCCCGGGCCCGCCGGTCGACCCGAACCACATCAGCGGGCGGTACCGGCACCGCCCGCAGCGCCGTGGCGCCCGTCATCGCCGCCGCCTCCACCCCCCCCGACCGGGGCTCCACCAGATGCCCGGATACCCTGGGCCACAACAGTTCATGAATCCCGGTGCGGGACTGCCACCCTTGAGCCCGGCGCCGCAGCCTGCGTGGACTCAGCCCAGCACGTCTCTTCCGCCGGGACCTCCCCCGCCACCCCATGGATTCGGCCGCACAGGACTGATCCTCCTCGCGGCAGGCCTGGTCACCATCGCGATCTGTTGTGTCGTCGCTGTTGTGATCGTGGTACGACCGGGCGGAATCAGCGACGAAGAGGCCGTCGAAGAACTCATCACCGGGTACTACGACGACCTCGCGCGAGGGCACTTCATCGATGCGGCCGAACGCTCGTGCCCCGAGGAGTCGGCATTCCGTGCGCAACACCGGGAGTACGAGGCGGAGGGACTCGATGGGCTCGACCTGGACGTCGAGGTTCTCAGCGTGGACATCCGATCCGATCACGCCTACAGCGTGATCGAACGGGACTACAACGGAGAACGAGTCGAAGCCGACAGCGAAGCACGCCAACTGCCCGACGGATCGTGGTGTCTGATCGATCTCGACTGAATACGCTGCCGCCCAACAGTACTCGGCACCATCCCGAGCAAGGGGACGAAGCGCTCAATGACCACAAACGTCCCCGTCAGCGACCCTGAACGGACAGTTCCGAACAGAATCCCTGTCGGGGACGGTTGTGGGCATCTCACTGAGAGCCAGGGCTCTCCGAACGGATCTCAGGCCTCGCCGTAGGACCGTTCGAAGCCCTCCGGGATGATCAGATCATCGCGCGACAGCTCGTGAACACTCTTGCGTCCCAAGCCCATCAGGACTCCGTCGAGTCCCATGCGCAGCAGGTCGAGCACGTTCTCGACGCCCGGCTGTCCGTTCGCGGCCAGACCCCACAGGTAGGCGCGTCCGATCATCACCGCACGAGCGCCGAGGGCGAGCGCCTTGGCGACGTCGCTACCGCGGCGGATACCACCGTCGAGCAGCACTTCGATGTCATGGCCGACGGCGTCGGCGATCGGGCCGAGCACCCGGATGGTGGCCGGTGTGCCATCCAGGTTGTTGCCGCCGTGATTGGACACCGACAGCGCCGAGGCGCCGATGTCGACCGCACGCTTGGCGTCGTCGAGGCGCGTGATGCCCTTGACCATGAACGGGCCATCCCACTGCTCCCGCAACCACTTCAGGTCCTCCCAGGTGGGCGGTGCGGTGTTCATCCATTCGTAGTACGCACCGAAGAAGGTCGGTCCGGCGGTGCCGACGGTCGGCGGCAGGTTGGGTGCGGTCAGATCGGGAATGATGATCTTGCCGTCGCGAATCCAGTCCAGCGCATACCGCGGCTTCGTCGCGATCTCCGGGGCGAGCCGCAGCAGCGCCTTGAAGTCGACCTTCTCCGGGATCTCCGGGCTGCCCCAGTCACGACCGATGTTGAACACCCAGTCGGTGGTGACGATGAGTCCCTTGGCACCGGCCGCCTTGGCGCGCTCCACGCGGGCGAGGATGTCGTCGCGGCTACCGAGCCAGTAGATCTGGAAGAAGATCTTGTCGTTGACCGCCGTCACCTCCTCGATGGGATGGCTGGCGAAACTCGACAGTCCCATCGCGGTTCCGCGAGCGGCCGCGGCGCGGGCGACGGCCACCTCACCGTCGGGGTCGACGGCCTGCACGCCGGTCGGCGAGATCATCACCGGAAACGAGAGCTCTTGCCCCATCACGGTTGTCGTCATCTCACGGTCGGGCTGGACACCGACGACGTGCGGTGCGAACCCGAGTTCCTTGAAGGCGTCGGTGTTGTCGTTGACGGTCACCCCGGCCTGGGTGCCGGCGACCAGTGACGAGTACACCGACTTGGGCAGCCGCTTCTTCGCGCGGCGCTGCGCCTCGGTGACGGTTTCGAACCAGGGATTACGGGCCCAGGGATTGGTGACCATTGTTCTTGTTCCTACCTATTTCATCTCATGTGCGGGCACCACCGAACCGCCCGGCATACACGCCGAGCGTCGGTGATCCACCGCGTGGGTACTACAGCGAGAAGCCCGCCAAGGGGTTCTCATCACAGCTCTTCGAGGGCGGGCCACCGATCGGGGTCATCTCCCCGTCCGGCCGCCGGGTCATCAAGGTGAGAGGTGTCCCTCGCGAATGATCCTTGTTTGCAGTCGGTTTGGTGCGTTCACCGGCGAGCAATTGCTCGCCGTAGCCCTGCACGCACTCCGGATCGGGGCCGGCCAGGGGCAGACCGGTGAAGAACTTCGCGGCCATGCAGCCGCCACGGCAGGCGTCGAAGTGTGCGCATTTGGTGCATGCTCCGGCGTTCTGCGGTTCACGCAGTTCGAGGAACAGATCCGATTGCTGCCAGATCTGCTGGAATCCACCGCCGGTGGTGATGTTGCCGGCCAGGAAGTTCTCGTGGATGGCGAACGGGCAGGCGTAGACGTCGCCGACCGGATCGATCAGGCACACCACGCGACCGGCACCGCACAGGTTCAGTCCCGGCAGTCCACCGCCTCCGGACCCACCGAAGGCCGACAGATGGAAGAAGGAGTCGCCGGTGAGCACGTTGTCCCCGTGTGCGACAAGCCAATTGTAGAGTTCGAGCTGCTGCTCGGGCAGCGGATGCAGATCGTCCCACACGTCGGCGCCGCGCCCCGACGGACGCAGCCGGGTGATCCGCAGGGTGGCGTTGTAGCGGTCGGCGAGCGCTTTGAACTCGTCGAGCTGGGCGACGTTCTGACGCGTCATCACCACCGATATCTTCGCGTCGCGGAAGCCTGCCTCGGACAGGTTCTCCAGCGCGCGGACGGCCATGTCGAAGGAGCCCGGTCCGCGCACCGCGTCGTTCACCTCGGCGGTGGCACCATCCAGCGAGATCTGTACGTCGACGTAATCCGAGGCCGCCAGGCGTGCCGCGACCTCTTTGTTGATCCGTAAACCGTTGGTGGAGAACTTGACTCCCACCTGATGACTGGTCGCATAGTCGACCAGTTCCCAGAAGTCCGGCCGCACGGTCGGCTCGCCGCCACCGATGTTGACGTAGAAGACCTGCATCCGCTGCAGCTCATCGATAATGGCCTTGCACTGCTCGGTCGACAGTTCCCGCGGGTCACGTTTACCCGACGACGACAGGCAGTGCACACACGCGAGGTTGCACGCGTAGGTGAGCTCCCAGGTCAGGCAGATCGGGGCGTCGAGACCCTTCTCGAACTGGTCGACGAGGCGCCCGACTTTGGGCGGCGCCGTCTGCGCCACCGGGGCGACGCTGGCGAGTCCGGTTGCGGTGGGCGGCATCTCGAGTGTGGTCATGCGGGTCTCCTTGGGCTTTTCAGGAGCGATATGTGGACGGACGAGGAGGGGAGATCAGCGCCGGACGATCATCCCGGAGTCGGCGAGGGCCGACAGCGCCTGCAGATACAGCGGGCGTTCGGCGGTACCGATACCGGCGGCGACGAATGCCGCTTCGGCGGACTCGTGCGCGGACAGCGACTGCACGATCCCGACGACCGTGAGGTTTTTCAGGAACGACAGCTTGCGCGTTCCGAAGTGGTAGAGGAGCGCACCGAACGGTTCCGGGCGCAGCGCCACCTTGGGATTGAGCTCCCAGGCGGCGCCGACGTCGAAGGACAGTGCCTTGCGGATGGTGGTGGAAGTGGGGGCCGGGGAGTCGCGCCGGTCACCGGCGATCGCATCGGAGCGATCGCCGGCAACCGGAGCCGATGTCGGGGTGGACATCAGTAGACCCCGCACATCCCGTCGATCGAGACCTCTTCGACGAGGGACTCACCCACGAGCTCGGTGTCGACGTCGGCGGGAACCGACAAGTCCTGAGCTGCCTTGGCTGCCTGATCGGCCATGATCCAAACCTCCTAGTTGATCGGGTAGTGATGTGGATCACCGATCACTATAATGGCACCGAGTGCAGAATTGCACCCCCTGGCGAAAAGCTAGCCAGGTGGACAGGTGCAACCCGGAACGAAAGGGCGCCCATGACCAGCACGAATTCGCCCCGATGACGACCGACGCGACGGCACCGGGTCGACGACCGTCGACGAGTCGCGCGCAGATCAGCGCCACCGCCATCGATCTGTTCACCACCATCGGATTCGAGGAGACCAGCGTCGAGGACATCGCCGACGCCGCCGGCATCGCCCGTCGCACCCTCTTCCGCTACTTCCCGTCGAAGAACGCGATCGCCTGGGGTGACTTCGACGCCCACCTCGACGAGTTGCGTCATCTCCTCGCCGACATCCCCGACGATCTGCCCATCGCCGACGCGGTGACACGCGCCCTCGTCGCCTTCAACACGGTGCCCCCACAGGGCGCCGACGGTCACCGTCGGCGCATGCAGTTACTCCTCGGAGTGCCCAGCCTGCAGGCACATTCGATGCTCATGTACGCCGATTGGCGGCACGTCATCGCCGAGTTCTGTGCGCATCGACTCGGACTCGACGAGGACGACCACCTACCGCAGACGATCGGCTGGATGTGCCTGGGCACCGCTCTGGCCGCGTACGAGCAGTGGCTCAACGATCCGGATTCCGACCTGGAATCGCTGATCCGCGCAGGCTGCGAGGTCCTTGCGAACGGCGTCGCGGCGCTGCACTGATGCGAACGCCGTCACCCCCACTACCCTGAAACCCTATCGCCGGTGCCGGTGTCGACGGCCCGGCATCTAGGCTAGGCTCAAATTAGAACGTGTTCTATTTTTCCAGATGGAACACCCCTGACGACGCCAGGAGAGGCTCGGATATGACCGAACTGACGCCCCACGGCTCCCGCAGCGTGATCCTCACCGTGGCCGAGGTCATCGACGAGACGCACGATTCCCGATCGATCGTCTTCGAGATCCCCGACACCGCCAAGGAAGCGTTCACCGAGTACAAGGCGGGCCAGTTCCTGACCCTGCGCATCCCCAGCGACCGGACCGGGTCCGTGGCGCGATGCTACTCACTGGCCTCCTCCCCGGTCGGCGGTGAGCCGCCCAAGGTGACCGTCAAGCGCACCGCCGACGGATACGGCTCGAACTGGGTGTGCGACAACCTCTCCGCCGGTTCCCAGGTCGAGGTGCTCCCACCCTCGGGGGTGTTCACCCCCCGTTCCTTCGACGAACCCCTGCTGCTGATCGCCGCGGGCAGCGGCGTGACCCCGGTGATGTCGATCCTCAAGACCGCACTGCAGCGCGGCTCGGAGCCGGTGGTGTTCTTCTATGCCAATCGCAGCGCCGACGACGTCATCTTCGCCGACGAACTGCGCGCACTGCAGACCACTCACCCCGACCGCCTGCTGATCATCCATTGGCTCGAGTCACTGCAGGGCCTGCCCTCGGCGCAGACCCTGGCCACCGTGTTCGGCGCGTTCCACGGTCACAGCGCGTACATGTGCGGGCCCGGCCCGTTCATGGATGCGGTGCACGCGGGCCTGCACACCGCCGGATTCGCCCATCACGACGTCCACGCGGAGGTCTACAACTCGCTGTCGGGCGATCCGTTCGCAGACGTCGTCCTCGACGAGGTCAGCGACGAGGAGCAGGCCGACGCCGCGACGGTGGAGGTGGAACTCGACGGCGACACCCACGAACTGTCCTGGCCACGCAAACGCACTCTCATCGACATCATGCTCGAGGCCGGGATCGACGCCCCCTATTCCTGCCAGGAGGGTGAATGCGGTTCGTGCGCCTGCACTCTCATCGAGGGTACGGTCGAGATGGACAACGACGGGGCCCTCGATCCCGAGGACATCGAGGACGGTTACATCCTCGGCTGTCAGGCCCATCCCACCTCCGACCGACTGCGAATCGAGTTCTGACACATGCTTTCTCGCCTCTCCCCCACGCAGCTCGCCCGCGCACTTGCCGGGATGCTGTTGACCATCGGCACGCTGCATTTTCTGGCGCCCAAGCCTTTCGACGAGATCATCCCCGAGGAGATCCCCGCCGATCCACGCATGCTGACCTACGCCTCCGGCGTCGCCGAGGTCGCACTCGGCGCGGCATTGCTGGCGCCGGCGACCCGCAAACCGGCCGCGGCGGGCGCTGCGGCACTGTTCGTCGCGGTCTACCCGGCGAACATCAACATGGTGCGGCTGTGGTGGGACAAGCCGGCGATCTACAAGGCGATCGCCATCGCGCGTCTGCCGCTGCAGTTCCCGATGATCGTGGCGGCGCTGAAGGTCTATCGGAACTCCTGACCCCGACGGCGTTAGGGTCGGAGGGTGTTCTGGAACCGTAACGATCTGACCCCTGCCGATTCTCGACGATGAGTTCCGCCGACGATCCCGACCTCACGCCGGCCGATGACGACGCCCATGCCGGCGCGCGGGTGCTCGTCTGGTTGACGATCGTGGCGTCGGTGGCCGGCGCCATCACCGGATTCGTCGGCGGAGCCTTCCGCTGGTTGCTGGTGCGCGCCGACGAGATGCGCCTCGACATCGGCGACTGGGCTCATCATCACGGTTTCGCGGCCCTGCTGGTGCCGGTGGCGATCTCGGCGGCGGCGGCCGCCGTCGCCACCGCGATCACCCGGTGGGAACCGCGGGCCGCCGGCAGCGGTATCCAGCATGTGGAGGCCGTAGAGCGGGGCGAGGCGGAACCGCCGTCGCCGCGGGTGGTGCCCGCACGGTTCGTCGGCGGCCTGATCGCCATCGGCTGCGGTGGCCTGGTGCTCGGCCGGGAGGGCCCGACGGTGCACATGGGTGCCGCGATCGGCACGATCATGGGACGAGTCACACGGTGCACCCGCGACGAGATCCGGGTGTTGCAGACGGTGTTGTCCGGTACCGGCCTCGCGGTGGCCTTCAACGCCCCCATCAGTGGCGCCCTGTTCTGCATCGAGGAGATCGCCAAGACCGTCAAACTGCGCTACGTCCTGTGGACGATGGCATCGGTGGCGGTCGGCACGGCGTGCAGCCGCGTCGTCGTCGGCAATCACCCCGATTTCACGGTTCCGGCGATCAGCACGCCGGCGTTGGCGTCGATCCCGGTGTTCGTCGTCTTCGGCGCGATCGTCGGAGTCCTCGGAGTTGCCTACAACTGGCTGATTCGCGCCTGCCTCACCACATTTCAGGCCATCGACCGGGTTCCCGGACCGGCCAAGGCCGCGGTGGTCGGTGGCGTCGTCGGTGCGATGCTCATGATCAACCCCGACCTCGGCGGCGGTGGTGACGATCTGACCCAGGCGCTGTTCGGTGGTCACCGACTCGCGATCGGCGTGATCGTCCTCTACCTCGCGGTGCGGTTCTTCGCCGGCCCCGTCTCCTATTCGGCGGGCACCCCCGGCGGCATCTTCGCCCCGATGATCGCCCTCGGCGGACTCAGCGGCCTGCTCGCCGCCCGCATCATCGACCTGTTCGCCCCCGGTTACGGACACGACCTGATGATTCCTCTGATGATCGTCGGAATGTCGACGCTGTTCACCGCGGTGGTGCGCGCCCCGTTCACCGGCGCCGTGCTGGTGATGGAGATGACCTCCACCACCAATATCGCGGTGGCCCTGCTCGCCGGTGGCGCCGCCGCGATGATCGTGTCGCAACTGCTGAACTCGCCGCCCATCTACGACGATCTGCGGGAACGCATGCTGGCACAGTGGAAAGGCCGTGAGGGCGAAGGTGTGTGAACGACGGCCGCGCCGACCGTCCCGTCTGCCGCGCCACCCGTTCCACCGGCCGCACCCCACGTCCCGTCGGTCGGAACCCAGCTCAACCGGCGATCGGGACCCGACTCGACCAGTGGGCACAGCGCCCTACCGAAGCCCGCGGTAGTGGACACGAGTCGGTCGATCGAGATGCTCGATCGCGTAACCCAGTGCGGTGCGGCCCATTTGGGCTGCGTGCGTGTCCAGGTACTCGCTGAGCAGGTGCGGGTCGACGCGTTTTCCCATCTCCCGCAGCATCCAGCCGAAGGCCTTCTGGATCAGATCACGCCGATCGCCGACCACCAGCGGCGCGACCGCCAGGGTCGCCACTGCATCCCCGTGTCGCAGGAAGGCCTGACCGCCGACGATGCCGGCGCGGCGCACCCAGAGCGGTTGCGCTGCCGCGGTATCCGTCAGCAGGGAGATGTCACCGATGCGCAGGCACCAGTGGCCGAGCACCGGTCCGGCCGCGACGTCGACCAGATCCCAGTTGTCGATCCGGCCGGCGTGCAGCGCCTCGAGATAGTCGGCAACCCACGCCCGGTGCTCGGCCGCATCGGCACGGGCGCAGGCGTCACCCATCATGATCAGGGCCAGGTGCCGGATCTCGTGGGTCGTCGAGGTGAGGAGTTCGGCAACCTCGCCGCGTGCGATCCCCCGGAAGCGCCGGGCGATCGCACGCAGGTCCGGTACCGACACTCCGAGGAACTCGTCGCCCTCGGCGTAACCGCCGGGCCCGGCCTGCAGGTACTTCGACATCTGTTGCGCACGTTGCGGATCGGCAATCCGGGTCACCGCGTCGACGGCGGCCGACGCGGTCAGCTCGCCCGGTTCAGAGGAGGTCTGCAACAGGTGTCGGCGTCTGCAGCCTGGGCCGCGACTTCATCACCGGTCCGGCCTTGCCGGCCCCCACCACGGCGGTCAGGATGCCGTCGCGGCTGTAGTAGGCGAGGAATTTGGTGCCGTCGTCGCTGACGATGTGCACGGTGTCGTCGGCACGTGGATGCCCGAGAACCTGGAACTTCACCGCGAACTGGTCGCTCCAGAAGTACGGCACCGCGCTGGTGATCGGTTCACCGGGTGTTCCGGTGATGTCACGGGCCGCCACCGACGCCTGTTCCACCGTGTTGTTCCAATGCTCGACTCGTGTCGGCTTCCCGTGCGCATCAAGCCAATTGGCGACGTCACCGATCGCCCAGACATCGGGTGCACTGGTCCGCCCGTTCTCGTCACAGGCGATTCCGCCGCCGTCCGAACGTCCGGCGAGCGCGATACCCGAACCCTCGAGGAAGTCGGTGACCGGAATCGACCCGATACCCACGACAACGATGTCGGCGGGCAGTTCGGTGCCATCGGCCAGGCGAACCCCGCGCACCCGGCCGTCGTCGGCGAGGATCTCCGCGACGCCCACTCCGAGGTGCACGTCGACGCCGTTGGCCGCGTGCATTCGGGTCACCAGATCACCGATCTCGGTGCCCAGCGACGCCGCGAGCGGTGTCGGTGCAGGCTCGACGAGCGCGACGGCGACACCCCGATCGGTCAGACTCGCCGCCACCTCACATCCGATGAATCCGGCACCGATCACCACCGCCGTGGTCGCGGCATCGATCTCACCGCGCAGGGCGTGGGCATCGTCGACGGTTCGCAACGTGTGGACACCCGCCAGGTTCTCCGCACCCGGGAACGCCCGGGGAATCAGCCCCGTGGCCAGCACCAGCGTGTCGTATCCGACGGTTTCACCGTCCACGGTGACCGTCTTGGCCCCCGGGTCGACCGCGGTCACCGGCGCGCCGAGCCGTAACGTGATGTTCGCGGATTCGTAGAACTCGTCGGGTTTGAGGTCGACGCGGTCGTCCTTGCCCAGCAGCACCGACTTCGACAGCGGCGGACGATCATAGGGCGCATACGGTTCGGCACCGATGAGGGTGATGGGGCCCTCGTAGCCGTCGTTACGCAGGTTCTCCGCCAACCGGATCGCACCCAAACCCGCGCCCACCACGACCACGCCATTGGTCTGTGCACTCATCGTCGTCGATGTCCTCTCAATGCGGCCACATCCTTCATCTGTTCGGGTTCATACAGGATCAACGGGTGATGTCACCGACGGAGTGCAGGTCGGCCATCCGCCAGGTTCCGTCCACCTTAGACATGACCATCCAATATTCGGAAGGTGTATGCCCGCCGTACGGTGTCGTCGAGCCGGGTGTGGGCGTCCCCGACGACGAATCGGGCACGGTCACGACCTGATCGACGAAGGCGAGCACTCGGGCCCGGTCACGCTCATAGCTGCTGACCGCGACACCGACGACGGTCACCGACATCGTCACCGACGCGGCGAGGGCACCGGGCAGAACGACGTCGACACCGACGGCGTCGTAGCGCCCGAGAAGCGGATCGGCGAGCTGCCGACGCACCGCCGGGACATCGGACGCCACCCCGTCGGTGACGGTCATCAGCGCGGTGAGTGCCGCCGCTGCGGCCCGCCGGATGTCGTCGCGCTGGGCGTCGTCGGGTCGCGGCGCGGTGCTCACGGCGACGACCGCGCTCACCGCGGCGACGACGAGCGCGATCACGACGGTGACCACGCAGCCCGTCATGATCCGCCTGCCTCGCCGGGACAGTCGTGTGGTGCGCACCAGGGGTCGTATCCGTCCCCGCCGGCCGATCACGCCACCACCGCCGAATCCACCAGCCAACCATCCGCACCGCGAATCATGCTCAACCGCAGAGTGACCCGATCGGCGTCGGGGTCACCGCCGACGAGTTGCGGATCGGAGGCCTGCGCCACCAGCAGGACCTCGGCCCGTGTCCCGGTGTCGTCCGAGTCGGGATCGGTGACCAGGCCCGACGAGATCACCCGGCCCGTGCTCGCCACCGGCTGCGCGGCCACCGCCGCCGCGAGGGCTCTCGCCGACCGCTCGACCCGGTCGCGCTGCGGGCCCGAACTCAGCGCGAGCACCGCATTCACGTAGGTCTCCGCGTGCGCCGGATCGGCGCTGAGCATGGTGGTCGTCGCCGAGCCGGCCGCGGTCAGCACCGCGTCATCGGTGGCCGCGCGGCCATCGGCACGATGATCGAGGGTCGCATACACGATGGTCGTGATCGCCAGCGCCACCGCGACAAGCACGGCGAGAATCATGCCGTATCGGAACATCCGCGATCGCCGGCGCGCGCGGGCGCGCAGGTCGTCGGCCGCCGCGATGCGTGCGAGGCGCGCGGTGCGGGTGGCCGCGACGACCCGGTCGGCGGCCCGGGAGACCCGCACGGACTGCGCGGTGCCTTTCGGCGTCACTGCACCACCTCCACCGACGTGAGCAGCCAACGCCCCTCATGCGAGGCGAAATCGGCACGGACACTGTTGTGTTCGGTGGTCTCGGTTCCCCGGTCGGTGCGTGTGGTCACGCTCGCGCGGATCAGGGTTGCTCCGGTCGACGTGCCGACATCGACCAGTGCGACGGCCTCGGCCCGCCACCGCACGGCGGCAACACCCGACGCCGGCGGCCGTTGCAGTTGCGCGGCATAGGAATTCGCGAAGTCCCCGGCGATCACCGACCGCGCCCGGGCCCGATCGGATTCCCAGTGTGCGGCGTCGACGGAGAACACCGTGGCGACGATGTCGCCGGCCTGGGCACGCAGGGTGGTGCGGTTGTCGGCGACGGCCACGTCCTCGGAGTACGCCCGCACCCCCCAGGTCACCGAGGCGGTCAACAGCAGCAGGATGACCAGTGCCACCCCACCCGATACCAGGGCGACGGCCGGTGAGATGACACCGTCGCCACGCGATCGGACCGCCGAGATCGACTTCATGGAAGGTATTGCACCGCCGCCACTTTGAGCCGTCCGGCGTCTTCGGCGACGCCGACCCGCAGCCGGAAACGGCGATCGGCGTCGGCCTGTCCGTCGCTGCGATATCCCACTGTCGCCGCCACCAGGACCGTCGCCGACGACGCGGTCCGGGTGGCCACCCCGGTGCCGTCGATCGTGGCGGCGGCGACGGTGCCGGTGCGCCGCACGAAGGCGGTGTAGGCAACCGCCGATTGCGCGAACTCGTCGTAGAATCCACCGGTGGCGTCGTCGAGAATCTCGCGAACCCGTTGTGGCGCAGTGGCATCGGGACTGAGCAGCAGACCCACCACCCGCGACGCCGTGGCCTCGAAGTCGTCATCGGTGTAGGCGTCGGCGGCCCGAACCCAGGCCACCACACCAACCGTTGCGGCGATCAGCGCGGTGATCACGGCGAGCGCCGCACAGATCCACCACCACCGTGGGGCTCGAGCGCCGAGACCGGCGTCGCGTTGGGCATCGGCGAGATCGTCGAGCGCACGACGCAGTTCCCGGCGTGCCTCGCGGTCACGCCGAATACGCGTCGTCGGCATCGCCGGTCCGCCTTCCATGGCCGTCCGCCTTCTGTGGCCCACCAACTCCCGTTGGCGGGCGCAACCCACCCTAGCCGGACCGACCGGAACGGTTGACAACCGTTCCCGAATCCGTTCATTGCGCTGCGCATTCTCCGCATACGCCGCAGAATTGACGCACCACCTGACCGGGAGCGCCGACGATGACACAACCACAGCAGTCGATGTTGACCACCTTGTTCCGACGGAAACCCGTCCAGGGCGAGGGCGCGCCGGGTACGGCTGAGGGCGAGGCACACCTCGAGCGCAGTATCGGCACCTTTCAGCTGACCCTGTTCGGGGTCGGCGCGACCGTCGGCACCGGCATCTTCTTCGTCCTGCCGGAGGCGGTTCCCGACGCCGGCCCGGCCGTCATCATCTCGTTCCTGATCGCGGGCATCGCCGCCGGACTGGCCGCCATCTGCTACGGCGAGATGGCCTCGTCGGTACCGGTCTCCGGTTCCAGCTACTCCTACTCGTATGCGACGCTCGGCGAACTCGTCTCCATCGGCGTGGGCGCCTGCCTGCTGCTCGAGTACGGCGTCTCCGCGGCGGCCACCGCGGTCGGCTGGAGTGGCTATCTGAACAAGTTGCTGGACAACCTGTTCGGGTTCCAGTTCCCGAACTTCTTGTCGCAGTCACCCTTTCCCGATTCCGGCGACCCGGGGTGGTTCAACCTCCCGGCGGCCATTCTGGTCACGCTGTGCTGCCTGCTGCTCATCCGTGGAGCCAGTGAATCCGCGCGCACCAACACCATCATGGTGTGCATCAAGCTCTTCGTCCTGATGCTGTTCGCCGCCATCGGTTTCACCGCATTCCAGGCCGACCACTTCGCGGATTTCGCCCCCTTCGGAGCTGCCGGTATCACCGCCGCGGCCGGCGCCATCTTCTTCTCCTTCATCGGCCTGGACGCGGTTTCCACCGCGGGCGACGAGGTCAAGAACCCGCAGAAAGCCATGCCGCGCGCCATCATCGGCGCTCTCATCGTGGTCATCACGGTGTATCTGCTCGTCGCCATCTCGGGCATCGGGGCCCAGGCCTGGCCCAAGTTCGCCAGCCCCGAACAGCAGGACGCCGGCCTGGCGGTGATCGTCGAGGACATCACACACTCCACCTGGCCGGGCACCGTGCTGGCCGCCGGCGCGGTGATCTCGATCTTCTCGGTCACCCTGGTGGTCATCTACGGTCAGACCCGCATCCTCTTCGCGATGGGCCGAGATGGGCTGCTGCCCAAGGCCTTCTCGCAGGTCAATCAGAAGACGATGACCCCGGTGACCAACACCGTCATCGTGTCGGTGGTCGTGGGCATCCTCGCCGGCCTGCTGCCGATCGGCAAACTCATCGACATGGTGTCCATCGGCACGCTGGTCGCCTTCATGGTGGTCAGTGCCGGGGTGATCATCCTGCGCAACACCATGCCGAACCTGCAACGCACGTTCAAGGTGCCCGGCTATCCGGTCACCCCCATCCTGTCCATCGCGGCGTGTCTGTGGATTCTGTCCGGCCTGCACCTGGTCACCTACCTGGCGTTCGCGGCGTGGGTGTTGGTGTTCGTGGCGTTCTACCTGCTGTGGGGCCGCCGCAACAGCAGGCTCAACGACCTCACGGCGGAGGAACTGGCGGTCGGTGAGGGTACGCCACTGTCCTCGAGGTTCAAGGCGGCGGCCGCGGTGGTCGCCGCGCTGCTGCTGGGTTTCTTCGTATTCGGTGCCTGGTACAACCACCAGGATCGCAGCGAGGCGAGCGCCCCGCTGACCGATGCCACCGCGCTGTTGAGTGACTACTTCACCGCCATCGGCGACAAGAGCTGGGAGGACGCGAGTGCCCTCGCCTGCCCGGGCAGCCCGGCGGCAACCCTGGTGAATCAACTCCAACAGGGATCGACGGCCACCGTCCTGGGCACCACCGCGTACAACGGTTCGAGCGTCAGCCTCGAGGGCATTCCCGCCGACAAGGGCGACGACCACTACACGGCCTCCTTCACCATCGCCCAGGACACCGGTGACTCCGGGCAGTACCCATCGGAGGACACCATGACCGCCGAGGTCGATCTCGACGTGGAGAGCCCCTGCGTGATCTCCGTCGGCAAGAAGTGAGGTGAGGTTTCCGTGACCATCCTCGTCGGCTATGCCCAGGGCGAAGGCGGCACCGGCGGCGTGCAACTCGGCGCGATGCTCGCCGAGGCCGCCGGCACCGACCTCGAGGTGGCGACCGTCGTCCCCAGACCGTGGACCACACCGTCGATGGCCAAGGTCGACGCCGAGTTCGCGGCGTGGACCGATCAGATCATCACCGATGCCCGCAACGAGGTCGCCGAGTATATGGAGATCTATCCGCCGGACCTTCGGTGGACATTCACCCGACTCGATCACCGGACCGCGTCGGCGGCGCTGATCGCCCGGGCACAGGAGTCGTCGGCGGACGTGTTGGTGATCAGCTCCACCAGCGAAGGTCAGCTCGGCCAGATCGTCATCGGTTCCACCGGCGACGCGCTGCTGCACAAATCCCCGGTTCCGGTGGCCATCGCGCCCCGCGGATACCGCTCCCCCAAGGACGGGCAACTCACCCGGATCACCGTGGCGATCTCCGGATCGGGCGCCGAGGCGCAAGCGGTGCTCACCCGCGCCCGAGAGGCCTGGGAGAACACCCGGGTTCCGATCCGGGTGGTCACCTTCGCCGTCCGCGGCGGCGCGATGTATCCCCCGTTGGTGGGCCTGTCCACCGAAAGTGCGGTACTGGACGAGTGGAAGGCGCAGTCCGAACGCGACCACCAGACACTCATCGACGAGGGGGCGATCCCGTCCGGGGTCGAGTGCGTCGTCGCATCCGGCCGCGGCTGGCGTCAGGCCTTCGATTCCATCGACTGGCTCGACGGCGAAGTACTGGTGGTCGGCTCCACCCGCGAAGGTGTTCTGGCACAGGTGTTCATCGGGTCGCGGTCGGCCAAGTTGATCCGCCACTCGTCGGTACCGGTGGTGGTGCTACCCCGGTAATGGCCGGTGGTGGCCCGCTCAGCGACGCATACGGGCGTCGTAATCGGCGCGGCCGGCGGCGTCGACGTCGATGAAGACGCGGTCGAGTCCGGTGCGTCGGCGGGTCAGGCGCTTGAGTGCCTGGGGAAACACGGGATTGGCGTCGACCCAGCGCATCGACCGCGGCGCGGCCACCCGGGTCCTCGGTTCGGCGATCACCCCGACGACCGCCGCGGCCACGACGCCCGGCTCGACGGTCTGGATGAAGCGGTTGGTCTGCAGGCCGGAGATGAGACCGGTGCGGGTGAATGTCGGCATCACCGTGCTCACCCGGACACCGTCGCCGGAGAGTTCGGCGTCGAGTGCCTCGGAGAATTCGATGACGCCGGATTTCGCGGCGTTGTAGACGGTCAGCCCGGGCATCGGCAGACGACCCGCGACGGACGCGATGTTGACGATCTGCCCGGAGCGTCGGGCCACCATCCGTGCCGCCGCGATCTGACTGCCGAGGATCACCCCGACCAGGTCGATGTCGAAGGTCCGCCGGATGAGTGCCTCGTCGAAGCCCAGGAAGGAGCCGACCGGCATGATGCCGGCATTGTTCACCAGGACGTCGACGGGTCCGAGTCGCTCTTCCACCTCGTCGAGGAAGGCGGTGAAACTCGCCCGGTCGGTCACGTCCACCTCGAGGCCCTCGACGCCGAGGTCGGCGGCGGCCTTGCCGAGCACCTCGCCGTCGATGTCACCGATGGCCACCCGTGCACCGGCGGCGAGAAGCTGTGTGGCGGTTTCCAAGCCGATCCCCCGGGCACCGCCGGTGATCGCGATGACTTTGTCGGACAGTCGATCCCGGATCGCCTGCGGATCACTCTTGCCGAATGCTCGGGTGCGGCTGGTCATGCGGAGTCCCCCTCGGTGCGGTCGGTATGTCGTGGTCGAACGTGATCGGCACAGGGCCGGATCACCAGATCATCGGTGCCAGGAACTTCTCGGCGAACGCTCGCACCCGATCCGGTTCGCGGCGGGACTCATCAGTCGCAGGTGTCTCGAGGAACGAAATGACCAGGCGCACATGAATTTCCACCGCCTCGAGAAGGTCTTCGTCGGGCATCTGCGCCCCCGCCGAGCGGAGCGTCGACGCGACCCGGCCGGTCGCGATGTCGATGAACAGCGCCGTCACCGTTCCGGTGATGGGCGCCATGTCGTGGTCGGTCAACACCAGCCGCCGCATCAGCGGGTCGTCGGAGATCATCGCCGCACCCGCCGCGAAGGCCTCCACGACTGCTTCCTTCGGTCCCAGCCCGCGCACCGCGGAGTCCAGCTGCACCATCCCGTTCTCGTACAGTTCCTCCGCCACGCCGATCAGCAGTGCTTCCTTGTTGGGGAACCTCCGGTAAAGGGTGGAGCGGGAGACACCGGCCCGGCGCGCGACTTCGTCGACGTTGGCCCGCCGCACTCCCACCTCGGTGAACTCGGCGGCAGCGGCGGCGAGGATGGCCGCATTCTGATCGGCGGGACTGTCGGTGTTGCGGACCTTACGCCGGCGCACGGTCTCCGCTGCGACGTCGGCATCCATCGTCATCGTCCCGCCGCCGAGAGCCGTCGCATCGTCACCGGCAGTTTGTCCTTGGGCACCGGTAGCGCGCTGTAGTCCATCGGCATCTCATAGCCGCCGGGCACCGACCACTCATACCCCCGCAGCAGGTGATGCATGATCGTCTTGATCTCCATCTGCCCAAAGTACAGACCGATGCATTTGTGGACACCCGCTCCGAACGGGATCCACGCCATCCGATGCGACTTGTCCTCGGCCCGCTCCGGACCGAACCGGTCCGGGTCGAAGGTGTCGGGATCGGAATACAGTTCCGGGTCGCGGTGATTGGTCAGTTGAGGAATGGAGACGATTGTCCCCTTGGGGACGAAGAACCCCTGCACCGAGGTGTCCTTGACCGCCATCCGGGGTTGTGCCGGAACCGGCGGGCACAACCGCAGCGACTCCTTCATCACCCGGTCCAGCACGTCGAGTCGGGCGAGGTCGTCGTAGCCGAGGTGCCCATCGAGTTCCTGCGATTGCGCTCGCGCGGCCTCCTGCCATGTCGGCGCGGCCGCCATCCGGTAGGCCATCTGCGATATCGTGATCGTCGAGGTGTCGTGGGCGGCCATCAACACGAAGATCATGTGATTGACGACGTCCTCGTCGCTGAACCGATGTCCCTCATCGCTTTCGGCGTGACAGAGCACAGAGAAGAGGTCGGGGGTGGCCCGCGCACGTTTGGCCGGGATCTGCTCGAAGAAGAACTCCTCGAGAACCTTCCTGCTGCGCAACCCTTTCCACCATCGGCCACCCGGAACCGGTGCGCGCACATAGGCGACCCCGGCGCGCACGGTGTCGATGAAGGCCTTGTTCAGGCGCTCGGCGCGATCCCGGGACAGTTCGACGCCGAGGAACACCTCGAGCGCGACATCGAGTGTCAGGGACTTGAATTCGTCGAGCATCAACACCCGGCCGGTCGGGAATCGGCCCATCGCGTCGGCGATCAGCGGGGACATCTCCTGCATGTAGCCTTTGAGCGCGGCAGGCGTGAACGCCTCTTGCATGATGTGCCGATGGTGGCGATGTTCCTCGAAGTCGAGCAGCATCACACCGCGATTGAAGAACGGGCCGATGAAGTAACTCCATGCCGGGCCGCTGGCGAAGGCGCGGTCCTTGTTCATCAGGACCTCACCGGCGGCATCGGCTCCGGCGGCGGTCACCGTCTGGATACCGAGGGCGTTCAGGCCGGACACCGGTCCGAGTTCGGCACGTCGGGCCGCACCGTAGGCGAACGGATCGCGGCGCATCGCCATGATCTCCAGGATGCCGTTGCGCTGCACGCGCGGAACGGCGGTGAGCCCACTTCCGGCGGGCGCCGGTGCAACGATCGCGCTCACGGTTTTCCCTTTCGTCGACGATGCCGATGTGGGTCGACACACAGCCAATTGGAACAGATCATCTCATGTGTTCCTAGGAAACGGAATCATCGGGCCGGGACCGCGCCGCGCTCAGAACGGCATGACACCGCCTCAGACGCGCACACCACCACGCGCGGCGTTCGTCGTCGGCGAGTGTCGCGGCATCGGGGTTCTCGAGGTCGCCGCGAACGAGGTCGTCGGGGCCGAACCACGTCGGCGTCAACGCGCCGGCAACGGGCGTGAACGGCGGCGCGACGTCATGGGTGAACAGGGATCCCGTGCCGAGCCCGCAGGCCAGATCGAGCCGCCGCAGGGCCGCCGCCGCCGCGACCCCGGCCGTCATCCCGACCGCGGAATCCAGAGCGCTGGAGATGACGACGGGTAATCCGATCTGCTGCGCGAGGCGCAGCACCGATCGCATCCCGCCCAGCGGCGCCACCTTCATGACGGCGACGTCGGCGGCGTCGGCGGCACGCACCCGCATCGGGTCGGAGGCCCTGCGGATCGACTCGTCGGCGGCGATGGGTACGTCGACGGCGCGGCGTACTGCGGCCAGTTCCTCCACCGTCGCGCAGGGTTGCTCGGCGTATTCCAGGTCGCCGATCGCGCGCAGGGCGCGGATCGCCTCATCCACCGACCACTTCCCGTTGGCGTCGACGCGGACTCGTGGGACCACCGCCCGCGTCGCGGCCACCCGGGCGACGTCGTCGTCCAGCGATTGCCCGGGTTCGGCCACCTTCACCTTCGCGGTGGTGGCTCCGGGATATCGGGCCAGGATGGCGGCCACCTCGTCGGCGGCGACGGCCGGCACCGTCGCGTTCACCGGCACGCGATCCCGGACCTGTTCGGGCGGGCCGAGGTAGGCGGCCTCGATCCCGGCGGCCAGCCACGCGGCCGACTCGACGTCGTCGTATTCGACGAACGGTGCGAACTCACCCCAGCCGGCCGGCCCGCAGAAGATCAGCACCTCGCGTGCGGTGATGCCCCGGAACCGGGTGCGCATCGGCAGACGCACCACCATCGCCGATTCGAGCAGTTCGGCCACCGGCGGCAGCGACGTCGGCGACGACATGGGACTCACCGGACTCTCCTCTCGGGACGTGGACGACAAGAACGACTTTGAAACAGATCTGGAAAACCGTCTCTTCATGGGTTATCGTCCTGTCATGACAGTCAACCAGGGCTTCGACGAGGCGATCCGCGAGGCGGAGCCCGTCATCGACGAGACAGACCTGGACGACGCGCTGCCCACCCCGCGTCTCGGCGCGGACTCACTCATCTGGAAGTTCTACGGCGACAGCCGCGGCATCCTGGGCTTCCAACGCCTCGCCGGCACCGAGAACTGCATCGAACAGCTCGGGCAGGCCGTGTTGGACCATTCGGTGATCTTCAACGATTTCCTTGGTCGCGCGCGGCGGACCGGCCCGCCGGTGATGCGCACCGTCTACAGCCTCGAACCTGCCAAGTGGGGCCGCACGGTCCGCGACTTCCACCGCGACATCAAGGGCACCATCAGCGACGGATCGCGGTATCACGCACTGAATCCGGAGCTGTTCTACTGGGCGCACGCCACCTTCGTCGACCAGGTCCTCTACATCACCGACTCCTTCATCCGACGACTCTCGCAGGCCGAGAAGGAACAGATCTTCGAGGAGAGCAAGGTCTGGTACGAGTTGTATGGTGTCAGCGCCCGCAGTCAACCACAGACCTACGCCGAATTCTGTGCGTACTGGGACGACATGCTCGAGCGGTTCGTTCCGCACAAGACCATCGTCTACGCGACCGGCTACATCCGCCAGGGACTCCCGGCACCCAAGCGCATCCCGAAACCGGTGTGGAAGGTGATCTCGGCGCCGCTGAACGCCTTTATCCGCACCGTCATCGTCGGCACACTGCCCCAGCAGATGCGCGAGGTGTGCGATCTCGAATGGGATGACAAGCGAGAGAAGCGCTTCCAGCGATTCGCCGCACTCATGCGGGCGGCCAATCCGGTGGTCAACCGGCTGCCACTGAAGTCGCTGTACGTGCCGTGGGCGTATGAGGCGTGGCAGCAGGTGGGTGTGGATCCGCGGCCACTACACAACAAGCCGGCTGCGTAGACCTCGCCGGCCGGCGGTATTCACACGGCTGGGCCGTAGGGGATCGGGATGCCCGGGCCGCCGGAACGTTTCCCAGGGCGGGGTCCATTCGGCCGTCGGGCAGGCCGGGCAGCCCGCCCAGCCGCGACGCGACGCCCGGGACTCCTTGCGCAGGAATCAGTCTGACCGACGGGACGCGCCAGGGCACTCGGCGCGGCGGCGTGGTCTCCCAGGCCGATCTCGGCCACGCACTCGGCGAACTCCCCCACGCTCCGGGACGCAGCATCCCAGCGCTCGCCCGAACTCATCGGTGCGTCGCCCCTGCGTCGAGGAATCCCCCTGCCACCCGGGCGAAGTCGGCCTTACGGTCGCGATGCACACTGTGCCCGGCATCGATCACCTCGAACCGCGCATTCGGCAGGGTGTCGGCGACCGTCCGAAGATGCTGCGGCGGAAGGAAACTACGGGTTCCGCCAGAGATGATCAACGTGCGAGCCGAGACCCCCGGCAGCCGATCCCACCATCGGGGTTGTGCCACCGCGAATTCGGCACCGACCTGCTCGCCGACGGCGCGGTCGAACCGCACCACCGGCATCGGATTGAGCAACAACGAACCGATGCCACGCAGCCGTTCCCCGAGGCCCGCGCCGACGACGATCTTCTCGTCGAGATCGGCCTGATCGCGCGGCATCGGCGGCAATTCCTCGAGGACCATCGACCCGACGCGATCCGGCTGCGCCATCGCCAGCCGCAGCGCCGTCTGCGCACCCAGTGAATGGGCCACCACGTCGACGCGCGGCACATCGAGTTCGTCGAGGATGAATCCGAGATCGTCGGCGAAGGTGTCGAGACCGTACTGGTCGGCCCGCCCACTGCGACCGTGCCCGCGCAGATCCACCGCCACGACCGACCGTCCCGCTCGCCGCAACGCCGCCGCGAATGACCGCCAGGTGCCGTGATCACCGCCCATCCCGTGGACCAGCAGGACCGGCGGACGGCGATCGGCCGTGCCCCCGGCCGCGGCCACAGCCAACGCCAGGTCACCGGATTGCGTGGCACGGTGCAGCAGTCGCATCGCGCCCAAGCTACCAGCGAGTGCGAACCACCGCGCACACCCCTTCAGTCACACGGGGCCCGGTACGCCATCCCCGGGACGTTGATCTCCCACTCGTCCGGGGTGATCTGGGCACCCTCGCGGGCACAGTGCGCGCCGATGAGCTGATCGGGACCCAGTGTCCACGACTCGATCACGCCGCCCTCCCCGGCTGCCAGGATCCGGTTCCCGGAGACGAACCGGACGTCGTACACCCGACCGGGAAAGGACCGCAGAACCACCTCGGGTGTACCCCCGTCGTCGAGATTCCACACCCAGATCTCCGAGTTCCCGCCACCGGCGATCACGCGGTTGCCGTCGGAGGAGAATCCGGCGCTGTAGAGCTGCCCGGCCGGCCCCGACAGCCGGGCCACCGTGTGCGGTGAGTTCGGGTCGGAGATGTCGGCGACGACGACGTCACGTTCCTCCGAGGTGGCGACCAGCCTCCTGCCATCGGGACTGAACCGCACCGCCAGCGCGGCCCCGTCGAAGGTGATCGGATCGGGATGGGCGTGGGGCGCTCGGGGATTGGTGACGTCGTAGGTCTTCACCGCCCCGGTGGACGTGGCCACCGCCAGGGTGCGTCCGTCCGGGCTCAGCGACGTCCACCACACGCCACCGCCGATGTCGATCCGCGCGGCGACGGTGGGAGCCGACCGGTTCGACGCGTCGATGACGGTCAGGAAGGTGCTGTCGGTGCCGCCGGTGACGGCCACTCCGGAGACCTCGCTGTAGTCGACGGTCTCGTTGAGGGTCTGCTGCGCGTCGACGGAACCGACGATCCGTGCATGCGCCGGATCCGACATGTCGGCGAACTGCACCGTCCCAGTGACGGTTCCCATCGTCGCGATCTGACCCGAGGGCGACATCGTCACGGCCCCCGAGTAGACCACTCCCGCGGGCGGAACGAGGTCGGGTCCGGCCCGTTCCAGGCCGCCCGCACCGACGCGCCACTGGGTGATCCGGCCGTCGATCCCGGTGTCGGCGGCGAGCAACCGGGTGGCATTCCCGTTCACCGGGATCTGATACACGCTGTTGGTGCCGACGAGCGTGGCATTCGAGGTCGGTGGCCAATCCTGCACGCGACCATCATCACTGGAGGAGATGATGTGGTCACCGGCATAACTCACCGACACCGGGTTCGACGATCCGTTCAAGATCTGGAGCGGCAGCGTCGGATTGGTCAGGTCGAAGACGCGAACGGTGTTGTCGGCACCCGCACCGGCAACCCGGGTGCCCGCGGCGTTGACGGCCACCGCGGTGACATAGCTATCGAACCCGCCGAGCGATGCGACATCTCTCGGTGCGGCGAGATCGGTGACGTCGATGACCTCGATGACCCGACTTCGCAGCGCGGCAAGCAGTCTCGATCCGTCCGGGGTGAAGGTGATCCCCTGCGCGAGTTCGTTGTCCCGCCACGCGTCCAACGCAATCTCGCCGGTCGGCAGGAGGGAATCCCCGTCGATGCGCCACAGGTCGATCCGTTTGTTGGCGCTGCTGGTCGCGAGCACCCGCCCGTCGGGGCGGAATGCCGCCGCACCGGCAACCCCGGAGACTTTGTCCGGCAACGTCACCGGTTGCCAGCGGTCGGCCGCACGCACCCATGCCTGCACTCCGACATCGCGGACCGAGGCCACCACGAACCGGCCGTCGGGGCTGACGGTGAGCGCGTTGACGTCGCCGCGGACCCCAGGAAAGTCGATGCCCCGCAACGGATGTTGCGGATCGGACACGTCCCACGCGGTCAGCGTGCCCCGCCCGCCGAGGAGCAGCGTCGAGGTGCCCGGCAGGAATGCCACACCGCCGAGCCGCCCGCCTCCGCCGGGTGCCCGGAAGTCGGCGAGCTGGTGCTCGATCCCCGCGTCGGACACGCTGAAGATCCGAACCTGGCCACCACCGCCGGCGGCGGCCAGCAGTGTCCCCGACCGCGCCAGCAACACCGACCCGGCCTCACCGAGGAACCGCGCCGGCACCGGATGAGCGGACGCATCGATGAGCCGCGATCGCGCCTCCAGCGTCGGGGAGGTCTGGTACGCCACCATGGCCAGCTGCGCGGACAGGGACGGATCCCGCTCGGCGAGGACGGTTGATTGCACCGCGAGTTGACGGCTCAACGCCTGGTTGGTGGCCAGTTGCGCCTGCTCCCGCTGATCACGAATGTGCAGGCCCGCGGCGGCCGCCGCGACGGCGGCCAGGACGGCGACGACACCGAAGACACCGGCGGCCACCGCGAATCGGCGCAACTGCCGGGTGCGCCGGAACTCCCGACGCTCCTGGGCCGCGAGGCGGGCGGCACCGGCCTCCAGGAAGTCCCGGCTCGACCTGTCCAGTGACACCGCGTCGTCGGCCAGCGGACGGAAGAGTTCCAGGCGTGCACGCACCGGAAGCAGATCATCGGGACGACCGTGGGCCTCCCACGGCTCCACCAGCGACCGCAGCCGACGCCGCAACAGCAGCCGTTCACGGTCGGCGTCGATCCAGCCCAGCAGGCGAGGCCACGCCGTCAACAACGCCTCGTGGGCGACCTGCGCGTGCGTCGAAGAGACGGTCACCAGCCGGGCCGCGGCGAAGGTGTCGAGGACCCGCGCGGTCGCCGGATCCGGGTCATCCCCATCGGCACCGAGCCCGCAGAGCGTGACGGTCCGCCGCGTCACCGTGTCCTCGTCGACGTTGATCATCTCCAGCAGGACGTGCCGCGCATGAATCCGATCGGTCTCGCTCAGGGAGTCGTACACCGACTCCGCGGTCTGCTCCACCGCGCCGGAGATCCGCCCGGTCGACAGGTAGTCGCCGACGGTGAGCCTGCGCTTGTCGGATTTCTCCCACGTCGAACGCAAGGCGTGCGACATCAGGGGCAGCACACCCGCACCGGCATCACCGGTCGGTGCGACGTCGTCGAGGAGCATCGTCACGAGGTCGTCGTCGATGGCCAGACCGGCGATCTCGGCCGGCGCCACGATCGCCTCGCGGAGCTCGTCGAGGGTCATCGGAGGTACCAGGATCTGCGAGTCGGCGAGAACCGGGGCGAGCGACGGACTGGCCGCCGCGCGACCGTAGAAGTCGGCACGCAGCACGCCGACCATCACCGAGCGGCGGTCGCGGAAGGATGAATCCAGTCGCTCGACGAAGTGGCGACGGACCTCGATGCTGCTCTGTGTCCAGAGTTCCTCGAGCTGATCGACGACCAGCAGGACCGGCCCGCCGTCGGTGGCCGGCGGCAACTCGGCGAGAGCCTCGTCGAGCGCGGCGACGGGATCGTTGCCCGGGACCATCAGCGCCGCATGCCACTGGGTCAGCTCCCCGTCGGCCCCGACCCACGGCAGCAGCCCGGCGCGCACCAGAGACGACTTGCCGACACCGGAGGCACCGACGACGACGACCGCCGACAACCACTGGCCCGACCCGGCAGGCGCGGTGTCGGGCAGTCGAGCACGCACTATGGCCACCAACCTGTCGACGAGTGCACCACGGCCGAAGTACCACGCACCGTCCTCGGCGGTGAACGACGCGAATCCCCGATACGGCGCGACCGTCGACGCCTTACGCCGCTGCCGTCGCGACGATCGTTCGGCGGCGGCCCACCACCGCGCCACATCGTCGGGATCGGTGACCCCGCAGGCCGCCAGCACCCGCTCGAACATGTCCCGGCTGGCGCGCGTCGGTGCATGTTGCCCGGCGAACCAGCCGGCGACCGTTCCCAGCAGGGCGTCGGCCTCGGCGGCGACGTCGCGGACGCTGAGTCCGGACTGCTCACGCAGCCCCGTCAACGCCCGGCCCAGCTCGTCGCGGGTCGAAACGGCGTCCGGCCCCATCGCTTGCGAACGTCCTCTCATCGTCGGCGCTCGTTCGTATTCGCGCAGGTCAACGTATCGACAAATGTATCGACTTACCGCGAACGGCGGTTTCGCGGCGTCGGTTGTCGGTGACCACGGTGAGGATCACCTACAACAGGGATTACCACACCTCACGTCGTTGCCGCTTGGGTCGGGTCAGGCACGTCGCATCACAAGGAGCTCGACATCACCACCCACGACACCCCCCGATCCACCGACCGACCCGGGCACAACGTCCACATCCGTCACCTCTACGCGGTCGAGCGGGCCGACCCGGTCCGGCCGCGGCTGTCCCGTCGGGAGATCGAGGTCCTGACCGCCTGGCTGCGCGCCGAGTCTAAGCAGGAAGCCGCCGCGGCACTGTTCATCAGTGTCTCGACGGTCAGCACCCACGTCGCGCGCATCCGCACCAAGTACGACAACGTCGGACGGGCCGCCACCACCAAGTCGGCGTTGTTCGCCCGCGCAATCCAGGACGGCTACGCCTCGCTCGACGATTGGTGAACCGCTTCACACGGCACCGTCGACGACGCGGTACCGACCCTCGTCGTGCGAGGTCCGGTGCCGCGTCGTCGACGGTGTGCCGCAACGCAGCCGCTCATCGTTTCCGTTCCAGGTGCCGCATCCCCTGTCGGCACCTGGTCCACGATCAGCGGTCCCTGAACCATCCGGCGTTCTTCGCCCGCCAGACCATGTCTTCCCAGTAGCCCCACGTGTGTGTCCCCACGTTGGGGAAGTCCGTCGTGAGCGGGATGCCCTGCAGACTCGCGGCCACCTCGAAGGCCCGTGACTGCGCGAGGGACACCATCTCCAGGGGAGTGCCCTTCACCGAGTTGACCGCATCGGTGTTATAGGGCCCCCAGGTCGCCGATCCGGCGGCCACCCGGATCTTCATGCCACGCATCCTCGGCAACTGCACCAGGGCGTCGTTCTTGCCCCACCGCTCGTTCCACGGCGGTCCCCACATCGAATCGGCGTCGAACGGACCGACCCCCGCCTCGACGCCGGCGTCGATCAGCGCCAGCCGGATGGCCTCCCGCATCGTCGGCGCGGACAGGTTCACATATCCCGACATCGAGAAGACGTGGGAGATGCGCGCCCGGTGGTAGGCGCCGTAGATCATCGCCGATCCGCCGCCCATGGAGATGCCCATGATCGCGTACTTGCGCCACGGACCGACCGCCAGGCCACGCGCGTCGAGGGCCGCCACGATCCGGTCCAGCCGGCAGGTCCACATGTAGCGGTAGCGGACCTTGTTGCCGGGGCTGGCCTTCTCCCAGTTGGTGTAGAAGCTGGCCAGACCGCCGACCGGTTCCACGACGTTGACGCCGGAATTGGCCAGGCGCTGAATCCGGGTCTCGTGCCGCCACCCGCTCATGTCGCTGGTCGCGCGGAGACCGTCCAGGGCGATGACCGTCTTGTAGTTGCCGGCCCGGCTCCAGATGTCGACGGGACTCGCGGGCATGCCGCATCCGCCGACGCTGATCCGGTTGAAGGTCGACGCCTCCGCGTCGCCGACACCGCCGGCCATGGTCACCGCCACGGCCGCAAGAGCGATGACCGCAGCCACTATTCGTCGGCCCCTACGTTTGTGGACCGACCGCCTCAGAACTGAACGCACCGCCGAACATTAAGCCGCCCCTCACCCCGACGACCAGGGCTGTGACCATGCGGCGCCGACATTGAGATCGGTCAGTTACCCAAGTGGCAATTGTGACTGAATGTTACTAGTGTGACTCCTGAGGTATCTCAGAGTGCGTCAATGACCCGTTTTCGCGCCGCAGCGTACTCCTCGTCCGTGATGACGCCGCGCCCGCGCAGAGCGTCGAGTTCGGCGAGACGCTGCTCGGGACCGCGCGCCGGAGGCGGCGCAGTCAACAGCGAGGGCGTTGTGCCGACCGGCCGACTTCCGCTCGGCGTCACCGGAGCCGACGATCGCATCACCACGTCCATCACCTCCCGGCGTGCCACCGGATCGCTCCGTAGGTCGACCGAGCCCTGCACCGTGATGCCGTGACGGTGCAAGATCGCGACGATCTCGGTCAGCGCATCGACGTTGCCGGTGAGATCGTAGGTGCGACCGTCGGCGCTGGAGGAGAACACCGCGGGTACCGTTCCGGCGAGCAGTGCCGATCCCTGCCAGTCGACCTCGATGTCCTGGGTCTCGGGGTCGACGAGCACCGCGAGGCGACGGGCGTGCAGCAGGGGTTGCTGGTACATCGGCACCCGGGCGGTGATGACCTTGTCGAAGGCGACCACGCCACGACCCTCGACCCGTAATCCGAGCCGCATCAGCGGTTGATCGTTGACGGTGACGTGGGTCTGCTCGATGGACCGGATGTGGGCCACCGCGACGACCCCGCTCGCCCGGAGTCGGGTGGCCCGGACCCGCGACCGCGACACCGCCGTGGACACCACGACCGCGATGACGACGTCGAGGATGGTGATGCCCAGACCCGACCACAGCATCCATCCGGTGTCCGGTTCGTCGATCACGAAGTACATGAGCAGAAAGATCGGCCCGACGATGCCGCACACCATGACGAACAGGAAGGTCGGCAGGAACGTGCGCAGATAGCTCGGAAATCTCGGCCCGGTCCCCTCGACGCCGAACATCGACATGCGGCCCAGCCTACGCCCGGCTCCACGATTCTGAGAGATTCCGGTGGAAACGGTCACGAAACGGCCGCGAACGCCATCCCGGTGTGGTGAATCCGCCGATCGTCCCGATACTGAGATCACCTGACGGACAACGTCTCCCACGCGGAGACGGCACACGACACCGAGGAGGTGGCCAGAAGATGAATTGCCAACCCGCCGACACCGAGTTCGGCCATCATCAGGCCCCCGGTGTCGCGGCCCGCAGCGTCACCCACGTCTGACCTCTGTTCACGTAACACGCTGCGCACCAACCACATTGATCTGCCCGACCTCGTCGATCGACAGGTCCGTTCGCCGGCCTGAACCCGTGACGTGATTGCCGGCGTGATCCTGCCCCGAGGCGGCGTCGCCGCCCGGCCCTGCCCCCTACCCGAAAAGCGGTGCACTCTCATGACCCGACCCGATACCTGGGGTATCCCCGGTCCCACCTTCCTGGCGATCTACGCGATCGTCGCCGCGACGGCCGTGTGCGTCGTCGTGATTCGCCGACGGCCGGCAGAGCTCACCCGCGTCGACACCGACGACCTCACTGCCGCGCATGTCGGCATGCTCATCTCCGACGATCGGGCCGTCCTCGCCGCCGTCACCCAGCTGCGGGTGACCGGCCTGATCGACTCCACCGGGCGAGCGACCCGCCGGCTCGGCGAGACCGACAAGGCGGACCACGACACTTTCGTCCGCGCGGTGCACCTCCGTCTACCCCGGACGACGACCGCCCCGGTGCGCGACGCGGCGATCGCCCTGCGGGAGCTGCGTTTCACGATGGCACAGCAGGGCCTGCTGTACTCCCGGCCCCGTGCACTCGGGATCGGCATCCTCACTCCCGCAATCCTTCTCGGCGCGGCGCGGATGGTGTCCGGCGCGGCCAACCGCAAGCCGATAGGCTACCTCGCACTGATGGTGGCCTGCCTCGTCGCGGTGGCCACGTACTGCCTGATCCGCCCGCGTCGCCTCACCGCCCAGGGAGCGGCGACACTGTCGGCCCACCGCCGGGCGAACACCCTTCTCGAGCCACGATGGCGACCGGCCCTGACCACCATGGGGGTGCGTCACTGTGCGCTTGCCACAGCGCTTTTCGGCGTCGAGGCGATGTCGCTGGTGGACGCACGACTGGCCGCGAACCCGGCCGCGTTCCCGGCGACCACCGCACCGCGACCGACCATCACCCACGTTGCACCCGCCCCGGCACAGCGGAGAGCCCACCGGCGCACCACCAGTTGGGGATTCCTCGGCAATGGCGGCGGCTCCGACGGTGGCGGATTCTTCGGATGCGGTGGCGGTTCCAGCAGTTGTGGTGGCGGCAGCAGTAGTTCGAGCAGTTGCGGTGGTGGTGGAGGTGGTTGCGGTGGCTGACCGACAGAACCTGGCGCTGAACCCACATCCGATCGGCGGCGTCGGTATCGGCTGGCGGCCCGAGATCGCCGCCGTCGTCGCCGACCTTCCCGGCCTGCGATTCTGCGAGGTGATCGCCGAGACGGTCGCCCACATCGACATCGATCCGCTTGTGGCACTTTCTATCCCGGTGATCCTACACGGTGTGGGATTGTCGTTGGGTGGCGCCGAACCGGTATTGGATGGACGTATTGCGGTGTTGGCCGATGCCGCAGCGCGGCTGCGCTCCCCGCTGGTGAGCGAGCACATCGCCTTCGTCCGCGCCGGTGGCCTCGAGGCCGGGCACCTGCTGCCCGTTCCCCGCACCCGCGAGGCGCTGGACATGCTGTGTGCCAACATCGTCCGCACCCAGGCGAGCCTCCCGGTGCCACTGGCGGTGGAGAACATAGCAGCCTTGTTCTCCTGGCCCGAGGACGAGTACACCGAAGGGGAATTCGTGTCCGAGATCATCGAACGCACCGGGGTGTACCTCCTCCTCGATGTCGCCAATGTGTATGCGTGCGCGCTCAATTCGGGAGTCGACCCGGCGACGGAGCTGGCCCGGATTCCGACCGAACGCATCGCATACTGTCATGTTGCCGGCGGATCGTCGGACGGGACGGTGTATCACGACACCCACACCGACCCCGTCCCGGCACCCGTCCTCGACCTCGTCGCCCGGATCGCCGCGACCGGGCGTGCCCCGGCGTTCATGCTCGAACGTGACGGCGCCTATCCCCCGGCGCGGGAACTGCTCACCGAGTTGGACGCGATCGCCGATGCCGCCGGGATGGACCGGGTCACCGTGGGCAGCGGCTGGTGGGCGGCGTCGTGAGCGCCGACGGCCGCCGTACGCTCGCCGAACGTCAGGAGGAGTTGGTGCGCGCCCTCGTGGCGGGCGGCGCCGCACCCGAGGGCATCGATGCGGCTCGTCTGCGGATCACCGAGGAGGCGTTGCTGCGCAAACGGGCCGGCGAGGTGGCGCGCCGGCTGCCGCTGGCCCGGGCCGAACTGGGATGCCGGTTCGGTGAGCTGTTCGTCGAGTGGGCGCGGGGCCGGCCCCGACGGCCGGGAGACGAGGAGGCGGGTGCGTTCACCGAGCACCTGATCGCCGTCGGCGCCTGGGTGCCACCGGCGGTGGCCGGTCGCCGGCGGCGATTGTTCCTGAGTCGACCGCTCCGCAGCCGGCGAAGCTGAGTAAACGAAGCTGAGTAAACACTGAGGAAGATTTCCCGAATCTCGGCAATCCGCCACCGCGACGGTGGCACACTGACGGCTCAGACGAGCACGCCGGTGGCTCATCGGCGAGAGGGCCGAGCATGGACATCACATCCGACAACCAGCCACGCGGCGTCAGCCGACGGACCTTTCTGACGACGTCGGCGGCCATCGGTATCGGTGCCGTGGCCGGCACCGGCGCCGCGGGCGTCGCGTGGGGTGCTCCGCCGGCCGGATGCGGAGACCCGAACGACTCGGTGGCCGGTACCGGCAAGAGCGAATTCTGGTTGTGGGATCAGGTGAAGGGACGCACCCCCGGCAACGCCGGCAGCAACGACTACGTTCGGCAGATCTCGTCGACTCCCAACCGGTACTACGCGATTCGTCACGGCGGGGACAATCCGCATTCCAACACCGACATGCTGCTGATCCCGACGAACCGCATCTCCGGCATCGAATGCAGCTATCTACTGCATTCACCGCCGAACTGGTGGCCCGCCGCCTGGCGCGAGGCGGTGGCCAATGTCCCGGCGAAGCCCTCGTCGCCGATCGCGCTCGGCGTCAACTCCAAGGACAGACGCGGCCAGGATCAGCTCCACATCCACCTGGCGCAGGTCAACTACCCGACGTTGCAGGACCTCCGGCAGATCCAGCCGGTCACCAAGATCAGCGGTTGGATGACCCCGCAGGCCAACGTCAAACTGCGGATCAACGACCGGCACAAGACACCGCGACGTAAGGACGCATGGTTCCGTGTCGTCAAGTACACCGGCGCTCTACCCAACCTGTTCTACGAGCTCAACAAGGTCCTCCCGACCACGGAGAGTATGCAACATCAGGTGGTCGGCGCCGTGTGGTCGGGCGTCGGGCAGACCTACTATCTGATCAACAGCACGGCCACCACCCCGAAGGGCAACGGCACCGGCCTGCTGGACCTGATCTACAACTGGCCGGCCAACAAGCCCTGAGCAGGCCCCGCCAGGCAAGCCCGGCACCGGACACGCTTGCCGCGGAACCATTCGTTTCGCGCGTACTCATCTCGCTGCGCGGGAAACGGCCGAGTGCGTGGGAATGTCGCACAGCCATACACAATGAGAAAGCGCCCCAACCACTTTCGTGGTTGGGGCGCCCTTTCGACTCAGTGAGTCAGACGATCACTTGGTGATCTTGGTGACTCGACCCGCACCGACGGTGCGGCCACCCTCACGGATGGCGAAACGCAGGCCCTCGTCCATGGCGACCGGCTGGATGAGCTTGACGCTCATCTCGGTGTTGTCGCCCGGCATGACCATTTCGGTGCCCTCGGGGAGGGTCACGACGCCGGTCACGTCGGTGGTACGGAAGTAGAACTGCGGACGGTAGTTGTTGAAGAACGGGGTGTGACGGCCGCCCTCGTCCTTGGACAGGATGTAGGCCTGTCCCTCGAACTCGGTGTGCGGGGTCGTGGTGCCCGGCTTCACGATGACCTGGCCACGCTCGACGTCCTCACGCTTGAGGCCGCGGAGCAGCAGACCGGCGTTGTCGCCTGCCTGAGCCGAATCGAGGAGCTTGTGGAACATCTCGATACCGGTGACGGTGGTCTTCTGCGACTTCTCGCGGATGCCGACGATCTCGACTTCCTCGTTCACGTTGACCTCGCCGCGCTCCACACGACCGGTGACCACGGTGCCGCGGCCGGTGATGGTGAAGACGTCCTCGACGGGCATCAGGAACGGCTTGTCGGTCTCGCGAACCGGATCCGGGATCGACTCGTCGACCGCGTCCATGAGCTCCTCGACGGACTTGACCCACTCCGGGT
The DNA here is from genome assembly GCF_053587995.1 of Gordonia sp. NPDC003504. Classification (NCBI taxonomy): domain Bacteria; kingdom Bacillati; phylum Actinomycetota; class Actinomycetes; order Mycobacteriales; family Gordoniaceae; genus Gordonia; species Gordonia sp. NPDC003504. The sequence goes on from NZ_JBSFPC010000001.1 coordinate 69,965, forward strand.
CACCCTCGAGAGCCTTCAGGGCCGAGACCTTGACGACCGGGGCTTCCTCGTCGAACTCCTGGGCGGCCAGCAGTTCGCGGACCTCCATCTCGACGAGTTCGATGATCTCTTCGTCGTCGACCATGTCGGCCTTGTTCAGGGCGACCAGGATGTAGGGCACACCGACCTGGCGGGCCAGCAGCACGTGCTCACGAGTCTGCGGCATCGGACCGTCGGTGGCGGCGACCACGAGGATCGCGCCGTCCATCTGAGCCGCACCGGTGATCATGTTCTTGATGTAGTCCGCGTGACCCGGGGCGTCGACGTGAGCGTAGTGACGCTTATCGGTCTCGTACTCCACGTGCGAGATGTTGATCGTGATACCACGAGCCTTCTCTTCGGGAGCCTTGTCGATCTGATCGAACGCGAAGCTCTTGTTGAGCTCCGGGAACTTGTCGTGCAGGACCTTGGTGATCGCCGCGGTCAGGGTGGTCTTGCCGTGGTCGACGTGACCGATGGTGCCGATGTTCACGTGCGGCTTGGTCCGCTCGAACTTCGCCTTCGCCACTTGATTGTCCTCCTGGACTTGTTGCCTGCTGGGCGGATCCCAGCAGGGGATTTTACTTTGGTTGTCTCGCCCGCCCTGCCGATAGGCCAGGGAGTGCGTCGTGAAAGCCCTTGCGCGAGTGAATTACTCGCCGGTGGCCTTCGCGATGATTTCCTTCGACACGTTCGCCGGAACCTCGGCGTAGGAGTCGAACACCATGGAGTAGTTTGCCCGGCCCTGGGTCCGCGACCGGAGGTCGCCGATGTAGCCGAACATCTCCGACAGCGGGACCTGCGCCTTGACGACACGGGCACCACTGCGCTCCTCCATGGCCTGGATCTGGCCACGGCGGGAGTTCAGGTCGCCGATCACGTCACCCATGTAATCCTCGGGCGTCGTGACCTCGACGGCCATGATCGGTTCCAGGATCACCGGGTTCGCGATCTTGGCAGCCTCCTTGAGAGCCTGCGCACCGGCGATCTTGAAGGCCATTTCCGACGAGTCGACGTCGTGGTACTGACCGTCGAGCAGCGTCACCTTGAGGTTCACCAGCGGGTAGCCGGCGAGCACGCCGTACTGCATGGCGTCCTGCGCACCGGCATCCACCGACGGGATGTACTCGCGCGGGACGCGACCACCGGTCACGGCGTTCTCGAACTCGTAGGTCGCACCGTCTTCGGCGTCCACCAGGGGCTCGAGCTTGATGATGACCTTCGCGAACTGGCCGGAACCACCGGTCTGCTTCTTGTGGGTGTACTCGTGCTTCTCAACCGGACGACGGATCGTCTCACGGTAGGCCACCTGGGGCTTGCCCACGTTGGCCTCCACCTTGAACTCCCGCTTCATGCGGTCGACAAGGATGTCGAGGTGCAGCTCGCCCATGCCGCCGATGACGGTCTGGCCGGTCTCCTCGTCCAGCTTCACCGAGAAGGTCGGATCCTCTTCGGCGAGCTTCTGGATCGCGGTGCCGAGCTTCTCCTGGTCGGACTTGGTCTTCGGCTCGATGGAGACGTTGATGACCGGGTCCGGGAAGCTCATCGACTCGAGCACGATCGGCGCGTTCGGATCGCACAGGGTGTCACCGGTGGTGGTGTCCTTGAGCCCGATCATCGCGTAGATGTGTCCGGCCCAGGCCTCGTCGACCGGGTTCTCCTTGTTGGCATGCATCTGGAAGAGCTTGCCGATGCGTTCCTTCTTGCCCTTGGTGGCGTTGAGCACCTGGGTGCCCGCGCTGATGTGACCGGAGTACACACGCACGAAGGTCAGCTTGCCGAAGAACGGGTGAGCGGCGATCTTGAACGCCAGAGCCGAGAACGGCTCATCCGCGCTGGGCTTACGAGAGAGGATCTCCTCCTCGTTGCCCACCGCGTGACCCTCGACGCTCGGCACGTCCAGCGGGGACGGCAGGTAGTCGATGATCGCGTCCAGCATCGGCTGCACGCCCTTGTTCTTGAAGGCCGAACCGCAGATGACCGGGTAGAACTCACGCGCGATGGTGAGCTTGCGGATGGCGCCCTTGATCTCCTCGCTGGTGAGTTCCTCGCCACCGAAGTACTTCTCCAGCAACGCCTCATCGCTCTCGGCGACGGTCTCGAGCAGCTTCTCGCGGTACTCGGCGGCCTGATCGACCAGATCCGCGGGGATCTCCTCGATGGTCGGCGCAGCACCGATCTCGACGGTGCCACGCCAAGTGATCGCCTTCTGCTCGATCAGGTCGACGACGCCGTCGAAGTTGTCTTCGGCACCGATCGGCAGCTGCAGAACCAGCGGCTTGGCACCGAGACGATCCTCGATCGTCTTGACGGTGAAGAAGAAGTCGGCGCCCAGCTTGTCCATCTTGTTGACGAAGCAGATACGCGGAACGTCGTACTTCTCGGCCTGCCGCCACACCTGCTCGGACTGGGGCTCGACGCCCTCCTTGCCGTCGAACACGGCAACGGCACCGTCGAGCACGCGCAGGCTGCGCTCCACCTCGACGGTGAAGTCGACGTGGCCGGGGGTGTCGATGATGTTGATCTGGTTCTTGTTCCAGAAACAGGTCACCGCAGCGGAGGTGATGGTGATACCCCGCTCCTTCTCCTGCTCCATCCAGTCGGTGGTCGAGGCACCGTCGTGGGTTTCACCGATCTTGTAGTTCACACCGGTGTAGTAGAGGATTCGCTCGGTCGCGGTGGTCTTACCGGCATCGATGTGGGCCATGATGCCGATGTTGCGGACCTTCTTCAGGTCGCTGAGCACTTCCTGTGCCATCTAATTCCCTCCGGGAATTCTCAAAGGACTAAAGGCTGTCTTGTCGGAGCCGCGGCTCCGCCGCAACCCGAAGCAAGCTTCGGGTTACCAGCGGTAGTGCGCGAACGCCCGGTTGGCCTCGGCCATCTTGTGGGTGTCCTCGCGGCGCTTCACCGAGGCGCCGAGACCGTTGGACGCGTCGAGCAGCTCGTTGGCGAGACGCTCGACCATGGTCTTCTCGCGGCGCTGCCGGCTGAAGGTCACCAGCCAGCGCAGCGCCAGGGTGTTGGCGCGGCCGGGCTTGACCTCGATCGGCACCTGGTAGGTGGCGCCACCGACGCGGCGGCTCTTGACCTCGAGGGTCGGCTTGACGTTGTCGAGGGCGCGCTTGAGGGTGATGACCGGATCGGTGCCGGTCTTGTCGCGGGCCTGCTCGAGGGCACCGTAGACGATGCGCTCGGCGGTCGACTTCTTGCCGTCCAGCAGGATCTTGTTGACCAGCTGGGTGACCAGTGGCGATCCGTAGACGGGGTCGTTGATCAGAGGACGCTTGGGTGCGGGGCCTTTACGTGGCATGACTTATCAGTTCCCCTTCTTCGCGCCGTAGCGGCTGCGGGCCTGCTTGCGGTCCTTGACACCCTGGGTGTCCAGCGAGCCGCGGATGATGCGGTAACGCACACCCGGCAGGTCCTTCACACGACCACCACGTACGAGCACCATCGAGTGCTCCTGCAGGTTGTGGCCCTCACCCGGGATGTACGCGGTGACCTCGACGGCACTCGTCAGGCGCACACGGGCGACCTTACGGAGAGCGGAGTTCGGCTTCTTCGGGGTGGTGGTGTAGACGCGGGTGCACACGCCGCGACGCTGCGGGCTCCCCTTGAGGGCTGCGGTCTTCTTCTTCGCAGCCTTGTCATGACGGCCCTTGCGGACCAGCTGATTAATGGTTGGCACTGAGCTCAGTTCTTCCTTTGTCGGCACATCCGGCCGCGGCAGACGCGGTCGGCTTCATTTCGTTGTCGTCGTGGTTGGTGCTCCGGGCAAGTCCCCCGAAATCCGACCGAAACCGGGTTTTCGACGAACCTCCACAACTCGCCCCACCAAGGCTTTCGCCCTGGTCAGTACAGTTATCGCTACCCCGAGGTCGGGCGTGTCAGACACCCGACAGCGGTCTCGCTTGTCAGCCCGGTGACCCCATCACATGGTGGGAGTACCCATGGGACACGCTGTCCGACATCACCGTCACGGCTCCGTCGGCAGGGCACACGGACTGGCCCGACGTACGCCAGGCACCGACGATCCACTCTACCGATCGGGTTTGCACAGGTCAAAAATCGGATCCGGGAAACCAACCGGGAACGAGCCCGAGATGATCAACAGACGATCTGTTGACCACTCATAACGTCGTCGGTGCCTGCGGCATTCCCGCCCGATCAATGCCCGATCAGCGTCTTGAGCAGCACGATCACCGCGGCCATCACGGCCGCGATGAGCCCGGCGCCCACCATCCGGGCGTCGAGCCGGTTTCCCCGCACCCGCTCGGTGACGATCGGCACCGACGCGATGCGCGCCACCACGATCGCCCCGGCGATCAGCTGGGGCGCCTCGGTGGGAATGAACTCGTGATAGCCGAGGGTGAGCGCGATCGCCGGCCACACCGCCGACGACATGATCGGCACCGCGTCGCGCAGTTCGTCGACGGCCAGCCCGCGAACCTGCTCCCGGCTCAACTCGCCGCCGTGTTCCTCCTCGTGCGCCTCCGGGACGTTCGCGTGCGCCAGCAGGTCGGCGAAGACGTGCGCGATGTATGTGGTCACGCCGGTCCCGAGGACGATCAGCGGGGCATGCCCCTCGTCGATCGTCGACGACGAGGCCAGCACCACCGCGGCCAACACCAGGATGTTGCCGTAGACGTAGGCCGACAGCCGTGACGCCGCACGCCGCGGCGCCAGCGGCCCTCCCCTGCGTTCGGTCAGGACGCCGTACCACGCGGGGACGGCCCGCGTGCCCCTCGACTCCCCACTGCGCACCATGATCACCCATGGTGGCACGGCGCCGGGGCTCGCGACGACAGGCGCGTGATCAGTGCCGTCGCGCCCGCCGGAACACATGAACGGCGTCGGGCCCGCTCATCCCCGTCGGGTCTCGGTTCGCGGGGTCATCCCGTGGTACATGCGGGTCAGGTGCACGCGAGAACTCACCCCCAGCTTGGCGTAGATGTTCTTCACATGCTGACGTACTGTGTGCAGGCTCAACACCAGTTCATCGGCGATCTCGCGATCGGAGAACCCCGCGGCCACCAGCCCGGCCACATCGTATTCCCGGGCCGATAGTCGTTGGAGGGCATGGCTGCGATATTGGGCCCGTGACGATTCCAGTTCGAGTTCGAGCAAGTGCGCCCCCGGCTCCCCGGGTACCGGACGGGCGGTGCATTCGAGTACGTCCTTGCTTCCGTTCTTGAGCCGGACAAGATATGACCGGTGCAACAGTGAGTCGGAGCCACCGACGTCGCGCAGAACGCGGTAGAGGATGTCGGTGCCCTCTTGCAGATCACCGAGCAGGCCGGCCGCCGATCGATTGATCGTCGGTTCGATGGATGAGGCCGCAAAGTAGACCACCGCAGCGGCACTCGAGTTCACTGCCAGGAGTGAGACATCGAGTCGGTGTTGCAGCTCGGTACGACTCCGCAGATTGGCCACCGCTCCGCCGACGATCTGGCCGATTGCCGATATCAGGTCCATGTCGACCTGATCGACCTCGAGCAGCAATGAGTCGGAGGCAAAATCCACGGTCCCGACAATCGCGCCGTTGTGCACCATCGGCGCCTTGAGCACGTGCAGCATGTTCTCCAGGCGATCAACCCGCTGATAGATCTCGGTTCGGCGCCATTCGTCGAGGCTGCGCCCGGCCAGGTTGTAGACCGGGGTGAAGCGCGTGAGTACCTGGCGCAGTTCGTCGTCGATGGGTCTGCCGAGTTGTTCGTATGTGGTCATGAAACGGTCGCTGACGTTGCGCGACTCATACCACGACGGCGTCCCCGGCTCGTCGCCGAACAGGTACAGCGCTTTCATCGGCAGATCCATGATCTCGCCGATGCTCTCGAAGTAGAGTTCACCGAGTTCCGCGAGATCGTCCACCTCGGTCAATGCGGTGGCCAACTCGATCAGCGCTGCATACCGCGATCGGGTGTCACCACGGCGACCCACCGCGCCCACGGGTCGGATGCCATCACCGCCTACGGGGACTGGTTCCATGTCAATACCACTCCAAAACACACTGGCAGCGGGCGAGGAGACGCCCGATGTCACCACAATTGGCCACACCGCCCCGCAACGGCTCTCCGGTGGAGGAGAGTCCGGGTTTCGGGCCACACGACATCGGGTGACGCCATCGCGCGTGGAATCTGTCCGACCTCAGATGTTAGGTAGTCGAGAAGAGTTGCGCGCGGCGGCGTTCACCACGTCACACCCAGCAGGGCCTCGATCGCCCCGACAAAGGCCTCGGGACGCTCAAAAGGCGGCCAATGACCGCATTGTCCGAGAAGGCGGATATCTGCGTGGGGAATGTAGGACCCGATGGCCAGCGCCTGTTCAAAGGGCACCATCCGGTCATTGCGCCCGTGCACGATGCCGACCGGCATCCGCAGCCGGGCGAGATCTGCCATGTTGCTGTGCGCGACGCTGACCGAACGGCGGTCCGCCTCACCATGATCGGCATGTGCCGCGCGCATGTGCATCATCGCCGCGACCACCTCGTCGGTGATCAGCGATTCGTCGAACCACAGGGCCCGCAGCATTCGGCGTAACCGGTCCTCGTCGGCGGGACACTCGTCGAGTTCGATCGCCAGCCGCCACACCTCGGACGGAAAGGGCGTCACCAGGTAGGGATCGCCGCCGGTCGAGGCGTGGCAGGCTCCCACGAGCAACGCGTCGACCCGTTCCGGCTGGGCCAACGCCAGGTCGAGCGCAGTGGTGGCGCCCATCGACGTGCCGATGAGGGGAGCGTGCTCGATGCCGAGATGCTCCATCACCGCCAGCACCGCACGAACTGCGACGTCATGGACCGGTTCGTGATACTCGACCGGCCCGGTGAGTCCGTAGTTCGGCAGATCGACCACCACACACCGGTACCGGTCCTCGAGCAGTTCACACACCCGGCGATACACCAACGCCGCAGTCGCCCCGGGACGCGGACCCCATGCCTGGATCATCACCAGCGGCGTTCCCGCGCCCCGATCCACATAACCGACCTCCATCTCCGGGGTCCGCACGCTGCGCTGAAATGCCCGGTCAACGAGGACACTCTCGATCGCCGCAGTCATGACGCACTCACCCGACGGGCCAGGGCGCGCAGATCAACGCCGGTATCGGCCACATCCTCGGCCCCCAGCGGTGCACCCGCTTCCATCAGGAGCATCGCTGCCCGGACATCCCGCGCGGCGTTGATCCCGACCGCGCCCAACAACGTCGATCCGGACAGATAGAACCAGCTCACCGAATCATCGGAATGCCTGCGGGTCACGATCGTCTTCGATTCGGCGATGTGGCCGGCCACCTGGATATTGAGGCCCAGGTGGTCCGACCAATACCAGGGAACCCCCGCGAAGGCCGCCGACTCCCCGATCATCGCGCCTGCGGCGAATTCTCCTTGTGCAGAGGCGTTGAGCCAGGTGCCATGTCGCACGGTGGCACCGATGAACGGATCGGGAAAGCTCGCCACATCCCCGGCGGCAAAGACATTGGGAACCGCCGTCTGCAGCCGCCCGTCCACCGGCACACCGTGTGAAATCCGAAATTGCTTGCGGTCGAGCATGTCCAGCGCAGGTTGCTGACCGATCGCGGTGATCACGATATCGGCCGGGATGGTGTCGCCGTCATCCAACTCGACACCCCGCACCCGATCGGTTCCCACAAAGCCCACCACCGACACCGGGGCACGCAGCTCGAACGGAGCCTCCCGATACACCTGCGCCAGATGATCGGCGGCATGCCCTCCGACCGCGCCTGTCAACGGATGGCGGGATCGACACAGCCACGTCACCTCGTTACCCAGACTCGCGGCCGCCGCGGCGGTCTCCGCTGCCAGGAGACCGCCGCCGACAATCACCACCCGAAGCCGGCCTCGCCGCAACCTGTCACCGAGCACCTCCGAATCGTCGGCGGTGCGCAGGGTGTGGATGCCATCGAGATCGGCACCGCCGACCGGCATCGTTCGGGCTCGACCGCCGCTGGCCACCAACACCTTTTGGGCTTCGATGCGGATACCACTGGCCAAGCGGACCGCACCCGCGGCGGCGTCGACCGATTCCACCGGATCGTCGAGCACGAGGTGTACCGCCAGCTCCATCCAATCCTCCCACTCCCGGATTGTGGTGGAGCCCAACGGAGCCGAGCCGACGAGGCATTCCTTGGACAGTGGTGGTCGTTCGTAGGGCAGCCGCCCCTCATCCCCGACCAAGAAGATCCGATCGTCGAATCCTTTCGCCCGCAACGCCTCGGCCGCCTTGGCGCCGGCCATTCCGGCACCGACGATCACATAGGACTTCTTGTTCACAGTGGCTACACCGTCCTTATCCGTGGACATGTGGTCAGTGACCCACGCATCGGGGCGAGGGGTCAGAATTCGAATATCTCAGAAGAAGACGCTGAGGTTCTTGGCCAACACCAGGTTCTGGTCGAGCAAGATCACCCGATCGGCGATCTTGAACCCGTTGTCCTCTCGCCGCAGCACATCTCGACGTTCACCGGCCCACAGATCAACCTCTGCCTCCAACCGGTTGCGGTAGATGAAGAAGTTGGAACGCACATGGTATTCACCGTCGACCGGCGACCGGGCGATCCGCACATTGGTGATCAGATGCCGGGACCGCGACGGCGGGTCCTCGGCCCAGTGCATCCCGCTCTCGAGTTGCTGGATTCGAAGCTCCAAGGAGACGCTGTCGTCATCGAAGTGAGCCACCTCCAACCCATCGAGGTCATCGGCCTCGTCCTGCTTACGCTGCCTGCGCAGCCGATTACGACGAATCGGCATGCGGTAGTGGGCATCAGCGGTGAACAGCTCATACCACGCCCGCCACTTCCAGTCGTCGAGCAACTCGACCTCTGCGTACAGGAACTGTTCGATCTCGAACTGCTCGGCGGCCGAGACCAGAGTCATTCCGGCCGAGGTGAATCCCGGCGCCGAGGCCCCCTTCGCACTGTGTTCACCGGCGGTCAGCATTCTTGACTCCTTCCATGATCGCCGCAGCCCGATTACCGATTCCGGCCGCGATCTGCTTGGGGTCGTGTTCACTGCGTTCGGGTTCGGCCGCCGGCGCCACCGGCCACTCGGGCGATGTCATGAACTCCAGCCACCGCCGGTAGAAGGTACGCTGCGGTCCCTCCCCAAAGTAGTTGCGCAACACCCGTCCCGGATACACCGGATCATTGTCGGTCTCATGTCCGTGGCCCATCTGGTAGTTCCACGTCATCTTCCGCGTCTGCACGCCTCGCTCGAGCATCTGCCCGATCAAGTCCCAGTTCTCGCCGTCATCGGTCTCGACCACGCCCGCCGCGCCCTCGGTGAAGGCCGCCGAGGTACGTTGCGCCCGCTTGACCTCCGCCGGCGCATCCTTGTCGACGATGGTCCAGGACCAGATCTCGAATTCGTTGGGCCCCTTGGGGTGCCATACGCGCAGATTCGCCGATCCGGGCAGTCCCGAAAGATTCGGGAAGACGGTGAAGTTACCGACGGTATTGGCCCGCTCCTCACCCAGCCGTTCGAGCCGGTTGTCGAACTCGGCCTGGTTGTATCGCCCGAGTGGATCATCGGCAAATCGGGTCATCCGATCGAAGATCATCGAATACCCGTGCCCCTGACGGGAGGCGAACTCGATGCCCTTGATATCTCGCAGGAAAGACGGATCAAAGGTGCCCAGCGAAGAAGCATGGGTGATGATCGCGTGGTAGCCGTCACCGCCGAACTGCTCGGCTCCCAGCTTCCAGTTGCCGTGGATGGTCCACTTGATGACGCCGGGCAGGATCTCTATGCCGCCCGGGGTCCGATCGATCCAACTGTCGATGTAGTAGGTCATGTCGCCGAGGAAGTCGGTCAGCGGCGGCGCCGTCGGATCGAAAGTGGCAAACCACATCCCCTTGTACTGGTCGACCTGTGCGACCTCGATCAGCCCCCATCGCTTCTGATCGAGTTCGTTGAAATAGGCGGTGTCCAGATTGGGCACATTGATCAGTTCACCCGCGGTGTTGTACGTCCAGCCGTGATAGGTGCACATGAAGTTCTTCGCGTTGCCGTCCTCGGCGCGGCAGATCTTCATCCCGCGATGCCGGCAGGCGTTGAGGAACACTCGAACGCTGTTGTCGCGCTGGCGGATGGCCAGCACAGGATCACCACCCATATAGGTGTTCACGAAATCACCCGGTTTGGCGATCATCGAATCATGTGCGATGAACAACCAGGCCCGACCGAAGATCTGCTCCAGTTCGCGTCGGTAGATGGAGTCGTCGATGAAGATCTCCGGACCGATGAGTCCGTTCTCCCAGTCGACGAGATCCTGTAGCTGGTCGTTGATGTCGTTGCTCACATCCACTCCGTTTCTCGATTGGGGCGTGGTTTGTTTGTCTTCCGCACGGACTCGTGGGTTCCCATCACCAGGGCACCGGTCACGAGCGCGCCGGTCCCGAGTCGAGGAAGGCCGTGGCGATGGCCGCGAACTCGTCGGGACGCTGCTCCTCCATGTGGTGTGCCCCGCCGGCCATCACATAGAGCGATGCATCGGGGATGCGTTTGGTCAGTTCGAGGGCGTAGTCGGGAATGGCAAAGGCATCGTGATCTCCCCACAACAGCAGTGATCGCGCCTTGACCATCGGAAGGTGGTGGGAAAGGTCCTGGGGTATCCCACGACCACCCTCGATCGACCAGTCCGGCCCCAGTGCGATCAGCTCGGGGTCCTGACTCAGCTCCCACCGCAGATCGAATGTCCAGGAGGGGATGTCCTCACCGCCCCGCCATTCGAGTTCGGCCATGATCGAGTAGAGCTTCTCCTTGGTCGGCCCACCGTCGGCGTAATACATCGTCCAGGCGTCGGCGCCGGCCAGCCCCAGTTCGGGGGTGAGCGGAACGGCGCCAGGGATCGGCTCGCTCCCGGTGATGATCAGCTGGTCCACCAGGTCTGGATGTTCGGCGGCCAGCGCCACCGCCGCCGAGCCACCGATCGAATTGCAGATGAAATCGGCCTTGTGAATCCCGATGGCATGCAGTGCCCCGGCAATCACCTGGGCGTGGTAGCTCCACCGCGGTGCGGTGAACGGCTCTTTGCTCGATCGCCCGAAGTGCAGCATATCCATCAGGATCAGCCGCCGGTTCTCTGCAAAAGTCGCTGCGACCGTGCCGAAGTCGGTCCAACTCGAACACCCCGGCCCACCACCGTGCAGGAAGACCGTCGGGGTGCCCTCCCCCATGTCGATGTAGTGGATCGTGTGTGGTCCCACCGAGACCTGCTTGCCCTGCGGTTCGGCCAGTTCACGCTGTTGCATCATCGTCTCCGTCTCGGTCACTGTGCCGCGACGAGCGGCAGGTGCTCCAGGGAGCACGTCTTGTCTGCGGGTGCCACATAGTCGGCGATCGTCGACGAGGAGACGATGTCGCTCTTGACCACATATTCCTTCTGCGCCTTGCCATCGAGCGCGTCTCGGGCGGCACCCACGATCGCCCACCCGGTGCACACCGGGTCGGTGTCGACGGTGGCGGTGATCGTCCCGTTGCGCACGGCGGCGATCGCCGATTCGTCACCGTTGCTTCCGGTCACCACAACCCCGTTCGGGTTGGTCCCCGAGGCGGCCTTGAGCCCGCGAGCCGACAGTGCCGAGGCGATTCCCAACGCCGAGGCGTCGTTATAGGCCCAAAAACCGTCGAGATCGGGGTTTGCCGAGAGAATGTCCTGCGCAAGTGTCGACGCGCCCGCGGAGGTATCTGCGGTGTTGTCCTGGCGCACCACGATTGTCAGGCCCTTGGCCTCGGCGGCCTTGGTGAAGCACTCGGTCATCGTCACGATCGACGGAGCCGGTGGGCCCGACATGACGGCGATCCTGCCGTTCGGCTTGGCGGTGGCAAACAGGTCGGCCACCTTCTCGATGACTCCACCGGTTTCACACGTCGTCGCTTCGGTCCATACCGTCGAATCCACGCCGGTACCACCGGAATTGACACCGATGACCGGGATTCCGGCAGACTCGGCACGCGAGTAGGCACCCGAGATGGCGCCTTCGTCGAGCGCCCACGATCCCAACGCGCTCACCGGGCGGTCCACCATTGTCTGAATATTGGAGACCTGAGTATCGGCCGAGAGATTCGCGTCATAGACCTGCGACTCCCATCCCAGGGAGGAGGCTGCGGCCTCGATGCCCTGGGAGGTGAACTTTTGACCTTCCTGCGCCAGAACGGGCGAGGAGAAGCCGAAGAAGGTGGAGCTGTCGTCGCTCCTCCCGCAGGCCGCCACGGCTGTCCCAATGGCCAGCACGGCCCCCGTGGCCACGAGTGATCTGACGAGTTTCATATGTGATTCCTTTGTGACTGAGGGGGTTTAGATTCTGAACTTGGCGATGACACAGCGCTGTGTCGCGGCGACGTAGACCTTGTCGCCGTCGATGCGTATCGGATAAGTACCGACCGGATCTGTGGCTGGCGCGGTAAGCGCCTCACCTGTACGCACAGAGAAGGTCGCGTAGTGGAGTTCGCACTCGATCTGGTCCCCGTCGAGGTAACCGTCGGACAGCGAATAGTCAGAGTGCGAACAAGTGTCGTCGATCGCGAAGAACTCGCCCGCGACGTTGAACACCGCGATCGGCGGGCAGATCCCGGCGACCTTGATGCCCTCACCGTCGGAGAGTTCATCAACACCGCAGACCACCGTCCACTCGGCTGTCGAATCCGTGCCGGTCATCGGCTCTGGGCCGCCGTACTCGAGGCGCCCGGCATCATCGACCGGAGCCGAGCCCGCAGCGCGGCCGAGCGGGCCACCCCGAGTCCCACCGCGGCGATCAGCAGGGCGCCGTTGACGGCCTGCCGCCAGAAGCTGGAGATGTCGGCGAGGGTCATCGCATTCTGGACCACCCCGAGAAAGGCCACACCGATGACCGTTCCCCAGATGCTGCCCTTACCCCCGCTGAACGAGGTTCCGCCGATGAGCACGGCCGCCAAGACTCCGTTGAGCAGCGCCGGATCGATCTGGGGCGAGGCTCCGGTGAGGCGACCCACCTGGATGAGTGCGCCGACTCCGGCGGCGAGACCGGCGAGTGCGTAGACCGCGGCGGTCACATTCTTGACGTTGATCCCGTTGAGTCGCGCCGCATCGGAGTTGGAGCCGACTGCCAGCACGGATCGTCCAAAAGCGGTGTACCCCAGCGTTCCTGCCGCAAGGAGAATCATCACCACATCGAAGATCAAGATGATGGGAATGGGGCCGATCTCGGCGGTGGCAAAGCTGTTGACCCCTGCGAATGCCGGGATGTCGAAGACGTTGACGGTGGCGCCGTTGTTGAGCAGCAACGCGATGCTCGCGGCGATCGAGGCCATTCCGAGAGTCACCACGAGAAAGGAGATCCGGGCCCGCGAGATGAGGACTCCGTTGACGATCCCCAGTAGCGTTCCACCGGCCAGCGCGGCAATCACGCATACGATTGCCGGCCAACCGGATTGCAGCACCAATCCGAACACCATTCCCGCGGCGGCGGTCATCGCCACAATGGACAGATCGATACCACCGGCGATGATGACGAAGGTCGAGCCGATTGCCAAGGTCAGCGCCACGCTGTTGGCGCCGACGATATTCATCAGATTGGCCCACGTCATGAAGCTCGGGAGCGCCACACCGGCGACGATGACCAGGGCAAGTAGCGCTACGAGCACACCTCCGGTATCGCCGAGTCCGGGTAACGCGATCCGAGTGTTGCCCACTCGGGTCGTGCTCGGCGGCCGGGTGGCCGGGCTGGAGGGGGTGTCTAGGGTTGCCACATCTGACTCCTCAAGAGTTGACGGAAAGCTGTTGTGCTCGAATGTTTTTTGTCACTGGGACAGCACTGCTGGCTGAGGGGATTCGGTGACGATATGGTGAAGGCCTGCCTTACCTGCGACCATGGCCGCGGTGATGTTCTCCTCGGTGATGTCGGCCTCCACGAACTCGGCCACCACCTCGCCCGCGTAGAGAGTGATCACCCTGTCCGACATCCCGCACAGCTCGTTGAGTTCGGACGAGATCAGCACCACCGCGGCCCCTTGCTCCACCTGCTCACGCAGCAGCGCATAGATCGCACTCTTGGCTCCCACATCGATACCGCGGGTGGGTTCACTCATCACATAGACCGGCAGTCCGAGATCAAACAGTCGACCGATGATGATCTTTTGCTGATTTCCGCCGGACAGCTGGGCCACCGGCGCCGACGCCGAGGTGGTGCGAACATCGAACCGGGAGATCGCGTCGCCGACGGATCGCCGTTGGATACCCAACCGGCGCAAACCATGACGAAATACCCGCTCACCCCATGCGAGGATGAAGTTGTCGGCAACCGATCGTTGCAGAAGCAGACCCATCGCCTTGCGGTCCTCGGGGACAAAGCCTATTCCGCCGGCGAGCGTCTTGTCTGGTCTGCCCAACGGGATCGGCTTTTCGTTGACCCGCAGATCGCCGACACCGGTGACCGCACCACCGAGTACGTGGCCCAGCGATTCCTTTCCCGATCCCGACAGCCCCGCCACACCAACGATTTCGCCCGCCCGCACGGTGAGGTCGATCTGTGCGAGTTCTCCTGTAGGAGTCGAGATCCCGTTGGCCGCAAGCACGACGGAACCAGGCTTGCTCTGCGGTGATCGAGTTCCGTAGTAGTCGCCGAGCTCCCGGCCGACCATCAATTGCACGAGTTCTTTTTCGGTGGTCTCGGCGATCGGATGCGCGGCCATGATCCGTCCATCACGCAGGACAGCCGCGGTGTCTGCTGTCCGGAAGATCTCATTCATCCGATGCGTGATCATCACCACCGCAACGCCTTCGGCACGCCTGTCCTCCACCAACTCGAGCAGGCGTTGGGCCGCCTTCTCCGACAATGAACTGGTCGCCTCGTCGAGGATGAGGATTCTGGGCTGCGCGGCCAACGCCCGCGCGATCTCCACCTGCTGCGCCATCTCGATCGACAGGTCGGCCACCGCGGCCCTGGGATCGACAGCGGTACCGCACATCTCGAGGATCTCCCGCGCACGCGAACGCATGGTGCGCCATGCCACCACACCGACCCCGCGACGCGGCAGCGCACCCATGAAGATGTTCTCGGCAACGGTCAGATCGGTGGCCAGGGTCAGTTCCTGGCTGATCAACGCGATCCCGTGCTGCCGGGCAACACTGGCGTCGGTGATACGCACCGGTTTTCCGTCGATGAGCACCTGACCGCGGTCGGGCGCCACCAGGCCACCGATAATCTTCGCAACGGTGGACTTGCCCGAACCGTTTTCACCGGTCAGCGCCGTGACGGTGCCCGCGGCGAACTCGATCGACACCTGCTCCAGCGCGACCGCATTACCGAATCGCTTGGCGATTCCGTCCAGTGCCAACGCGGGGACGGCCGGCGCCGAGGCGGGAACATTCCGGGCCGACGCGGGGACGACGGGATCGGGGTGAGGATGAGAGCTGCTCATGGCCGATGAGTCAATCAGCGCCGAGCACCCCGCGAAATACCGCTACGCGGGCATTTTGGCGACTACCTCATTTGCGGTAGCCGCAGCATATTGGGATGCTTTTGTGTGCCAAACGATCACGTGCGGTTACGGCCGTGTATCACTGTCGCCCAGCGTGTTACGAGACGGTGAAGGGCGCTGACGATGGCCGCGCTCGGCCCATGACCACGCCGCAGGCGATGGCCGCCGCTGCTGCTCCCGCGCCGACGCCGAAGATCAGCGAGAACTCACCCGGCGCCGCGGGTGCGCCCACCACTAATCCGACGGTCGCCGAGGCGATGGCGGTACCGAAGAATCGTGCGAGCGCGTGGACCGCCTGCGCGGAGGCCATCGATCCCGGTGCGGTCCGTTCGGTTACCAGCATCGGAGTAGCCGACATCGCCGTCCCGACTCCGGCGCAGACCACCGTCGCCCACACACATACGTGCCACACCTGATCTCGCTGCACGATCAAACCCAGATATCCGAGCAGGGCAATCATCGCACCCGCCGCGGGCAGCAACTCGGCACGCAAGACCTGCGAGAGCCGCGATACCAGCGGAGGTGTCGCCAGCATCGCGATACCGCCCGGAGTCAGCAGCAGGGCCGCCGCCAGCGCCGACAACCCGATGCCGCCCGCGGCGGCGGGCTCCTGCAACAGGCGAGAACAAGCAATCATCGACACCATCAGCATCACCCCGACCAGTAGCGAGGTGAGGTGCAACCACCGCATCGGGGAGCCTGCGGCGGCCCGCACATCCACCAGCGGATCACGCCGACGTCGCTGCGCCCTGATCCACCACCAGGCACACATCACCCCGGCTCCCGCCCCGCCGAGAGTCGGCACCGTGAGCACTCCCCAGTAGGGCAGCCGTGCCGGCACCACCAGAAGGAGCGGCAGCGTGACCACCAGTCCGAGGGCACCGGCGACATCGAATCGCTGCCGGCGAACCGGGCGGGGCGGATCAACTGGGATCAAGCCGACAATTCCGCAGAACAGATACAGCCCCACCCCGGCCGCGACCCAGAAGATCAGCTGCGGTCCACCACATCGGGCAAGTACCGCCGAGACCGGCAACGCCAAGGCGCCACCGACGCCCACCGTGACCGACATGGCGGCCGTTCCCATTCGTAGTGCCGCGGGGCCCACCACCACCCGCATCAGTCCGATACCCACCGGAATGGCGCCGGCACCCGCACCGGTCATGGCCCGGCCGACGGCCATCATCGGCAGGGCATCGGCAACGGCACAGATCACCGACCCGAGAGTGACCAGCGCCGTGGTGACCAGCAGTACACGGCGCCCCCCGTAAAGGTCGGCGGCACGACCGGCGATGGGAGTGGTCACCGCGGCCGAGACAAACATGGCCGTCAAAATCCAAGAGGCCGAGTCACTGTCGCTGCCGAGCACGGCGGCGAGCTCGGCCAGGACCGGAATGGGGGCGGTGGCCAGCAGGGAGGGCACCAGCCCCGCACCGCAGAGCACGGCCACAGATGCAGCGGAACGGCCACCGGCCGACGGAAGATTCATGACGACAGTGGATTCATGACGACGGTGGATTCATGCCGCCATCGTTTCGTTCGCCACTATGCGAGTTCATCATCGCGCGCACCGGCCCACCAATCCCTCATTGTGGGTATCTTTGGCCCAAGCCTGCTTGCCGCATCGCGAAATATGTTGGGCTGAGGCTATTCTCGGCGCATACTTCGACATCGTCGGCAGAAGGAACACCACATATGCACAAGACCACGGGGACCGTTCTCGGCGAGGAGACCTCCCGGATCCACCTGGGTACCGCAACTTTCGGAATCTCTCCGACCGCCGAGGCGGCCACCGCCCTGGTCTCTCGCGCGCTCGATCTCGGCATCACCGTCTTCGATACCGCCGATTCCTACGGCAACCAACGCGAGTTTGATCGCCCGGGGGTCGCCGGTCACCTCGAGAGGTCCTCGGCCGAGGAGATCCTCGGCCGCGCACTGCACGGGGTCAGGGACAGCGTGTGCATCGCCAGCAAGGTGGGTGAACCCCTCGGCGAGCAACGCGCCCGCGGACCGTTCACCACGAATCTGAGCCCGGCGCACATCCGTGCCCAGCTCACCGAGAGTCTGCGCCGACTGCAGACCGACCGGATCGATCTGTACTATGCCCACCATCCCGATCCGGGAACGCCCGTCGACGAGACCGCCGGGGCCTTCGATGATCTGGTCCGCGAAGGTCTCATCAGGGAGTGGGCCGTCTCCAATCACTCCGGACAACAGTGGACCTCGGCGGCGTCTGCCGCCCATCATCGGCCGATGTGCAATCAGGTGCGATACAGCCTGGCCGCACGTGGTGTCGAGACCAATGGGGTCTGCAGCGCCGCCGACCAACTTTCGGGATCACTGGTCGCGTACTCTCCGCTGGCCGGGGGTCTCTTGGCCGGGCAGGCGGCGATGACGGCCGAGTACGCCGGTGAATCACGCTGGGGCGGTTCCGGATTCACCGCCACCCAACGATCGCTGGGCGAGCGGATCACCGATATCGCCTGCGAGTATTCGTTGGACCCTGCGGTGCTGTCGATCGCCTGGCTCCTCGACCGACCCCACGTTGGTGCGGTGGTGGTGGGCACCAGCTCTCCGGAGAAGCTGGTCCGGCTCTGTCAGGCCGATACGATCACACTCGATGACGCATTGAGAACAGCTCTCGACACGGCGAGCTCAACCGCGGCCGATGCCAAGGCAGGTGCCTGATCGGTTCTTGCCCAGTCGGTTTCACTCTCGCCTCATCGATCGATTATCCGCGGTCGGCAACCGCCCACTCGCAAGCTGCGTCGGTGGCTTCGGTATCGGCGGAATCGTAGGAGAAGCGACGTTCAGTCGACCCGCGGCGCCCACGCCGACATCCGCCCGAGCAGCGGTCGCTTCTTGTCGATGTGCCGGGTCATCCGGGACAGAATCCGGTCCAGCGATCCGATCGCCTCGACGATGTGCGGCCCCTTGTTGAGCATCACGCATTCGGCCCGATTACCGGTGGCGGCGTCGGTGATCTCGGCGCGGGTGGGCAATCCGGTGTCGGCGAGATGATCGAGCACCTCGGTGGCCCAGATGACCGGCACATGCGCGGCCTCACACAACCAGAGGATCTCCTCCTGCACCTCCGCGAGCCGCTCGAAACCGGCCTCCACCGCCAGATCGCCGCGCGCGATCATCACGCCCACCCGCCGGGTACGCAACAGTTGCAGCAACACCGACGGCAGGGCCTTCACGCACGCCATCGTCTCGATCTTGACCACCAGCCCGAGATCGTCGGCGTCGAGCTCGGCCAGATGCGTCTGCATGTCGGCGACGTCGTCGGCGCTGCGCACGAAGGACAGATTCACCAGATCCGCGATGTCGACGACCGTGGTCAGAGCGTCGAGATCGTCGGCGGTCAGGGCTGTGGTCGGCAGTTCGGTGTCGGGCAGGTTGATCCCCTTGGCCTCGCGCAGTTTGGTTCCGCTCAATCCGGCTCGCGTCACCTCGACGACGATCTCGGCGGCCTCCCCCGGCCGGAAGGCACCAGATTTCGACGAGGCATCCGACGTCGACGAGACGAGGCCGCCGATCTTGCCGTCGTCGAAAAAGATGCGATCCCCCTCACACACCGAGGCGAACACCTCCGGCAACGTGCAGCCGATTCGGTGGTGTCCGTCGTCGGTGGGCGACACCGGGGTCAGATCGGCGGTCAGCGTGATGGTGTCGCCGGCGAAGACGTGCAGGGCCTGCGGCACCGGAGGCAACGCCCCGATCTGTGTGGTCGGTCCGTCGCCGGACCACAGTCTCAGTCCCGGGGTCAGGTACATGGTGCGATCGGTGCCCAGCAGCACGCCGCTCGAGGTGATCTCGGCGACCCGCAGCACCCGGCGCCGGCCGCGGGCGTCGATGAGTCGCACCTCGTCATCGACCGACCGCGCCGCCAGCCAGGCCGGATCACCGATCGGGACCGCGTCACGGACCTCCGACCGGATGGGCGCGTCGCCGACCCACACCCTGGCCGGTACCAGGACCTCGCCGAGCAGATTGCGCGTCGGACGCACCTTGAGCACCTGCGGTCCCGCGGCGATGGGCCCGGTGCGCAGCTTGGGTCCGGCCAGGTCCATCGCCACCCGGATGTCGGCGCGCGCGGCGCGCACGTGGGCGGCCATCGACCGCCAGTCGGCCGGATCGTCGTGGGCGCAGTTGATGCGGGCCAGGTCCATTCGGGCGGTCGCGCACCGCGCCGCGATGTCGACGTCGGCCGCGGCCTCCGACGGCATCGTCACCATGATGCGCGTCGGCCGGCCGGCCGGTGACGGGCCCAGCAGGGTCACCGCGTTCTCGGCGAGCGGATGGTGGCCACCCGGCTCGACGTCGCCGGCGGCCGGACCCGAATCACCCAGTGCGTCGTCGAGGATGCGGATGACCGCATCCAGGTTGCGTAGCACCCCCGCCTCCATCCGGCCCAGCGACGACAGACCCTGGGCCGACAGATCCATCTGCAGATCGCGCAGATCGTGGGCCCGCAGTGCGCAGTAGTGCACGATGTTGGCCGCACTTTCCCGATGGGACGGATGTACCGCCGAAATCGCTTCGGATGCAGCCGCTTCCGCGGCTTTCGCGTCGTGGTGAAGCGCGGTGAGCCGATCACGCAGCCGGGCCAACTCGCGCCGCCGCGCCCCGCCGTCGGAATCGACGTCCGGCGTCGTCTCGCCGCCCTCACGCACCGTCATGCCGCGAGGGTACTGACCAGCGGAGAACCCGGCCATCCGACGACGATGAACTCTTGGTGCGACCTCGTCGACGATGGTCCGTCGTGGGAGATCGTCAGTCCTTCGACTGCGGCAGCTTCACCTTCGACGCGCCCCGCTTCGCCGGATTCGACGGCGGCGGCACCATCGGACCGATGTCCCCGTCGGGCGCGTCATCGAGATCGACGATGACCGGCGCGTGGTCGCTGGGTTTGGTGCCCTTACGCGCTGCGCGATCGACCCAGGCCGCCGCCACCCGGTCGGCGGTGTCGGCGCCGGCGAGGATGAGGTCGATCCGCATGCCGAGGTCCTTGTGGAACATCCCGGCGCGGTAATCCCAGTAGCTGAAGACGCGGTCGTGCGGCCAGCGCGCGCGGACCACGTCGGTGAGGCCGACCGCCTCGAGATCGGCCAGCGCCGACCGCTCCGGCACGGTGACGTGGGTGTGGCCCTCATACGCCCGCGGGTCGTAGACGTCGGCGTCGGCGGGGGCGATGTTGATATCGCCGCACAGCACCGATCCGGCCGCCTCCGGTCGGACAACCTCCCGCAGCCGGGCCAGCCACGCGAGCTTGTAGTGATAGTGATCGGAATCGGGCTCGCGGCCGTTGGGCACGTAGAGGGAATAGATGCGCACTCCCCCGCAGACAGCCGACACCGCGCGCGCCTCCGGCGCCGAGTCGGGTTCCGGATAGCCGGGGGCACCGTCGAAACCGCGACGCACATCCTCGAGGCCGACCCGCGACAGGATCGCCACGCCGTTCCACTGCCCCTGTCCGACGTGCGCGAATTCGTAACCTCGGTCGGTGAATTCGGGTCCGAGGACGGTATCGAAGACGTCGTCGGAGAGCTTCGTCTCCTGCAGGCACACCACGTCGGGTGCGCGTTCGTCGAGCCACGGCAGCAGTCGCGGGATCCGTTGCTTGACCGAGTTGACGTTCCAGGTGGCCACACGCATGGGCACCACGGTAGTAGGGCGTGTCGCCGAGCCATTCCGCCAGTGGGTGTCAAACAGATGAATGTCGATGGCATCGCCATCGGCGATGTGCCATGGTTGGCCAGAAGCCACCAACACCGACGCCACCAACACCGACGCCGCCATCACCGAACAGCCAGGGGCGTGGCCATGACACTGCGGGCCGGATCGACCTTCGCCGGATACACCGTCATCTCCACCTTGGGTGCGGGCGGAATGGGGCAGGTGTACCTCGTCGAACACCCGCATCTGCTGCGCCGGCAGGCCCTCAAGGTGATCTCGCTGGCCGGAGCCGGCAACGAGGAATTCGCCCGCCGATTCACCAACGAGGCCCGCACCACCGCGACACTCGAGCATCCGGCCATCATCACCATCCACGATTTCGGCATCGCCGAGGACACCCCGTGGTTCTCGATGAGCTACATCGACGGCGACGATCTGACCACCGCGGATCTGACCCCGCCGGAGGTCGGCGAGGTGGTCTCCCGGGTGGCCGACGCCTTGGACTACGCGCACGGTCACGGGGTGGTCCACCGCGACATCAAACCCGCCAACATCATGCTCACCCGCACCGCCGACGGCGTCATCGACCGGGTCGTCGTCCTCGACTTCGGCATCGCGAAACTGGCGAATTCGCCGGGAACCTCGCTGACCGCATCGAATGCGGTGGTGGGCACGCTGTCCTATTGCGCGCCGGAGATCATCGAGGGCGCTCCCGCGACCGACCGCTCCGACCAGTACTCCCTCGCGTGCACCGCCTACCAACTCCTCACCGGGACACCACCATTCACGGCCGGATCGATCCCGGCGCTGATGCTCGCCCATGTGAGCCGACCCATTCCACGCATCGCCGACACACGTCCGGAACTCGCCGCCTTCGACCAGGTGTTCGCCACCGCGCTGGCCAAGGCCCCTGTCGGCCGCTATCCCGATTGCCGAACTCTCGCGGACGAATTCATCTCGGTGCTCGCCGTTCCCGACCCGCATACCGCGGCGACGGCACTGGCACCCACCCCACCGACAAACCCGGTCACAGCGGCGAATCGGTCACGCACACAACCGATCCCGGGACAGTTTTGGTCCCGCGCGCCGCAGCACCCGGAGTCCTTTCCGGTCACCGGCGCGCCCGGGTTCGCCGAGCCCCCGCCGACCACCGACCCCACCCGGCGGGCGGCGGGCGGTCCACCGCGACCTCCGGTGCGCCCGTCCCGACCGGTGACTCCCGTTCCGCCCCAACGCACCGCACACGCCTTCGGCACCGGTCCGGGGTCGGGCCCCTCGCAGGCCTACAGCGCCCTCACCGACGCACGCCGCGACCCGGCGCACGCCCACACCGTCGCCGCGTCGAGCAACCCGAGCGCTCCGACCCCCGCCGTCCCCGATGCACCGGCCCCGACCAACCCGTCGTCGGCGCGCTCTTCGGTCGCCGCGATCGTGTTCGCGGCGATCGTCGCGCTGGCCGGTGTGGCGATGATCGTCGCGAGTCGGCTCGTGTGGGTGAGCGTCGCCTTCACCGACCAAGCCGGGCTACGCCGCAGCTACGCGATCTCCGGACACGGCGCGGCGACCGTCGGCGACAGCGCGGGCAGCCTCGACGAGCTGGCCACCGCCAACTACGCCGCACCCGGCATGATCACCGCCATCTGCGGGGCCGTACTGGTCGTGACCGCGGTGATGATCTGCGTGCGGCCGATCTCCCTGTTCGGCTCCATCGCGAGCGTGGTCGCCGCAGCGGTGGCGGGCTTCGTCACCGCACGGGCGGTCGGCGACCCGTGGGCCGCGGTCGCCTCGACCGATCCGGACATCGCGCCGTATTCGCAGTGGCTGGACACCACGACCGTCGGACCCGGACTGTGGATCGTCGGCGGCGCGGCCGGGGTCGCGGCCCTCGCGGCGATTGCGGCCGGGGTGATGCGGCGCTCGTCGCGGCACGGCGCGCGACGCTGAGGCGACACGGATCCCGGCTCCCACCCATGGCAGGATCGACGCCATGTCCCGTGTCTCCGACCAACTCTGGTGGGTTCGCCTACTGCGTCTGGCCGCCGCCGGGCTCGGCGCCGCCGCGCTCATCATCCTGCCGTTCGAGCAGGCCGACGTGCCCGGTTTCACCCTCGCCAACTACTTCAGCTATTTCACGGTGCTGTCGAATGTCGCGGCCGTCGCAGTCCTGGCCGTCGGTGCCCTCGCGGCACCGGATTCGCCGGCATGGCAATGGATTCGGGGTGCGGTGACCACCTGCATGGCGATCACCGGGATCGTGTACGCGCTGCTGTTGTCCAACATCGATGTCAACGTCAACACCGAGTGGATCAACGACGTCCTGCACCGGCTACTACCGGTACTTCTCCTCCTCGACTGGGCGGTGATCCGGCCGCGTCGCCTTCCCGGTCACAGCTGGTGGACGTGGCTGCTGATCCCCCTCGTCTACGGCGTGTACACCTTGACTCGCGGCCCCTTTGTCGACTGGTATCCGTACCCGTTCATCGACCCGCGCTCGCAGGGATATCTCTCGATGACCTTGTCGATCGTGATCGTCTTCGTGGGTATGGCCGGATTGTCGTTCGCGGTGTTCTGGCTGGGCACCTGGCGATCTCCCTGGTGAGGGCAACCCGTCACAAAATCGAGTATTGCGGTTCATAAAGTGTGATACTCGTCACATGTCTATCTCGATTCGGACTCATCGCGGAGCCCTGTCCGTCCTCGTCGGTATCGCGGCCGCGATGATCCTCGCCCTCGCGGTACCACCCACGGCCGCCGACGCCGCGACACCGCGCTGGACCGGGACCTGGAAGATCACCTCGCTGGCGTCCGGCAAGACGGGGACCAGCCTCGCAGCCCGTCAGGCCGAACCCGACTTCTCGGCCACCTACACCTTCTCGACGTCATGTTCGTGGTTCGGGTGCACCGCGACCATCACCGGCGGGCCCGTATCGTCCAATCCGACGGTGCCCTGGCCGCCGTCGTACCGGTGGACCGGCTCCCGCTGGCAACGCGACTTCTCCTGGCAGTGGGACTGCTACCAGCCCGGTGCCGCCAAGGTGTGGAAGCCCGCACGTTCCACGCAGTACTTCACCCCACAATCGGGCACCAGCATGACCGGCCGGTGGACGACCACGATCAGCGGCGGACCGTGCAATGGGACGGTCGCCTGGAACATGACCGCCGTGAAGATCAGCTGACCGATCACCGGCGTCAACGCGAAATCACCATTGCTCCGCCGGCGCTGGTGATTGCCTGTGCGACAACGTGCGCCGGACTCAGTTCACGGTGTGAACGTAATCCGAGGTGTCGATGGCGTCATAGGTGGGGCTGGTCACCGAGGTATCCAGTTTCTTGGACGTGATGGCCAGGCCCTCCCCGGTCTGGACGAACACGGTTCGCTCGGTGAGGTCATAGCCGGACCAGTACCGCGAGAAGTCGCTCCACGTGTTGATGTCGCCCTTGTGCTCGAGTCCGGGCGGGATGATCACGGTGCGGAAGGCGGCATATAGCTGGGAGATTCCCTTCTCCCGGCCGAATGGTTTGAGGTAGGCGGCGAGGTTCAAGGCGCGCACCATCCGCGACGGTGAGGTGTAATCGCCGGGCAGACCGAACATCCCGAAACCCGTACCGCCTTCGATGAGCTGCAGTTCGTAGCCGGTGGGCAGTGTGGTGGCGGCCGTGGGGTCGACGTTCGACAGGCCGAGGTAGTTGCGGATGTTGATCAGGTGCCAGTCGTATTCGGGGCTGTTGGTCATGACGCCCGCGTAGTCGTAGATCTTCAATGCTCCGTCGTCGACCGGCTCGAGCACGATGCCGTCACCGGTGGTGTCGACGAAGCTGAAATGCAGCGGGAAGGCGATCTTCTGACCAAGGGCTTCGAAAGGCTGATCAACGAGCGCGAACGTGGCGTACTTGTCCCGGATCTCCGCGACGGAGGCGAACTGGGAGAGGATGTAGCTGACGAACTCCTCGCCGAGGACTGCGGTCTGCCCGCGCGCCGCGATGTCGTCGGCCGATCCCTTGGTGCACTCCATCAGGACCTGGAGGTCACCGGCGAGTCCCTTCTCGTTGATGCCGTCGAAGAGGACGGTTGTGCCTTTGACACCCGTCCCCATGGTGGCGTACTTGCTGGTCCACGACGTCAGCGGGCTCTGCATCTCGATGTTGGCCGGGAAGGTCGCGATGGTGACCAGATTGTCGAGCTCGGCGGGCATCCCGGCCGGCGTGCCGAACATCGGGATGTCCAGATCCATCGTCCGCCCGAAGAAGATGTCCCCGTTCGTGGCGGTAACCCTGATTCCTGTGCACATCCGCATGCTCCCATCGTTCTTTCTTGGTATCTCGTGTCCGACCGAGCGGACGCCGTATTCAATTCCACCGGATGTCCGGCCGAGCGCGTGTCACTCGCCGAGAACTGGGCACAGGTTCGCGACATGTCGGCACAAGAATGGCCTCGGCTTCGCACGGCACCGCGGAATGTCACGTGGTCAGGCGAGTCCGGCTGCAGACTTTCGCCGACCACCGGATCTGTGCCATCGTGTGACCATCAACACATCAACCGGGTCCACGCACGCCCCCCGCCGCCAGGTCATCGCCGCATCGTGGCGCCGTTCGGCCATGTCCGGGATCCGTCCCGACAACGATGCACTTCCCGACCCGGTCGACATCTCCTCGGCCGATCCGCTGCTCGACGCGGCCCGACCGGTGCTCGACGAGGCCGCGGGACGGATCGCCGGTAGCGAGATGTCGCTGTTGCTCGTCGACCACGAGTGCCGGATGATCTCCCGGGTCACCGCCGGCTCGACGATCGAGCGGGTGCTCGACGATGCCGGTGCGGCCCACGGGGTGCCGTTCGCCGAATCATCGGTCGGCACCACCGCACTCGGCACCCCCGCCGAGATACGCCGCGGCGTGATGATCAACGGCTACGAGCACTATCTGGAGAAGTTCAAACGGCTCAGCTGTTTCGGCCAGCCGATCATCCATCCGGCGACCCGACGCCTCGTCGGCAGCCTGTGCATGACCGAGGTCAACGAGAAGGCCAACCCGCTCGCCGTTCCGTTCGTGACCGGCATCGTCGCCGATATCGCCGACCGCCTGCTGGACCGGTCCCGCGCCCACCAGCGCCGGGTGCTCGATGCCTTTCAGCGCGCCGCGCCGCGCCGCGACATCGCTGTCGCGGCCCTCGGCGACGACCTGCAACTCACCAACACCCTTGCCGCCGAGCTGCTCTCGGCCGCCGACATCGGCGCGTTGCGGGCGGTTCTGGCCGATCCGGCGCTGCACGAGACGAGCCTGGCGCTGACTTTGAGTGCCGGTACCGCCGTCGACATCCTGGTCGAACCGGTGCCCGGAACCCGCGGCGCGGCCCTGTTCTTCCTGCGGCCGCATCTCGCCGGTGACGCGCCCACCCGGGTCACGCACACCCGCCCGCACACGAGCGGCGCCGTCGCGGTCACCGGGGAACCCGGCACGGGGCGCAGCACCGAGGCGGTCGCGGTGGCAACCGAACTCGGCGGCGGTTCGTCCGCACCGGTCGTCGTCGATATCGCCGAGTCACTCATCGAGGGGGCGGCACCCGATGTCACGGTTCTGCTGGCCCGCGCACGAGAACGTCGGACCGCGCTGGTCATCGATGGTGCAGAGTTGCTCGATGACCGCTCGTTGTCGCTGCTACGCCACGCCGCCGGGCGGGCACTCACGCCGGTCGTCGTGGTGACCGGTCCCGCCTCGCAGATCGGCGCGGGTGCGGCGGCATTGCTCGGCCAATGTCCACGACGGATCGAGCTGCCACCGCTGCGGCAACGCACCGCCGAACTCGGCTCCCTCGCCTCGGGGATGGTCACCGATCTCGCGCCGGGGACCACACTATCCAGCGCCGCCACCGACGCGCTGCTGTGTCAGGAGTGGCCCGGCAACCTGACCGAACTGGTGACCGTCCTCGGCGAGGCGGTGGCCGCCTGCCACGCCCGGTCGGCACGCACCGTCGAACTCAACGACCTGCCGCGCGGATACCGAACCATCAGCCGCGCTTCCCATCTGGCCGGATTGGAACAGGCCGAACGCCAGGCGATCATCGCGGCACTGGAACGGTGCAAGCACAACAAGGTCAGAGCGGCAAAGGAACTCGGGATCAGCCGCACCACCCTCTACGCCCGGATGCGCTCGCTCGGGATCTGAGCGCGTCCCGGAAGTCGCCTCACCCGTTGCCGATCGCCTGGCGGGCGAGCACCGAGATCAGATCGGTCTGGGTCACAATGCCGACGATCTCGTCACCGTCGACGACCGGGACCGCATCCGCCCCGTGATCGGACAACTGCGGCAGCAGTGCGGCGATCGGCGTGTCGGCGGTGACCACCGGGAGGTGGGCCGTCATGACGTCGGCAGCGGTGACGGGACCACCGCGTCGGCGCGGGCGCAACGGTGATCCGGTCCGGCGCGGGCCGAGACCGACGGACTCGATGAGGTCGATCTGGAAGACGACACCGGCGAAAGTGCCGTCTGCGCGCACCACCGGCAGCGAGGTGAACCGGTGCGTGCGGAACAGTTCGGCGAGTTCGGAGTGCGGCGACTCCGGTGCGACGGTCACGAGGTCGCGCGACATCACGTCGGCGGCATGCACCGGTTCGGTGAGATGTCCGGCGGCCCGCTGTTCGGCCGCCCCGACGAGTCGGGCCAGATCGGCGACGCTGAGGTTCAACGACTGCTGGTAGCGCTCGAGAATCTCGGTGAGATCGCCTTCGTCGAGGCCGACGCGTTCGTCGGATTCGTGGACCGGATCGAACTGGCGGAACGGATAGGGACGGCCCGTCAGCCGGCCGTAGACCGCGGCGACCACCACCAGTAGGCCACAGCCGAGAGCCACCGGCGCCAGGGCGAATTGGTATCCGATCTGGTGGATCGTGTCCGGCGCGAGGGCCGCGCTCATCGCCACCGCCCCGGCCGGCGGATGGACCGCGCGGCAGACGATCATCACCGCGATGGCCAGGCCCACCGCCAGCGCCACCCTCGGCACCACCGGGTCGACCAGCAGGGTGATCGCCACCCCGACCAGCGCCGACAGTGAGCTGCCCACCACCGTCGGCCACGGTTGCGCGAGCGGGCTGTTCGGTGCCGCGAAGACCAGCACGGTCGTCGCACCGAAGGGTGCGATCAGAAAGAACCCGAGTGTCGGGGAGACGCCGGATGTCACCAGAGCGGCGCCGACGACGGTAAGGCCGAGCACGGCGCCCACACCGGCTCGCAGTGCCTCCCGCACCGATCCGGCCGTACTGGCGGGCCCCAATCCGCGCAGCACGCGATTCATGAATCGCTCATCCCGTCGAGTCGTTCGAGACATGAGATCTCCTCGCGTGTGCGGTTCGGGGCTTTCTCACGCTAACGAGGCGGCCGTCGGCGCCCACACGGGAGGTGTCGGCGACGGGGATTGACCGACGTGCTGTTCACCAGGGGTGTTCAGTTTCTGCACACGCCGTCGGACTCATGCGATGGCAGAAATAGAAGCGGGTCCGCATCTATGACCCATATCACTGATCGTCCGATTCGAGCAGGAGGCCACATGACCGCCGTCGCCACCGAACTTCTCCCCCGCGTTCGGGACTTCATTTCCACCGACCGGCAGATGCTGATCGGGGGTGAATGGGTGTGGGCCGAGTCGGGGCAGACCTTCGAGACGATCGATCCGGCCAACGGCCGCACCATCACCTCGGTCGCCCACGGCGGATCCGCGGACGTCGACCGTGCGGTCCGCGCGGCGCGCGAGGCGTTCGACGGACCGTGGTCGCGGATGAAGCCCAACGAACGCGAGCGGCTGCTGTGGCGCGTCGGTGACATCCTCACCGAACGGGCCGCGGAATTCGGTCAGCTCGAGGCCCTCGACAACGGCAAGGCCGCGACCATCGCCACCGCCGTCGACACCGCCTGGTCGGCCGACATCTTCCGCTACAACGCCGGCCTGGCCACCAAGATCACCGGTTCCACCGTCGACGTGTCGATGCCCTTCGTCCCCGGTGGCGAGTTCCACGCGTACACCGTGCGTGAGCCGGTCGGCGTGTGCGGCCTGATCGTGCCGTGGAACTTCCCACTGTTGATGGCCGCGTTCAAGCTGGCTCCGGCGCTCGCTGCGGGCAACACCGTCATCCTCAAGCCGGCCGAGCAGACCCCACTCACGGCACTGCTGCTCGGCGAGGTCTTCCAGGAGGCCGGATTCCCGCCCGGGGTCGTCAACATCGTGACCGGATTCGGCGACGCCGGAGCCGCACTGTCGGCGCACGACGACGTCGACAAGATCGCCTTCACCGGATCGACCGAGGTCGGCAAGAAGATCGTCGACGCCGCCAAGGGCAACCTCAAGAAGGTGTCGCTGGAACTCGGCGGCAAGAGCCCCAACATCGTGTTCGCCGACGCCGACTTCGAGAAGGCCGTCGCCGGATCCGTCGCCGCCTGGATGTTCAACCACGGGCAGTGCTGTGTGGCCGGCACCCGGCTGTTCGTCGAACGTCCCATCTTCGACGACTTCACCGCCGCCGTCGCCGAGGCCGCCTCGCAGGCGAAGATCGGACCCGGACTCGACCCGTCCACCGAACTCGGACCGCTGGTCAGCCAGGAACAGTTCGACCGCGTGTCCGGCTATCTCTCGGCCGGCCTGGCCGACGGCGCCCGCGCCCTGACCGGCGGAAAGCGTTGGGGCGATGAGGGTTTCTTCATCGAACCGACCGTCTTCGTCGACGTCGAACCCCATTTCTCGATCGTCGAGGAGGAGATCTTCGGTCCGGTCGTCGCAGCGATGCCGTTCGACGCCGACACCGGTGTGGCCGCCGCGGCCAACGACTCGATCTACGGTCTCGCCGCGGGCATCTGGACCCAGGATCTGTCGAAGGCCCACAAGACGGCACGGCAGATCAAGGCCGGCTCGGTGTGGGTCAACCAGTACAACGGCTTCGACACCGCGATGCCGTTCGGCGGCTACAAGCAGTCCGGGTGGGGACGCGAACTCGGTTCGTCCGCGATCGACCTCTACACCCAGACCAAGGCCGTCAACATCGCACTCTGACAGTTCTTTTCGATATCACTCTGCACCGAAGGAGTCATCCATGACGCTCACCACCAAGGCCGCCGTCCTCACCGGACCCGGCAAGCCGTTCGAACTCGTCGAACTCGATCTCGACGAGCCCCGCGAAGGCGAGGTCCTGATCAAGTACACCGCGGCCGGTCTCTGCCATTCCGACCTGCACCTCACCGACGGCGACCTCCCGCCGCGCTATCCCATCGTCGGCGGACATGAGGGCTCCGGCATCATCGAGGCCATCGGGCCCGGCGTCACCAAGGTCAAGGTCGGCGATCACGTCGTCTGCAGCTTCATCCCGAACTGCGGCACCTGCCGATACTGCTCGACCGGCCGCCAGAACCTCTGCGACATGGGCGCCACCATCCTGGAAGGCTCGATGCCCGACGGCTCGTTCCGATTCCATTCCGGTGGCGACGATTTCGGCGCGATGTGCATGCTTGGCACATTCTCCGAGCGGGCCACCATCAGCCAGCATTCGGTGGTGAAGGTCGACGACTGGCTGCCGTTGGACAAGGCAGTGCTGGTCGGTTGCGGCGTGCCGTCCGGATGGGGCACCTCGGTCTACGCCGGCGGTGTGCGCGCCGGTGACACCGTGGTGATCTACGGCATCGGTGGACTCGGCATCAACGCCGTGCAGGGCGCGGTATCGGCCGGCGCCAAGTACGTCGTGGTCGTCGATCCGATTGCTCTCAAGCGGGATACCGCGATCAAGTTCGGCGCCACCCACGCCTTCGCCGATGCCGACGAGGCCGCCGCCAAGGTGAACGAGCTCACCTGGGGTCAGGGTGCCGATCAGGCCTTGATTCTCGTCGGCACCGTCGACGAGCAGGTGGTGCAGAGCGCGACCGCGGTGGTCGGGAAGGGCGGCACCGTCGTCATCACCGGTCTCGCCGACCCGACCAAGCTCACCGTGCATGTCTCGGGAACCGATCTCACGCTGAACCAGAAGACCATCAAGGGATCGCTGTTCGGCTCGGCCAACCCGCAGTACGACATCGTCAAACTGCTGCGCCTCTACGACGCCGGACAGCTCAAGCTCGATGAACTGATCACCCAGACCTACACGCTCGACCAGGTCAACGACGGTTACCAGGATCTCCGCGACGGCAAGAACATTCGCGGCGTAATCATCCACGACAGCTGATCGGCAGCCGCTGATCGGTTCCAGACCCGGCCCGGGTACGACGCGCCGCCCCGCCGTCGTTCCCGGGCCGTTCCATGCGCACAGTGACAGCGCCCGGTTGCTCGTTGACAGCGCTCAAGTTTCCGTTGACAGCGCTCAAGTTTCCGTTCAGGCGATCAGCCCAACGAGCACGAGCACCAACGGCATCGAGAGGAGCACCAGGGCGCCCGCGGTCACCCACCGGTGATCACGCAGGATCGCAACGTACTCGCGGATCTCGGCATTCGGCATGAAGTAGGGTGCCGTCGGTGCACCGGTGCCGAAGCCACGAATACCGGCCTCTCTCATCATGGTTGCCGCACGGAATACGTGGTAGTCATTCGTCACCACCGCAGCGGTTCCCCGGATGTTTTTGTCGGCCAGCATCTGTGCCGAGAAGCGCAGATTCTCAGCAGTATCGGTCGAACGGTCCTCGCTCAGCAGCCTGTCGGTGGGCATGCCCCGCCGGGCCAGGTACTCAGTCATCGCCGACGCCTCGGAGCGCGCCTCATCCGAGCCACGTCCACCGGAACTGACGATAACGGGGTCGGCGCCGAACTCGCGTGAGCGCCGCGCCACCTCGAGCGCGCGGTCCAGTCGCGCGCCCAACAGTGGTCCGACGGTGGTGCCGTTCTTCAGTCCGGCACCCAGGACCACGATGGCGTCAACCGGCTCCCGCCGCGCACGGATCGCACCCCACCGTACGTAGGCATATGACCAGCCGACGACGATGGCGAACACGAAGCCGAGGTAGCCGGCCGGTAAGGCCAGGGCCAGCAGGATCAGCAGAATCGTGTTGCTCGCGGAGGAGTCGCTCCATCCGACGACGACGCCGACGACAACCGAAACCGCGTACACGACCAGAACAGTCCCCAGGGCAGCCGACAGCGACATCGTCACGCCGAAGCCCTCCCGGCCGATCAGCTTGATTCCGTTGATGATCAACGCAACGCCGAGTGTGGCGACAGCAAGCAGCGCCACCATCCCGGCGCCGAGCAGAAGCCACGCAGCAGTCAATTGCGAGGTTCCCGATACCAGTGCGAGACTCACATCCGCCACCAGAACCGAAACGGCAGTGGCCAGAAACACCGCGGGCAGCAGTCGACGGGGTTCGCGCCACGCGAGATAGCCGCCGATCACCAGCAAGAGAACACACACCACCGCAAGGACATCCACGTCGACCAGTGTGCCAGCACTGTGCCGGCACCCACTTCTTCCCGAACGCGCTCGGCCCACCGCGCCCGGGGCCGCCGACAGCACCTCGCGCTCTGTAACAGCGCTCCGCATTTCACCGACAGCGCTCCATCCCGGTGACAGCGCCCTCCATCCCGTTGACAACGCCCTCCATCCCGTTGACAGCGCAGGGATTACGGTCGAGTCGGCCCATCACGCCGGTCGAGCCGGACGGAGCGCCAGCGAAGTCCGAGTCCGCCGGGGCCGAGCTTGTCGGGCTGCTCGACCAGCGGGAGTGTTCCTTGGAACCTCCACAGTGAAACATCAACGCCGACACCCGGTGTCGTCACGTTCGACGGCCGTCTCGTCAGAGATCGGTACGCAGCGCGTCCGACACCATCTCCGTCCACGACGCCACCACCTGTTCTCGTCGGTGCGAATCGTCGGACAGTGTGTCGGCCAGGCCGAGTCCACGCGCGAGGTCGAGGGTGATCTGCGCGATCCGGTGAACCTTCGGGTTCGCGCCCGACGGATCGAGCATCGCCACCGTCACCTGATGTGCGGCGCGGGCGAACTTCGCCTCGAGCGGCAAGATCAGTTCGCGCAGTGCGGGATCGGATGCTGCGGCGGCCCACACCTGCAGTGCCGCCTTGAACGTCACCCCCGTGTAGAGGGCGACGGCCCGGTCGATCGCTGCGGCCACCCGATCGTCACCATCGGGCATCTCATCCTGCACTGTCGACGCAGACGCCGTCATGTCCTCGAAGACCTGCTCGAGCGCGGCCGTGATCAGGGCTTCCCGCGTCGGGAAGTGATGCTGCGCCGCCCCACGCGACACACCGGCCCGCTCCGCCACGATGGACACCGTCGCCGCGGCCCAACCGTCGCGTGCCAAGGTGTCGATTGTCGCCCGCAGCAACCGTTCTCGCGTCAGTCGGGATCGCTCCTGCTGCGGCTCGCGCGGGACACTCGATCGTGCGGTGGTCATGCCAGATCCCACGACGGCCGACGCTTCGACAGGAACGCCGTCATCCCCTCCCGAGCCTCATCGCTACCGAACAACGCTGCCGATTCCTCGGCACGCCGACGGCCATACGTCTCGAATGCTGCGAGGACCGCCGTCGTGGTGAGAGCCTTCGAGGCCGCCAAACCCTGCGGCGACGCCTTCCGGATTCCAGTCAACGCGCTCGCCAGGCAATCGTCGAGATCTGCGACACCACCAGCGGATTGCGTCACCAGCCCGACCCGTTCGGCGGTCTCGGCGTCGAACGTCTCACCGGTCAGGTAGTACCGCCCCGACGATCGTGCGGACATCTTGGGCAACAAGACCAACGAGATCACCGACGGCGCCAATCCCAGCCGCGCCTCGGTGAGCGCGAACGTGCATGCGGGACCGGCGAACACCATGTCGCATGCGCCGATCAGACCGAGTCCGCCTGCCCGAACATGACCGTCGATCCGCGCGATCACCGGCTTCGGCGATTCGAGGATCGAGCGAATGAGTCCGAGCATCGCCTCCGTCCCGGCCGCCGATGCCTCCTCGACGCTCGCACCACGAGCCAACGCCTCGCTCAGGTCGGCCCCCGCACAGAACGTGTTACCCGAATGTGTCAGCACCACTGCCCGCACCTCGGGATCGTCTGCTGCAGAGACCAACCCGTCGAGCAACTGCGTCACCAGGCTCGTGCTCAACGCATTCCGGTTCTTCGGTGAATCCAGCGTCAACGTCGTGATGCCGTCGACGGTCGACGAATGGACAACCTCAACGGTTCCGTCGGCCATGATGCACCCCACCTCTCGTCTCAGTACGACTTGGGCAACCCGAGACTCGTCTGAGCCACGAAATTCAGAATCATCTCACGACTGACCGGCGCGATCCGCGCGATCCGTGCCAGCGACAGCATCGGCGCCAAACCGTACTCGGACGTCAACCCGTTGCCGCCGAGTGAGTGAACGGCCTGATCGACGATCTTGACGCACGCCTCCGCAGCGGCGTACTTCGCCATATTCGCCGGCTCGGCTGCACCCCAATCATCGCCGGCGTCATACAGTGTGGCGGCCTTCTGCATCATCAGCTTGGCCATCTCGAGTTCGATCTTGCCCTGCGCCAACGGATGCGCGATCGCCTGATGTGCGCCGATCGGCGTCTTCCAGACCGTGCGGTCGTTGACGTACTCGACGGCCCGCGACAGCGCGAACCGGCCCATCCCGATCGCCGACGCCGCACCCATGATGCGCTCCGGGTTGAGGCCGGCGAACAGTTGACTGATCGCCGCATCCTCCGAACCCACCAACGCATCGGCCGGTAGCCGGACGTCGTCGAAGAACAGCAGGAACTGCTTCTCCGGGTTCTGCAGTTCCATCTCGATCTGGCGGTACTCGAAATTCGGTGTGTCGGTGGGCACGATGAACAACGTCGGCTTGAGCCGCCCCGTCTTCGCATCCTCGGTGCGGGCCACGATCAGTACCGCCTGCGCCTGGTCGACCCCGGAGATGTAGATCTTGCGACCATTGAGCACCCACTCGTCACCGTCACGCTTGGCGGTGGTGGTGATGTTGTGCGAGTTCGAACCCGCGTCGGGCTCGGTGATCCCGAACGCCATGGTGATCGACCCGTCGGCCAGGCCGGGCAGCCACCGCTGCTTCTGATCGTCGGTGCCGAACCGGGCGATCACGTTTCCGCAAATCGCCGGCGACACCACCAACATCAGCAGGCTCGTCCCGGCGGCGGCGAGTTCCTCCATCACGATGGACAGTTCGTACATGCCGGCGCCACCGCCACCGAACTCCTCGGGCAGGTTCACCCCGATGAAGCCGAGTTTTCCTGCCTCCTCCCACAATTCGTCGGTCTTGCGGCCCTCGCGTGCGCATTCGCGGAAGTAATCCTGCCCATACTTGGCCGCCAGACCGGCGACCGCGGCACGCAGTTCGGCCCGTTCGGGTGTCTCGACAAAAGGATTCTCGGTCATGGGATGTCCTGTCTCACTCGGATCGTGCGTCGGATGTGTCGGAATCGGGATCACTGATGACGGCCAGGACGTCGCCGACCGCCAGCTGCCGGCCGGCCTCGACGGCGAGCGTGGCGACGATGCCGTCGGCGGGCGCCGAGATGGTGTGTTCCATCTTCATCGCCTCCAGCCAGATCAGCGGCTGCCCCGCGGTTACCCGGTCGCCTTCGGCGACGGCCACCCGGATCACCGCCCCCGGCATCGGCGCCAGCAGCGACCCCGGTCGGGCGACGGCGGTCGGATCGACGAAACGTGGCTTGCGACGCAGATGCAACGACCAGCCCGGGCCGTCCACGTAGATGTCGTCGCCGCCGTACCGTGCCACCCGTAGGCGTCGGCGTACCCCGTCGGCGCCGACCACGACCACCTCGCCGTCGGAAGCCGAGATGACCGACAGCTCCGGCGAATCCGGCAGACCGATACCGTCGCGGGTGTGCCGGTAACGCACCGTCACCTCGGTGTCATCGGGCAGCAGATAGCCCTTGGACTGCGCAGCCGACGCCATGTTCCGCCAACCCGGCGCCAGGGTCGACTGCACCCGCGCACGCGACCGGTTGACCGCCGCATCCGACAGCGCCGCGGCGATGCCCGCGAGGGTGATCGCCTCGCCGTCGGCGAGCGGCGCCGCAAGGGTGTCCAGTCCGACCTCGTCGAGGTATCCGGTGTCGGTCTCCCCCGCGCGGAAGGTCTTCTCCCGCAGAATGTTCACCAACATGTCCCGGTTGGTGACAGGACCGTGCAGGGTTGCATCCGCCAAGGCCTGCGCCAGCATGGCTGCCGCCCGGTCCCGCGTGGGTGCCCACGAGATGACCTTGGCCAGCATCGGATCGTAGAACGTGGAGATCTCCGAACCGTCGGCGATCGACGAGTCGACACGCACCCCGGGCCGGCTCAGACCGTCGAAATGTGTTGCCGCGGGGATGTCGATGGCGTGGACGGTGCCCGACTGCGGTTGCCAGTCGGCGGCCGGGTCCTCGGCGTAGAGCCGGACCTCGATGGCCGCGCCGTTCGTCGTCGGTGCCGACACGTCGAGGTGCTCGCCCATCGCCACCCGCAACTGCCATTCGACGAGGTCGGTGCCGGTGGTCAGTTCGGTCACCGGATGCTCCACCTGGAGACGGGTATTCGTTTCCAGGAAGTAGAATCGCCCGCTCTCGTCGGCCAGGAACTCCACCGTTCCGGCGCCGGTGTAGCCGATTGCCTCGACCGCCGATCGCGCTGCGGCGTAGAGTTTTTCACGCATCTGCTGACCGATGCTTTCCACCAGGGGCGCGGGCGCCTCCTCGACGACCTTCTGGTGTCGACGCTGGATGGAACATTCGCGTTCGCCGACGGCCCAGATCGCTCCGTGCACATCCGCCATCACCTGCACCTCGATGTGATGCCCACGCTCCACATACGGTTCGCAGAACACCGTCGGGTCGCCGAAAGCCGCCTGGGCCTCCCGGCGGGCCGCATCCACCTGGTCGGTGAGTTCGGCGAGGTCGCGCACGATCCGCATACCGCGGCCGCCACCACCGGCCGACGCCTTGATCAGCAACGGCAGATCGGCGTCGGTCACCGCGGCCGGGTCGATGTCGCCCAGCACCGGTACGTCCGCGTCGGCCATCAGCTTCTTGGCGTTGACCTTGGAGCCCATCGCGGTGATCGCCGCCGGCGGCGGACCGACCCAGGTCAGTCCGGCGTCGATCACGGCCTGCGCGAATTCGGCGTTCTCGGACAGGAATCCGTATCCGGGGTGAATCGCATCGGCGCCCGCGGACTGCGCGGCGGCGATGATCTGTTCGCCCCGCAGGTAGGTGTCGGCGGACGTCGAACCGGGCAGACGTACCGCGACGTCGGCGGCGGACACATGTGGCGATCCGGCGTCGGGGTCGGAATACACTGCGACGGTGCCGATTCCCATCCGGCGGCAGGTCGCGAAGACCC
The DNA here is from genome assembly GCF_053587995.1 of Gordonia sp. NPDC003504. NCBI lineage: Bacteria > Bacillati > Actinomycetota > Actinomycetes > Mycobacteriales > Gordoniaceae > Gordonia > Gordonia sp. NPDC003504. The sequence continues at coordinate 107,458 of NZ_JBSFPC010000001.1, forward strand.
GGGCGGCGATCTCGCCGCGGTTGGCGACGAGGACTCTGGTGATCAGGTTGGTCACGGTGTTCCCCTCACATCCGGAAGACGCCGAAGTTCGACGTCCCCTCGACCGGCGCACTGTGGATCGCCGACAGGGTCAGACCCAGGATCGTGCGGGTGTCCCGGGGATCGATCACCCCGTCGTCGTAGAGCATCCCGGACAGGAAAGCCGGTACCGACTCGGCTTCGATCTGTCCTTCGATCATCTGCCGCATGGCGGCGTCGGCGGCCTCGTCGACAACTCCGCCGCGCGCCTCGGTGGCCGCGCGCGACACGATGGAGATGACGCCCGCGAGTTGCGCCGCACCCATCACCGCGGATTTCGCACTGGGCCAGGCGAACAGGAATCGCGGGTCGTAGGCCCGCCCGCACATCCCGTAGTGACCGGCCCCGTAACTTGCACCCATCAGCACCGAGATGTGCGGCACGGTCGAATTCGAGACGGCATTGATCATCATCGAACCGTGTTTGATGATCCCACCGCGTTCGTATTCCTTGCCGACCATGTAGCCGGTGGTGTTGTGCAGGAACAGCAGTGGCGTATCCGAGCGGTTGGCGAGTTGGATGAACTGCGCCGCCTTCTGGGCCTCGGCGCTGAACAGCACACCCTGGGCATTGGCCAGGATGCCCACCGGATAGCCGTGGATGTTCGCCCACCCGGTGCACAGCGAGTTGCCGTACTCGGGTTTGAACTCGTCGAAGTCACTGCCGTCGACGATGCGGGCGATGACCTCCCGCGGATCGAACGGGATCTTCAGGTCGCCGGGCACGATGCCGAGCAGTTCTTCGGTGTCGTAGCGGGGTTCGACGACGTCGACCGACGGCGCCGGCCCGCGCTTGCGCCAGTTGAGGCGCGCGACGATCCGCCTGCCGATGCGCACCGCATCCTGCTCGTCGGCGGCGTAGTAGTCGGCCAGACCCGACTGGCGGGCGTGCAGTTGTGCGCCGCCGAGGGATTCGTCGTCGCTCTCCTCACCGGTGGCCATCTTCACCAGCGGCGGTCCACCGAGGAACACCTTGGAGGCGCCCTCGATCATGACGACGTGATCGCTCATCCCCGGGACGTAGGCGCCGCCGGCGGTGGAGTTGCCGAACACCAGCGCGATGGTCGGGATGCCGGCCGCGGACAGTCGCGTCAGATCCCGGAACATCCGCCCACCCGGGATGAAGACCTCCTTCTGAGTGGGCAGGTCGGCACCACCGGACTCCACCAGCGAGATCACCGGCAACCGATTCGCCAAAGCGATGTCGTTGGTGCGCAGGATCTTCCGGAGGGTCCAGGGATTGGAGGTGCCACCTTTGACGGTGGGATCGTTGGCGACGATCACGCATTCGACACCCTCGACCACCCCGATGCCCGTCACCACCGACGCCCCGACGGTGAAGTCGGAACCATACGCGGCCAGCGGACACAGTTCGAGAAAGGCGGAGTCCTCGTCGACGAGCAGTTCGATCCGCTCCCGGGCGGTCATCTTGCCGCGCTTACGGTGCCGCGCAACGTACTTCTCGCCACCGCCGGCGAGTGCCTTGTCGAGTTCGGTGTTCAGTTCGTCGAGTTTGGCGAGCATCAACTCGCGGTTGCCCACGAACTGCTCGTCGTTCGCGTCGAGGGTGGAACGGATTGCCGTCACTGCTGATACCCCAATCGTTTTGCCGCGAGACCGGTGAGGATCTCGGTGGTTCCCCCGCCGATGCCGATGATGCGCATGTCGCGGTATTGACGTTCCACTTCGGTTCCGGTCATGTAGCCGAGACCACCGAAGAGTTGAACGGCCCTGTCGGCCACCCATTCTCCGGTTTCCACCGCGGTGTTCTTGGCGAAGCACACCTCGGCGATGAGGTCGTCGTCGGAGGTGATCTTCCGTTCGACCACCGCGCGGGTGTAGGTGCGGGCGAGGTCGATGCGCCGGGCCATCTCGGTGAGCGTGTCCTGCACCGACTGTCGTGCGATGAGCGGTTTGCCGAAGGTCTCGCGCTGCCGCGCCCACTCCAGGGTGAGGTCCAGGCACCGCTGGGCACTGGCGTACGCCTGGACCGCGAGCGATGACCGTTCGGTCACGAAGGCCGCCGCGATCTGGGCGAATCCGGAGTTCTCCCGGCCGACCAGGTTCGCGACGGGTACCCGGACGTCGACGAAGGACAGTTCGGCGGTGTCGGAACTGCGCCATCCCATCTTGTCGAGTTTGCGGGTGACGGTGAAACCCGGTGTGCCCTTCTCGATCACCAGCAGGGACACGCCGGAGGCACCCGGTCCGCCGGTGCGCACCGCGGTCACCACGAAGTCGGCGCGCACCGCGGAGGTGATGTAGGTCTTGGCGCCGTTGACGACGAATTCGTCCCCGTCGCGGTCGGCGCGCGTGGTCAGGTGCCCGACGTCGCTACCGCCGCCGGGTTCGGTGATGGCCAGGCTGCCGATCATCTCGCCGGCCAGGGTGGGACGTACCCAGCGGTCGATCTGTGCGGGGTCGCCGGCGGCGATCAGGTGCGGTAGCGCGATGCCGTGGGTGAACAGTGACGCGAACACCCCCCCGGGGGCGCCGGCGTAATGCAGTTCCTCGCCGAGGATCGACGCGTCGACGAGGTCGCCACCCGATCCACCGATCTCCTCGGGGATGCCGAGTCCGAAGAGACCGAGTTTGGCGGCCTCCCGGTGGACAGCGCGCGGGATCTCCCCGTCGCGTTCCCAGTCCGCCGCGTGCGGCAGGATGTGTCGGTTCACGAAACCGCGTACGGTCTCGCGGAGGGCTAGTCGTTCGGGGCTGTCCCAGATGGGACTGGTGATGGGCACGGGCTCAGTCCTTGTCGTCGGCGACGGTGACTTTCTCGATGAAACGCAGCGGGATGGGTACCGGCCGCGAGCGCAACCACTCCCCCATGCCCTTGGCCTGCGGGTCGAAGCGGACGTTGTCGGCGACGCCGCGTCCGAGCACTCCCTCGATGACGAAGTTGACCGCAAGCAGGTTCGGAAGCCGGTAGCGGCGCACCGTCAATCCGTCGATCTCCGGCAGCAGTTCGGTCAGCAGGTCGGTGTCCAGGGTGGTGTCGAGCCATTCGAAATGGTCCGGATCACGCACCCACACACCGATGTTCGCGCTTCCGCCCTTGTCTCCGCTGCGGGCACCGGCGATGGTGCCCAGCGGCAGCACGGCGGTGGGTTCGGGGTCGGCGGCCGCACCGCCCGCGGCGCGATGGTCGACCTCGTCGGCGGGCACCGGTGCCCGCAGGGGCGACGGTTCGATGCGTTCGACCACACCGTCGGCGAACGCGACGCGGTGCTCGACGGCCGCGGCGTCGACGTACCCGGGTTCGAAGACCCCGTAGGGCGATCCCGGTCCGGGGGGCGCGGTCATGCTGAAGCCGGGATAGCTGGCCAGGGCCAATTCCACTGCGGTGGAGGAGAATGCGCGGCCGACCTTGGTGCCGTCGGGGTCGCGGGCCACGCACCGCAGCAGTGCCGAGGCCTGCTCTTCGGTGGTCGCGTCCGGGCGGTCGAGGCGGGACAGTTCCCAGGTGAGTTGTTCGGGTTCGCTCGGCAGTGCGGCGCGGAACTGTGACCGGAACAGTTCGGCCTTCTTCTCGATGTCGAGTCCGGTGAGGATCATGGTGATCTCATTGCGCACTCCGGCAAGGTGATTCAGTGACACCTTGGTGGTCTCCGGGGGCGCTTCACCCGTCACACCGCTGATCGACACACGATCCGGTCCGTCCGACGCCAGGGAGATGGTGTCGAGACGGGTGGTCACATCGGGTCCGAGGTATCGGGGTCCGCCGACCTCGTAGAGCAGTTGCGCGGTCACGGTTCCCACGGTCACCGCCCCGCCGGTGCCGGCATGTTTGGTGATCACCGACGATCCGTCGGCGGCGATCTCGGCGATCGGGAATCCGAGGTGTCCGGCGGCGGGGGTGCTCGTCAGGTCGAGTTCGGTGAAGAAGGCGTAGTTGCCGCCGGTGGCCTGGGTACCGCATTCGATGACGTGACCGGCGACCACCGCACCGGCCAGCGCATCGAGGTCGTCGTAATCCCACTCGAAGGCGCTCGCGGCGGGCCCGACGGTGAGCGAGGCATCGGTGACGCGTCCGGTGACGACGAGGTCGGCCCCGGAGTCGAGTGCGGTCTTGATGCCGAAGGCACCGAGATAGGCGTTGGCGGTCAACGGTTTTCCGAGTCCGAGTTCGTCGGCGCGGTCGAGCAGATCGTCTCCGTCGACGAATGCCACACCGACGTCGACGCCCACCCGCTCGGCGAGTTCCCGCAGCGCGACGGCCAGTCCGTGCGGATTGAGCCCGCCGGCGTTGGCGACGATGCGCACGCCCTTGTCGACGGCGAGTCCGAGGCACTCCTCCATCTGCCGCAGGAACGTCTTGGCGTATCCGGTCGTCGGGTCCTTCAGGCGGTCCTTGCCCAGGATCAGCATGGTGAGTTCGGCGAGGTAGTCGCCGGTGAGGTAGTCCAGTTCACCCCCCTCGAGCATCTCCCGCATCGCCGCGAAGCGATCCCCGTAGAACCCCGACGCATTGCCGATCCGCACCACTGTGGCGGTCATCTAGCTGTCCTTCCCGGCGTGCTCGGTTCCGCTCGGCGCTCGCCCCGAGCCCGGGGGACCGGCGAAACATTGTGCGATCGTTGCCCATTCACGCGCATCGTCACCGACGATCTGCAGGTCGAGGTCGGCGAGTGCGCGCCGCTGGGTGACCAGTTCGCAGAAGTCGAGTGCCGGACCGGCCACCACGTCGGTGGCGTCGGCGGGTCCCCACGTCCACACCTGGCCCGACGGTGCGGTGATCTCGAAGCGAAACGGTGCGCCCGGCGGCGTCTTCCCGTTGACGGCGTACGCGAAATCCCTTGTGCGGACCCCGATGTGGACGACCGCCTTGATGCGGTCGGTGACCGGCAGGCGCACGCCGAGCGCGTCGGCGACGTCGAGGCCGTGCGCCCACGTCTCCATCAGTCGGGCGGTGGCCATCGACGACGCGGACATCGGCGGGCCGAACCACGGGATCTTGGCGCCATCGGGGACGTCGAGGAGTGCGCGTTCCAGGGATGCCCGCACCGCCCGCCAGTGATCGAGGAGTTGCCGCGGTGGTTGCCCCGCTCCCGCCTCCGCGGCGGCGTCGACGAACCCGGACGGATCGGTCATCGCCTCCCTGGTGATCTCGGCGAATCGCTCGGGATCGGTGGCCGCGATCGCCGCCACCTCGTCGGTCCACGCGAGGTGCGCGATCTGATGGGCGATGGTCCACCCGGCGGCAGGTGTGGGTGTGACCCACTGTTCGTCGGCGAGGCCGGCGACGAGGTCGTCGAGTTCGGCGGATGTGGCGGCGAGGTCGGCGACGACCTGGTGCACGATCGACATGCGATCAGCGTCACACAATCGATCAAAAGAATCAAGCACGCATGATTGTTTTTGTTCCGAACGCCTGCCGGTCATGGCCCGGACAGGGCGGCGTCAGCGATAGTGCACGTCGGCCACGCCCTCGCTGAGCAGCGTCCCGTCGTGGCCGATCATCCGCGCCGAGAAGGACGCGATGCGACGCCCCACCTTGACCGGCTCGACGTCGACGATCACCTGGGTGCTGTGCACCGCGGGCGACCGGAAGAAGCCGAGCGACATGTCGGCCAGGTGGTAGTCGCGTCCCGCGCCCGCATGGGCCTGGCCGGCGAAGGAGAACGCCTGGCCGACGATCGTGGCGATCACCCCGCCGTGCATCGTTCCGAAGACGTTGCCCATCCACGGTTCGGTGTCGACGACGAACCGCAACCCGGCCGACGCATCGGGGATCTCGATGCGCCCGTTGAGAAGGTCGGCGAGGGGGCCCGCCTCCCGCACCCGCGCCGCGATCTGCGCCACCACGTCACGTCCCTCGAGGGCCGCGGGTATCGGTTCGGGGAGCCGCACACCGTGGGTGTCGGCGCAGTCGGGCAGCTCCACTGCCGCCTGCGACTCTTCGGTCCCGTCGGCGGTGGCACGTCCGACGCGCATGTTGCGCGCGGTCCCGACGCAGCACAGATGCCCGGTGCCGGTGGTGATCCGCACCGGTGTCACGCCGGTGTGCTCGTCGGACATCTCGACGTCGGCCGCGGCGGTTAGCCGGTCGTCGGGGGCCACGTACCCCATAGCCGACATGGTCAGCCGTGCCTGCATCGACAACGCCCCCGACTCCTTGCCGGCGAGATGAAACGGAATGCCGCCGACATCGTCGAACAGCACACCGTAGGCCGGCATGTCGATGCGGCCACGATGGTCGACGAACTGCGCACACAGCTGCTGCTGCGCACGGGCCGCGGTTCCCGAGACCGTCAGGTTACCGATATGGAACACCGACATTGGATTCCGTCCGGCCGTGTTGTCGCCTGTCATGGTCCGCTCCCCTGCCCTGGCCGAATCCTCTGTTGTCACCGTCCGCGCCACCACGTCACTCACCTGTGCAGTCCTATCACCGACCGCCGGGGCGGGCAGCACCACGCACGCCCATGTGTGATTCAGGTCGCGACTGTGTGATTCGGGTCGCGACTGTGTGATTCAGGTCGCGACCGGGTGAGCACCCCGTTCGGGCGCGGTAGCTTTACCCCCGACGCATGCTTCGCGTCGATAACGAACAGCGTCTCCACGTTGAACCGGGGCACCTCCGGCTGCTAGCGTCGTGAGACGGAAGGGGCTGATGTTACCAATGTTGCAGAAACGAATCGCGGGTCGACGCATGATGCTCGCCGCCGGACTGGCCGCGGGAGCACTGGCCACACCACTGGCAGCGGGCGTCGCATTCGCCGCGCCGGAGACCACCGCGCCGGAGACCACCGCGCCGGAGACCACCCAGACCACCCCCGCCGCCAAGACGCTCGACGCTTCGCAGCAGACCCCGACCGTCGGACTGAGCCGTTCGGGAGCGATGATCGCCGGCGGTTTCGTCGCGCCACTGGCCGCCGCGGCGGTCGCCGACGACGCCACGGTCATCTGGCTCGAGCCGATGCCCAAGGACGCCTGCGCCACCACGCTGAGTGATGCGATGGTCGCGGTCACCTGGACCAACACATCGACTCACCGGACCGCCGACACGACCTTCGCGGCCTGCCAGGACGGCAAGCCCGCTCTGAGCCCGGCGCTGGAAACCGGTTCCGGCACACTGAAATTGACGGTCACCGTGCTCGGCAAGGGCGGCGATACGTTCACCCTCACGCCGGGCACCGCGACGCTGCACCGCTGAGTTTCTCCTTCACACCACACGATCGCCGATGGACTCCCCACCCGGGGCCGTCGGCGATCGTCGTCTGTGCCGCCATCGAGCAGAGTAGACAATTTCAGAAATCTGTATACGCAATTCTGGAACAGGTTCTAGATTTGGGTCATGGCCGACACCGTGACCCAGCTCCTCCTCGAACGCGCCGACGACGATCACGTCGCGATCACCTACCAGGGCAGCAAACGGACCTGGCGCGAGCATCTCGATGACGCACGCCGGATGGCGTCGGTCGTCCTCGCCGCCGCCGACCCGCAGCGGCCCATGCACATCGGCACGCTGCTCGGGAATACCCCGACCATGCTCACCGCCATCGCTGCGGGCGCGCTCGGCGGGTACGTGACCGCCGGCATCAACAACACCCGCCGCGGCGAGGCACTGGCCGGCGACATCCTCCGCGCCGATTGTCAGATCCTGCTCACCGACGCCGAACACCGCGGGCTCCTCGACGGCCTCGAGCTTCCCGGGGTGACGGTGTTCGAGACGTCCAGCCCCGAGTGGACATCGCTGCTCGCCGACGCCGGCGAGCTGGTTCCGCATTCCGAGCCGGGGCCGATGGACCCCTTCATGTTGATCTTCACCTCCGGCACCAGCGGCAATCCCAAGCCGGTTCGGCTTGCGCACATGCTGATTCCGTTCGCCGGACCGCCGCTGGTGGAGAAGTTCGGGATCACCGCCGACGACGTCTGCTACCTGTCGATGCCGTTGTTCCATTCCGCGGCGCTGCTGGGCGGCTATTGCGTCGCCGCGGCGAGCGGCGCATCCATCGTGCCCGCCCGCTTCTCCGCGTCGACCTTCCTCGACGACATCCGTCGGCACGGCGCGACGTACATGAACTACGTCGGCAAACCCCTCGCCTACATCCTCGCGACGCCGGAACAGCCCGACGACGCCGACAACCCGCTGCGTGCCGCCTTCGGCAACGAAGCCACCGACCACGACATCGACGACTTCGCGCGACGCTTCGACTGCAAAGTGTGGGACGGCTACGGATCCAGCGAACTGGCGATCATCGTCACCCGCGAGCCCGGCACCCCGACCGGCTCGATCGGGAAGGGCTTTCCCGGTGTGGCCGTGTACAACCCGGCCACCGTCACCGAATGCGCCGTCGCCGAGTTCGACGAGAACGGCGCCCTGACCAATGCCGACGAGGCCGTCGGCGAACTCGTGAACACCTCCGGCGCGGGGCTTTTCAGCGGCTATTACAACGACGAGGCCACCACGGCCGACCGGCTGCGCGAGGGCATGTACTGGTCGGGCGATCTCGCCTACCGCGACGCCGACGACTGGATCTACCTCGCCGGACGCTCCGGGGACTGGATGCGGGTGGACGGCGAGAACATGACCGCCGGGCCCATCGAACGTATCCTGCAACGCATTCCGGGCGTCAATCAGGTGGCCGTCTATCCGGTTCCCGACGATCAGGTGGGCGACGCGGTGATGGCCGCGATCGTCCTCGACGACGACGCGGCGCTCTCCCCCGACGAGTTCACCGCCGCGCTCGCCGATCAACCCGACCTCTCCCCCAAGGCGTGGCCCGGTTTCGTGCGGATCGCCGAGTCCCTACCGACCACCGCCACCAACAAGATCGTCAAGCGGACCCTCAAGGCCGAGGGCGCCACCGCGGGCGACGGCGTGCTGTGGGTCCGGGAGCCCCGCACCCGGACCTACCGCATCGCCACGCAGGTCCCGGCGTGACGCCGGCGTCCACCACAATCACGGCGTCCCCGACATCCACGGCGGTTCCGGACACTCTGACCGAACTCGGCTATTACGCGCTGTCGCGGCATCCGGTCCATCCGTCGGAGCTGGTCGATGAGGCACGTCACGCCGAAACCATCGGCCTCGGAACAGCATTCGTCTCCGAACGCTTCAACGTCAAGGACGCCGCCGTACTGTCCGGCGCGCTTGCCGCCGCCACCACCCGATTGGGCATCGCCACCGCCGCCACCAATCACACCACGCGCCATCCGATCGTCACCGCGACGATGGGTGCCACGTTGGCCGAACTCTCCGATCACCGGTTCGCACTCGGACTCGGACGCGGGATCACCGCCCAGTGGCAGATTCTCGGGCTGCCGGTGATCACCGGCGCCGGGATCGAGGACATGATCTCGATCCTGCGGCGACTGTGGAACGGCGAGATGATCATCGGGCACGACGGCCCGGAAGGAACCTATCCACTTCTCACCCTGGGGATTTCGGTCACACCGCCACCGGCGGTGATGGTGGTGACGATGTCACCGAAGACACTGGAACTCGCCGGACGCATCGCCGATGGCGTTGTGCTGCACACCTTTCTCGACGCCGAGTCGACGCGTAGCGCTGTCGCCCGTGTCCGCGACAGTGCGCAGCGCGCCGGGCGCGATCCGGCGTCGGTGCGGATCTGGTCGGTCCTCGCCACGGTTCCCGATCACCTCGAGGAGACCGACTGCACACGCCGGCTGTATGGGCGTCTCGCCACCTACCTGCAGGGTTATCCCGACGTGCTGATGGCCGCCAATCGCTGGAGCACCGACGATCTCGAGCGGATCCGCGCCACGTCGGCCTTCAGCGCAGCACGCGGTCCCCTTGACGCGACGGCCACCGCGGCGGAACTCGACGAACTCGCCGCGGCGATACCGGCCGGTTGGGTCGCCGACTGTGCCACCGGCTCGGCGGACGAGTGCGCGCGGGCCGTCGCCGCCCAGTTTGATCTGGGTGTGGACTCGGTGATTCTGCATGGTGTGGCTCCGACGGAGGTCACCGAGATCGTCGGGAGCTACCGGGGCCTGGGGGTTCGACCGTCGGCGGCGTTGCCCGTGAATCCGGGACGAGTGGTGCCCGCGTGAGCGCCGCCATCATTCCCATCTCGCCGGATCAGCTCACCCCGGATGTCCTCACCGCGCTGCTCGTCGATGCGGGTCTCCCCGCCGACGTGCGGGGCGTCACCTACACCGCGGTGGGTACCGGGCAGATGGCCGGGTCGTATCGCCTGCGGCTGGACCTGGCTGCCGGTGACGTGCCGACGACGATGATCGCGAAGCTGGCAACCGGTGACCTGCCGCAACGTCAGTTCGCCTCCGGCGCATTCCGCAACGAGGTGGATTTCTACTCGGATTTCGCGGCGCGGCTGCATGTTCCGCTACCCGAGTGCTACGCGTCGGCCATATCGGTGGACGGCACCGAGTTCGTCCTGTTGTTGCAGGACATGGGCGACGCCGTTCAGGGTGACCAGATCGCCGGCTGCACCCCGGAGCAGGCACGGTCCGTCGCCGTCGCCGCGGCCGGTCTGCACGCGCCGACGTGGGATGATCCCGCGCTGCTGCAACGCTTTCCGCTGCCGACCGCCGATGACCGGGAGTTGATGGAGTCGGTACTCGCCCCGATGACCGACGCGTTCCGCGAACGGTTCACGCCGGACGCCGCGGAATCCGAGGTCCTCGATTGGCTCGTCGCCACCGCCGGTGACTGGCTGATCGCCGCGCGCGGGCACACCGCACTGATCCACGGCGACATGCGGATCGACAACGTCCTGTTCGGTTCCGACGGTGCGGTCACCGTGATCGACTGGCAGACCATCACCACTGGTTCGCCGATGCGCGACCTCGCCTTCCTGCTGGCCTCAAGCCTCGAGGTGGACGACCGACGCCGCCATGAACGCGCCATCGTCGAGGCCTATCGTCAGGCACTGCTCGCCGCGGGCATCGACGGGTACTCCGCGGAGCAGTGTTGGGATGACTACGTCGCCGATCTCCTGCAGGCGCCGCTGATCGTGGTGTTCGGTGCCGGGGCGGCGACGCCCACCGAACGCGGCGACGCCATGTTCGCGACGATGCTGCGTCGCGCCACGGTGGCGATCACCGATCACTCGCCGGACCTCATGCCATGAGTTCCGGGGTGACGACGGTGTTCGGCGCCAACGGTTTTCTGGGCTCTCACGTGGTCCGTCGGCTTCTCGACTCGGGTCGAGAAGTCCGGGTGATGGTGCGGCCCACCTCCGACACCCGCGATCTCGACGATCTCGACGTCGACCGGGTCGTCGGTGAGCTCGGCGACGGGGATGCGGTCGGCCGTGCCCTCGACGGCGCCGAGGCCGCCATCTACTGCGCGGTCGATACCCGGGCATGGATTCGTGATCCGAAGTCATTGTGGCACAGCAATGTCGAGGTACTGGATGCCGTTCTCGACGTTGCGGCCCGGGCCGACCTGCATCGTTTCGTCTACACGTCGAGCATGTGCACGATCGGTCGGGTCCGCGGGCGTCGCGCCACCCCCGACGATGCCTTCAATTGGGAGTCGCACGCCAATACCTATGTCCGCTCGCGGGTCGAGGGTGAGCGCGTCGCGCTGGCGGCGACGGATCGTGGCGTGCCCGCGATGGCGATGTGCGTCTCCAACACCTACGGCGCGGGCGATCACAAGCCGACACCGCACGGTGCCTTCGTCGCCGGAGCCGCACTCGGCAGGCTTCCGTTCGGTGTCCGGGGGATGCGAGCGGAGACCGTCGGCGTCGACAACGCGGCCGATGCCCTCGTACGCGCGTCGCAGAAGGGCACGATCGGCAGGCGCTACATCGTCAGCGCCGAGTTCCTCGACCTCGGTGACATCATCGCGATGGCCGCCGACGAGGCGGGTGTGGCGCCCCCGCGACCGACACTCCCCCGCCCGGCGATGTATGCCCTCGGTGTCGCAGGCGACCTCCGCTCACGGATCACCCATACCCAGCAACAGCTTTCGGTCGACACTGTGCGGTTGATGCACGTCATGTCACCGATGGATCACTCGGCCACGACCAGAGATCTGGATTGGCATCCGCGTCCCGTTGAGGAGTCCGTCCGCGCCGCGGCCCGGTATTGGGTGCAGCGGAGACGATCGCGATAGCGGGTCAGCGTGACGTGATTCGTACGCATGTGCGAACATGGAGCGCATGGCATCGCGACGACAGACCGGCCTGAGCACCGAGGACCTGGAATCCTTGTCGGCGGGACTCGCCGCGGGTAAGCGGGTCACCGTCTACCTTCGAGACCCCATGCCGTCACTGGATCTCGCGGCAGGCGTATCGGCGCGCGTGATCTCCATCGATGGGTCCACCGTGATCATCAGCCCGAAGGGTGTCGAGGATCAGTTGCCGTTCGACGCCGACGAACTGCTCAAGACCCGACCTACCGCGGGCGCGGCGACGTCAACGCCTCGACGATCCACGCCCCGGCCGGAGCCTATTGCCGAACCGGTCCTGCGGGAGACGGTCCGGCGGCAGACACCAGCGCCGGTGCCGGCACCTGCACCTCCACCGAAGCCCGCCTCGGTGAAAGCTCCGAGGCGACCCAAGGCCCCATCCGGAGCGGTCACCGTCACCGTCACGTCGGCGAGCGACACGACCTGGACGGTGTCGGTGTCCCACGGAAGCAAGAAGCAGGGCAGGCCAACGGAAGTGCCCGCGGAGCGAGTGGCGAAAGCGATGCGCGAACTCGGAGATCCCACGGCGATCACCGCCGTAGACGGCGTGATCGAATCGGCGCGAGCGGCGGCACAACAGCGCATCGACGACCTCAGCCGCGAACTCGAATCCGCACGAGCAGTTCTGGCGCACCTCGACGGTCAGACTCCGGCGGCAGAGTAGTCTTCGATGCGAGCTCGAGACCACTTTCGCAACCTGATGCCGGAAACCGGTTGCAGCGCAGCACCACCCGGAAGCAGGCCGAAGCCGGCCGCCTACCGCGGATAGGTGGTGATGGTCTCCCCAGTGACGGGGTCGCGCCAGATGACCGCCCGATCGGCGAGCATGGTGGGGATCAACAAGCCCATGTGTTTGCGTTGGTGGTCCGGGGTACACAGCGGCATCAGGTTGAATTCCACCGTCCAGCCACCGGTGATCGGATCCTGGTGCACGAATTTCACCAGGTGGTCGATCTGGCAGTCACTGGCCGGGCGTCCGCACTGCGGATACCGGCAGGTGCCATCCAATTCGATGATTTTCTCCCGTAACCAGGCTGGTATCCGATATGTCAACGCACCCGGTGGTGGGAGGAGATATCCGCCGTGTCCGGTGGGGTCGATCGGGGTTGCGGGGAACGGGTCGTCGAGACGACGCCACGCCGCCGGTATCCGATCCAGTGAGGTGGTGGTGCTGATGCCGGGTATGTCCAGGGTGGGAAACTCGGTGACGGTGACCAGCTGTCCCGAATTGATCAGCGTTCGGGCGTGAGCTTCGTCAATCACGCCGAAGTATTCCAGTCGGGCTTCCCGCTGTCCGGATGGGTCGGTGATCAACGACAGCGACAACTGTGAATCACTGTCGGTGTCTGTGTCGGTGTCTGTGTCGGGTTGCGGCTCGACGGTATTTGTTGCCGCACAATCAGCGTCGTCACAGTCAGCGTCGCCGTCGGTGACCGTCTGGGGATCGACGGTCGTCTCGGGTTCGGTGATCTCATCAGCCTCACCACGCTCGGCGTCGACATCACCAGACGGATCAGCCGCGTCGGGGTCGATGTCGAGGTCGGTCAGGCCACAGGGTTCTTCCGGCAACGGGATCGCCCGCGAGCAGTCACCCCGCCCGCACTCACACGACAGGTACGCGCCGGGTAGTCCTTGGATTTCGGCGAACGCCGCGACCTGCATCTGACCGCGGCGACGCCGATCACGTGGGCAGATCCGCTCACTGATCATCTGTGCGATCCGCGCCGCCAGATGGGCACCCATCTCGCCTGGTGCGTAGACGGAGATGCTGCAGTGCCCGTTGGTGTCCCGACGGACCCGCACGTTCTGATCGCGTGCGGCGGCTTCCTCGCGTCGGTCGGCGGCACCGTCGGGATCCAGGGCGATCACCATCTCGGCGACCTGATCCCGCAATGTCGTATCCGCCTGATGACGTCCGGCGAGTTGCAGTGCGCGGGTTTCGGCGAACGCGCGCACATCGTCATCGGACAGCACGCTGATCTCGTCGGCGATGATGCGGATACGTTCCAGCGACTGGTCACCGGCCAGGAACGCCGCGGTCACCGTCGGGAGCGTCGACAGCAAGAAACTCAACGTCATCCACGCCGTGGCTTGCGGCACCGACACACCCAGCGCGGTCGACACCGTGCCGGTCGCAGCCTTGTCGACGCCACCGGTGGTGTACACGTTGGTCTGATGACCCGACAGCAGCATCTCGTCGTACACGGCATGCCCGACCCGCGCCGCCGACAACACCTTCCGAGCGATCACCTGCCGTTCCTGGCGTTGCAACGATCGGGCCAGAGCGGTCGCCGACTCGACGGGAAGGTGATCGATCATGGCCGCGTCGTCGGCGGTCATCGACAACTCCGGCGCGATAGTCGTGCGAATTCTGGTGTCGGCCATGATATTCACCCCCTCTGCGATCCCTTCAACTGAACTGTGACAAGTATATCGAGGGGCACCGACAAACTGCTCCGCGCGGAATCTGGTGGGGGTGAACGCTGTCGGTTCCCACAGCGTTGGCTTCGGTTGTCGCTGGTCTGGTTTCGCTGCCGTCGTACGGAAGTGGCCTCGATGCGCAACGAGCTCGCATCGCCCGCGCGGCGCACTCGACCAGCGGGTGGACCGGGTCGCTCGGCGCACCCGACGGTCGAGCTAAAGCTGCAGCAGCGTAGCGAGTTCCGCGTTGATCGTATCGATCCGCTGTGCTGCGTCAACTCGCGGGATGTCGCCGGCCTCGTCGACAGCGAGGACCACTTCGATGTAGCACTTGAGTTTTGGTTCGGTGCCCGATGGGCGGATGATGACGCGGTCGTCGGCAGCCGTCCGGTAGAGCAGCCCATCCGTCGGCGGCAATCCCGCGTCACCCAACGCGAGGTCCGTGTACTGCACCACGGGCGAACCGGCCAGCGACACAATGCCGTTCGCTCTCAGCCGGGCTATGGCGTCGGCTATCAGCATTACATCGGCGACGCGGATACTGAGCTGACCGGTGGCGTACAACCCGTACAACCGGGCCAGGTGATCGAGTTGATCCTCGAGTGTCTTTCCCTCTGCGGCAAGCTCTTCGATGAGTGTCACGACGCGGACGGCGGCACCGATCCCGTCCTTGTCACGAACCGCCTTCGGGTCGGTGCAGTAGCCGATGGCCTCCTCATACCCGAACCGCAGGCCGGGGGTCCGGGCGATCCACTTGAATCCGGTGAGGGTTTGCGCCCACCGCAGTCCATGGGCGTCGGCGATTCGACCGAGCATCCGGCTCGAGACGATCGAACAGGCCAACACGTCCCCGGACCGCGACGAATCCTGGGCAGCCTGCTCCCCCAACAGCGCACCGAGCTCATCGCCGGTGAGCTGCCGCCAACTCCCATCGCGTTGTGGGATGGCCACCGAGCATCGGTCGGCGTCCGGGTCGAGGGCGATCACCACGTCGGCGGACACCTCGACGGCCAGCGCGAGCGCCAGGTCCAGTGCACCGGGCTCCTCGGGGTTGGGGAACGCCACGGTCGGGAAGGTCGGATCGGGTTCGAGCTGCGCCGGCACCGGATGGACGTCGGTGATGCCGGCATGATCGAAGACCCGCATGAGTGTGGCACCGCCGACGCCGTGCATGGCCGTCGTCACCACGCGCACCGACGACGACTCCGTCGACCGCCGGGCCATGGCGTTCAACGTGACGTAGGAACCCACTGCGTTCGGATCGAGAGGAACGATGCCTTCGGTGCTGCGTGTCACCTCGTCGGCGGGTGGTACCGCCGCAATGCGCGCGGCGATCTCCGCGTCGGCGGGCGGCACGATCTGCACCCCGGCTCCGTCGGCATCCGTGGCACGCCCTCCCAGGTACACCTTGTAACCGTTGTCGCCCGGCGGATTGTGCGATGCGGTGATCATGATCCCCGCTTCGGCGCCCGCCCCACGGACGGTGAATGCCGTAACCGGGGTCGGCAGTCGTTTCGGCAACGCAAGTGCTCGGAACCCGGCACCCGACAGAACCTCCAACGCGGCATCCATGAAGTCCGAAGAGCCCTCGCGGGCATCGCAACCCACCACCACGGTGATGTCGTCACCCACCGTGTCCATCAGGTAGCGCGCCAACCCGGCGGTCGCCCGGATGACCACGGCGACGTTCATCCGGGACTCACCGGCCCCCACCGCAGCACGGAGTCCGGCGGTACCGAACTCCAACGGTCCCTCGAATCGTGACGTCAGGTCTGCGAGCGCCGCGTCATCACCGGCCTGCGCGGCCATGATCAGAGTGGTCAGCTCCGTGCGGGTGGCCGCATCCGGGTCGTGCTCGACCCATTCCCGGGCCCGATCGATCAGCGCGCTCATTACATGGATTGTTCCACGGTGACGCGCTGCCTCGGATGCGGCCCGTCATCCCTGTGAAGAGATCGCCTCCGCGGCCAGCAACTCGGCCAACTCGGCCATGCTG
Organism: Gordonia sp. NPDC003504; assembly: GCF_053587995.1. Classification (NCBI taxonomy): domain Bacteria; kingdom Bacillati; phylum Actinomycetota; class Actinomycetes; order Mycobacteriales; family Gordoniaceae; genus Gordonia; species Gordonia sp. NPDC003504. Next base: position 124,082 of record NZ_JBSFPC010000001.1, read on the forward strand.
TATGGCTCGCTCTCCGTGTGGTCACGGTAGGCGATGAAGGTCGGCTGCTGCGGATCGTAGCGGCCGATGAAACCGCCGGACGCGGTGAAGATCTGCCCGGTGATTCCCGCGGCGGCCGGACTGGCGAGGAAGGTGTATAGCGGCGCAACATATTCCGGAGGAGCCGGATCGAGGGCCGCATCGCGGGTGAAATCGTCGAGGATGCCCCGATCGTGCAGACTCTCGATGTGACGGACGTAGTCATCGCCGCTGGACAGCCGCGACTTCGCGCCCGGCATCACCACATTGATCCGCACCCCGAGCGGTTGCAGGTCACCCGCGGCTGCCAGCCCCAGAGCGTTGACCCCGCCTTTCGCCGCCGGGTAGCCGCTGCCACCGAAGGTCCCCAGCGACGCGGCCGATCCCGTGAGCACGATGGACCCCGAATGTTGTTCGGCGAACACCTTTCCCGCGGCCTGACAGATGTGGAAGGCGCTCATCAGGTGGGCGTCTATCTGCTCACGAAACTCGTCGGCCGAGATGGTGAGGACCGTCGACCCGGCGGGTTCGGCGATGCCGGCGCAATTGATGGCGATGTCGAGTGCACCGAACCCCGACAACGCCGCGTCGACCATCTTCTCCGCGACACCCGATTGCCCCGCGGAACCGCATACCCCGACCGCATAGCCACCGCCGCCGGTGATCTCGTCGACGGTGGCGGCCACCGCCTCCTCGTCACGTCCGTTGACGACCAGCGACACCCCTCGACCGGCCAGCGCATACGCCACCGCGAGACCGATTCCCCGTGTCGCACCGGCGATCACGGCGACCTGTCCGGCCATACCCACCCCCACCATCAGACGCCGCTGGCGACCGGGGTGATCGGAATAGACCGGCCCCGGTCGGTGAACGAGAAGTCGGCGCCGGAACTGAACCGCGCGATCGCCACCTCACCGGATTCCTTCTGCGCGTCACCACCGACGGTGTATCGCACCCGCAGACCGTCGTCGGTGGTCTCCGTCGCGCTGATCGTCCAATGTGGTTCCACCGCAACACCGATGGCCTGCAACGGCTCACAGTGATCGACGGTGAGCAGCGTGCACCATCCGCCATCGTGCGTCGCGGGTGAATCCGACGGGATGTCAACGATGACGTCGTCGCCGTCGATCGTTGCCGTGACACCGGTGTACTGCCGCGGCCCGAGGACCGGCACCAGGCGGATGACCTCGGCGAGGGCCTGGGCATCCGACCCCAGCCGCAGCGCCGACCGCAGCCGGTCCGCCGACAACCCTGCGATACCGGTGAACTGTTTGCGGTAGATCTCGGTGACCTGCTCGGCCGATTCGGCGTATCGCCGCAGACTGATCAGGAAGCCGAGCGCCAGCAGTTGGTGTTGCAGCGCAACCTCTTCGGCGATGCGCACCAGCGCCGAATGCGACCATTCGGCGAACTGCAGATCCTCGACCAGGGCGCCGCGATAATCGACGAGACCGTCGGCGGTCGCGTCGATCGGACTGAGTTCGAGCTGCGCGGCGTTGGTGGTGAACATCTGCTCCGCATCCACCGGGAGGGGGAGCTCCTCGCGATCGGGTTCAATCGTGACGGTCCACGCGCAGTGCGGATTTCGATCGATGGGCCGACGCGGCGGCCGGTGAATAGGCCGAATCCGGGCGCGTCGATTGGTGGCGATCGCGGTGGCGTCGAACGTCGGGTCCTCGATGTCGTGGCACATCGCGGTGACGTATTCGTCGCCGAGGGGTTCCACATCCATCAGTGCGCCACAATGGTCGAGGACGAACGATCCGTGGTACTTGTCGGTGATCTCGTACCGAAAGTCCATGAACTGTGGTGGGGCACCGATGTCGAGTTGCAGGCACTTGAACATGTCCTCGACGCCGTCACCGTCGATGCCGAGCGCGGTCCGCATCCGGTGGGTGTAGACGGGACTGGCGGCCATCCATTCCTCGATGGCCACCTTCGTCATCGTCTCGCGTCCGAAGGCACTGATCAGGTGCGCCATCCCGCTGCGGTCGATCAACTGCCCCGACAGCAACAGTTCCGGGACGAGTCCGGCGAGCTGGTCGCCGCTGAGATCTGAATACGAGTGGGCTGATTCGCTCATCTTCAGTGTGCTCGTCTCACCAGAACGGAACCGGGGCCTTGCCGAACGGATACCAGCCCGGCTGATCTCCGGTGGCCTTCTCGATGCGCTTGAGCATGCCGTCGCTCATAGCGTTGTTCTTCAGCATCTCGATGAACAGCGCCGACACGTTGCCGTAGTCGAAGAAGTCACGCTGCCAGGAGAATTGGAAGTTCCCGGCGTAGCGGAACCAGCTACCCTGAATCCCTTCGAGGGCGTACTGCCTACCGTCGTCGCGGGTGCCCTCGTACACCTGCTTCCACAGGCCGATCATCGATCCGGTCCGATCGTCGATCACCCACTCCTGGTAGGGATACTCCCAGCCCTCGAGACCTTCCATCTCCTGGCCGAGCGCGATCTCCCGGATCTCGTCGCGTCCGACGGCCATGAAGTCCTTGTCCGGTCCGTAGTTCCATCCGTAGGTGGCGTCCTCGGTGTAGAACTCCGCGAGGGGTTTCCAGTCGCCGGCCTTCTCCGCCACGACGTTGGCGTCGAGCCAGCGTTGCTTCATCTCTTCCAGTTCGGCACGATCAAAAGCCATGTTCTCGGTCCTCAATTCTGTCGTTCAGTCGTCTTCGACGATCCGCAAAGCTTGCGTGGGGCAATACATGACGGCGGCCTCCACCTCGGCACGCTGGTCCTCACCGGGATGCGCATCGAGGATCTCCACGTGATCCATCTGTGCCGCGAAGACCTTCGGGGCCTCCAGCTCACACATCCCATGCCCCTGGCACAGGTCGAGATCCACCTCGATGCGCATCATCACGCACCTGTCCGGTCGCGCCTGCGGTAGCGCACCCGGCAGGGTTGCGCCAACTGCACGACCATCTTGGAGTGGTCGTTGTGGTAGGACTCCGGCGGCTGGGCCATCTCGAACTCGTAGTTCTGGAACAGCACCGAGAAGATCGCCTTCAACTGCATGATCGCGAATTGTGCTCCCACACAACGGTGCCGGCCCGCACCGAACGGAATCCAGGTCCATCGGTTGACCAGATCCTCCTGACGTGGCTTCTCGTACCGGTCCGGATCGAACCGATCCGCATCCGGGAAGTCCTCGGGGATCCGATTGGAGACCGCGGGACTGACCGCGATCATCTGCCCCTTGGTGACCTCGAACTCCTCGATGTGAAAATCGTTCTGCACCAACCGCATCAAGATGATGAGTGGCGGATGTAGCCGCAGCGTCTCCTTGAGGGCGTCCTCCAGCTTCGGCATCTGCCGGGTGTGGGCGAAGGTGTACTCGGGGCGTTCACCGGCGGGCGTGTCACCGTAGATCTCGTCGAGCTCGGCGTATACCTGCGCCATGTACTCCGGGTTGCGCAGCAGTTCGATGAGTGTCCACGCGGCGGTGCCCTGCGTGGTGTGGTGCCCGGCGAACATCATCGAGATGAACATGCCGGTGATGGTGTTGGCGTCGAAACCCACCTGGACGAGCACGTCCATCAGGTCCCGATCCTCTTTGTTCTCGGTGGGGTTGGCGATCCGGTCGTTCATCACGCCCTGGATGAACTCGACGAGTTCGGCACGCGCGGCGTCGCGGCGGCGGAAGCTCTCGATGTCGGCGTGCATGTCGACGTAGGCGATCGGGTCGGTGCCCTTCTCCAGGTCGTGGAACAACTCCGACACGTGTTTGGTGAGTTGCTCACGGAACTTCCGCCCGATCAGGCAGGCCGACGACGTGTACAGCGTCAGTTCCCCGAAGAACTCGAGGAGGTCGATCTCGCCGTCCTCGCCCCAGTTCGCGATCATCCGTTCCGCCTCGTTGGGGATGGTGACCGCGTGCTGCTTCATGTGCGCGCCCTTGAGCGCCGAATTGTGGATCGCCTTCGACCGTTCCTCGGGGCTGGCGTCGAAGACGACGCCCTCACCGAACACCGGCGTCATGAAGGGGTAGGCGGCGGCCTGATCGAGATCCTCCTCCGGTGCCCGGAAGAACTCCTCGTTGGCGGCGGCGCCGGAGACGAGGACCACCTCACGGTCGGCGAGCTGGAACTGCCCGACGTCACCGCATTCCTCACGGACCCGCCAGAACAGGCCGATCGGATCGGTGGCGAGTTCATCGAGGTGGCCGTGTTCACCGTCGCCACCGGACACCCGCTTGGGTGTGGTCACCGTGGTCATTGGTCGGGTCCTTCCGATTGTGGGCTGCTGAGTTTGGTCTTGGGCACCGCCCCCTCGGCCTCCACCTCCACCGAGCGCATGTGCGCCCCCCGCGGCATGGTGACCATGGCGGCGACGGCCTGCGCGATGTGCTCGGGGGAAAGGAAATTGCCGTGCCGGGCGAGGCCGTGCTTGATCCAGTCGTTGAGCATGTCCTCGGTGGTCTTCGGGTCGAGGTTCATGCCCATGCCGGTGAGGGTCTGGCCGGGCCGGACGACTCCGGCCCGCACTCCGGTGCCCTCGAGTTCGAGTTGGATGGTCGCCACCAGGCCGTCGATGCCGGACTTGGCCGCGACATACGCCGACGACCATGGCCGCGGGTGGATCGCGACGTCGGATCCGATGAACACGATGTCGCCGCGGGTGCGGTCGATCATGCCGCCGACGACGGCCCGAAAGACGCGGTAGGCCCCGTTGAGGTGGATGTTGATCTGATCGGCGAAGTCCTCGGGGGTAATCTGATGTGACAGCCCGACGGCCAGATCACCTGCGCCGAGCACCGCGATCTCCAGATCCCCCAGTGCTGCTTGCGCTTTGGCGATGCAGTCGAGGACAGCGCCGTCGTCGGTGACGTCGAGCGGTACGGCGACGGCCTCACCGCCGGCAGCGGTGATCTTCTCTGCGAGTTCCTGCAGCTTCTCGACACGGCGTGCGGCCAGGGCCACGGGATATCCTGCGGCGGCGAGCCATTCGGCGGTCGCAGCTCCGATTCCGGAGGACGCACCGGCCACCAGGACCGGACGCCGGGCGGGATGAGGAATGAAGGCCATCAGCGCACCGTCACCTTCACGGGGAGTTCGGCGAAGCCGCGGACGTTGACCGAGTGCACGCGGACCGCCTTGTCGATGTCGATGTCGACGGAGGTGATCGAGCGGGCGACTGCCGCGAGTCCGATGTTGGCCTCCAGCCGGGCCAGATGCGCACCGAGGCAGAAGTGCGTTCCCATACCGAAACTCATCAGCGCCTGGCTGCAATCCCGGCCGATCCGGTAACTCGCCGCGTCGTCGAAGACGTCGTCGTCGCGATTGGCCGAGCCGACGAGCAGCAGAATCCGCTGTCCCGCGGGGATCGTGTGGTCGCCGTAGGTGACGTCGGCGGCCACCCGTCGCAGCACCATCTGGGTGGAGTTGTCATACCGCAGGGTCTCCTCGGTCCAGTCCGGAACGAGGTCGGCGTCGCCGATCACCTTGGCGAGTTCGCCCGGGTTCCGCCATGCCCAATACAGGGCGTTGGCAAGGAGTTTGGTGGTGGTCTCGTTGCCGGCGACCACCATCAGCACCATGAACCCGACGATCTCGTCCTCGGACAGGCTGGTCTTCTCACCGGTCTCGTCGTCGTCGATCTCGGCGGTGATGAGCGCGGAGACGAGGTCGTCGCCGAGTTTGGTCCGGCGTTCGGCGATGAGCGCGGTGTAGTACTTGTGCAATTCGATGTAGGCGTAGACGGCGGCCTCGGGGATGTCGAGGACGCCCTCTTCGCGGTGCAGCAACAGATCCGACTGCTGCCGCAGGAAGGCCCGGTCGCTCTCGGGTACGCCGAGGAGTTCGGAGACGACGTCCATCGGGAGAAGTCCGGCGAAGTCGGCGACGTAGTCGAATTCGCCGGACTCCAAGCACTTTTCCCAGTGCGCGTCGGTCAGCGCGGTGATCCGTTCGGACAGGTCGTTGACGCGCCGCGGGGTGAATCCCTTGCTGACCAGTTTGCGGATACGCATGTGCTTGGGATCGTCCATGGCGAGGAAGGACATCGACTTGTGCGCATCTGGGCCGTAGGACGAGGGGTCCATCGACACACCCCACGCGTTGGACAGATTCACCGAGTCGCGAAAGGCGCTGCGCACGTCGGCATGCCTGGCGAGCGCCCAGAAATCCTGCGTCTCGTTGTAGTACACCGGCGCGTCGGCGCGCAGCCGCGCATAGGTCGGATACGGATCTTCGTGGAAGTCGTAGGCATACGGATCGAAAGGGATTCGCTGCTCCATGCCGGCGACGGCGAGGTCGGTCATCGGATGTGCTCCATCATTGCGGCTGATTCTCCATCAGTAGGTGGGCTGCGGCGACAAGGCGATCGGAGGTCTGTTCGTAGCTGAGGTGTCCCATCCCGGCGTGGACGAGGCCACCGGCGTAGAGCATTTCGAGGGCGTCGACGACCGGCCCGGGATTCTCCGGGTCCACCTCGAGGGCGGCGGCGAGGCGTTGGCGGATGAAGCCACCGATGCGCAGCCGCAGGTGCTCGACGTCGGGATCGGTGCCGAGCAGTGCGACAGTGACCGCCCCGCCGAGTTGCCCCTCCCCCGCGACCACCAGCGAGACGTCGCGAAGGACCTGTGCCACGCGGTCTTTCGGCGCAACGGCCGGGTCCGGCTCGGCAACTCCCTGCGCCAGGCGGCGCCAGAACACCTCGGCCACCAGGTGACTCTTCGACGAAAAGTAGGTGTAGGCGGTCGCCGGCGCAACACCGGCACGTTTGGCGACCGCCCGGACCGTCAGCCCGTCGAAGCCCTCCTCGTTGAGCACCTCGACGGCCGCGTCGGTCAGTCGGGCAACCGTCTCGGCCTGCTGGGTGGTCAACCGTCGTCGGGTGGATTCCTGAGACACGGGGCTGGACATGTGACCGACGCTACACTAGGTTTGAACGTGAGTCCAGACACCTGTCCAGATGCCCTTCCAGTCATTGGAGCCCAGTTCATGACTCTCAGACCCGAGTCCGCGTCCGACCTCCTCGTCGACGGCAAGCTCATTCCCGGCGGCAGAGGCGTTTTCGACGTCGTCAACCCGGCCACTGAGGAGGTGATCGGCGCGGCCGCCGACGCCACCGCCGACGACATGGACGCGGCCATCGCTGCCGCTCGCCGCGCCTTCGACACCACCGAGTGGTCACGCGATCACGCGCTCCGCGCACGCTGCCTCCGACAACTCCGCGATGCCCTGCTCGGCCACGCCGACGAGTTCAAGGCCCTCACCACCGCGGAGGTCGGCGCACCCGCCTTCCTCACCGGCGGCCCCCAGTTCGAGGGACCGGCCACCGACCTCGGCTACTTCGCCGACCTTGCGGAGACCTATCAGTGGACACGCGACCTCGGCGAGGCCACGCCGATGGGACTGAAGAATCACCGGGAGGTGCGCAGTGAGGCGGTCGGTGTCGTCGGAGCGATCACCCCGTGGAACTTCCCGCACCAGATCAACTTCGCCAAGATCGGGCCGGCACTGGCCGCCGGGTGCACCGTGGTCCTCAAACCCGCACCCGACACACCATGGGCGGCGGCACTGGTCGGCAAGGTGATCGCCGAGGAGACCGACTTCCCGCCCGGCGTCATCAACATCGTCACCTCATCGGATCACGGCCTCGGAGCACAACTCGCCACCGATCCGCGCGTCGACCTCGTGTCCTTCACCGGTTCCACCGCGACCGGCAAGAAGGTGATGGAGGCGGCGTCGGCGACCCTGAAGAAGGTGTTCCTCGAACTCGGCGGCAAGTCGGCATTCATCGTCCTCGACGACGCCGACCTCAAGAGTGCCTGCGCGATGGCCGCTTTCGCCGTCGTCACCCACGCCGGTCAGGGCTGCGCGATCACCACCCGTCTGCTGGTACCCCGCACGCAACTCGACGAGGCGATCGCCGCCACCCGCGACGCGATGGCCGGTCTGCCCGCCGCCGACCCGTCCGATCCCGGAACCATCTGTGGCCCGCTGATCTCCGCGCGGCAACGCGAGCGCGTCGAGTCCTACATCGCGCTGGCCCGCGAGGAGGGCGGCACCATCGAGATCGGCGGCGGGCGTCCCGCCGCCCAGGAGAAGGGGTTCTTCGTCGAACCCACCCTCATCTCCGGCCTGGACAACTCCGCACGCGTCGCCCGGGAAGAGATCTTCGGGCCGGTGCTGGTGATCATCCCGTTCGACGATGACGACGACGCGATCCGCATCGCCAATGACTCACCCTACGGCCTCTCGGGCATGGTGTACGGCACAGACGAGGACCGGATCAACAAGGTGGTCAACGGAGTTCGCACCGGCACCATGGGCGTCAACGGCGGTATCTGGTATTCCGCCGACGTCCCCTTCGGCGGCTACAAGGCCTCCGGCATCGGTCGCGAGATGGGTGTCGCCGGCTTCGAGGAGTACCTCGAGACGAAGGCCGTCGCCCGGCCGGCGTGAGTCCGGTCTCCGAGACCCCCGCTGATCGAGAACCGCTTCCCCGCTGATCGAGCGCCGACGAGCTCGCGAGTCGGTGTATCGAGATCACCCCACCCAGAAAGAGAACCCATGACCTCCTCCCGTTTCACCGACAAGACCATGATCGTGACCGGCGCCGCCGGCGGCATCGGCGAAGCCTACGCCCGCGCCTTGGCCGGCGAGGGCGCCAACGTCGTCGTCGCCGACCTCAATGACGAGGCCGGCGAGAAGGTGGCCGCCGACATCGGTGGCCGCTATGTGCACACCGACGTCTCCGACCCGGAGTCGGCGAAAGCGCTGGCGCAGAGCACCGTCGACGCCTACGGCAGCATCGACGGTCTGGTCAACAACGCCGCCATCTACGGCGGTATGAAGCTCGACTTCCTCATCACCGTGCCGTGGGACTATTACAAGAAGTTCATGAGCATCAATCTCGACGGCGCGCTGAACGTCACCCGCGAGGTGTATCCGCACATGACGAACGGCAGCGCGATCGTCAACCAATCCTCCACCGCCGCATGGCTCTACAGCGGTTTCTACGGCCTGGCGAAGGTCGGCGTCAACGGTCTGACGCAGCAACTGGCCACCGAACTCGGCGGGCAGAACATCCGCGTCAACGCCATCGCACCCGGCCCGATCGACACCGAGGCCACGCGGACCACCACTCCCAAGGAGATGGTCGACGACATCGTGAACCGACTGCCGCTCAAGCGGTTCGGTACCCCCGAAGACCTGGTGGGGATGTGCCTGTTCCTGTTGAGCGATGAGGCGAGCTGGATCACCGGCCAGATCTTCAATGTCGACGGCGGACAGGTCATCCGGTCGTGAGCGCTGCACAACTCCCCGATGCACCGCGCATCGGATATGTGGGGCTGGGCAATATCGGTGCCCCGATGGCCGCTCGCCTGGCGAAGGCCCCGGGGGGCCTCACTGTGTTCGATCTCTCCGCAGACGCGGTCGGCAAGCTGGTTGATCAGGGGGCGCAGGCAGCGGATTCGCTTGCCGCACTGGCCGAGACCTCCGACATCATCGGCATCTGCGTCGTCACCGACGACCAGGTACGCACGGTGGTGGCCGGCGACGGTGGCCTGCTGTCGGCGGCGGCCCCCGGCTCCATCATCACCGTGCATTCGACGATCGGCCCGGATACCGCTGTGGAGCTGGCCGAAGTGTGCGCCGCCCAGGGGGTCACACTTCTCGATGCCCCGATCTCCGGTGGCGCGCCCGGCGCCGAACAGGGACGCCTCGCCATCATGGTGGGCGGACCACGCGACGCCTACACCGCAATCAAGGAACCGTTCTCCCTCACCGCGGACATGATCGTGCACGCCGGTGAGCAGGTCGGCGCCGGCACGAAGATGAAGCTGGCCCGGAATCTGTTGCACTTCATCTCGTTCACCGCGACCACCGAGGCATCCCGGTTGGCCGAGGCCGCGGGTATCGACATCGCCAAACTCGGAAAGGTGGTGCGCCACACCGATGCCATCACCGGAGGGGCCGGCGCGATCATGTTGCGCGACACGACCGCCGAGATCGAACCCGACGATTTCTGGTACGACGTCTTCACTCACGTGCGAACGTTGGGAGAGAAGGACCTGTCCCTGGCATTGGCCCTCGGCGCAGAACTCGGTGTCGAGCTGCCTCTCGGAACGCAGGCCTATCAGGATCTGGCACGCGGTCTCGGCGTGCCACATCACGAAGGAGAGTGAGTCATGACCAGCACCGACAGCCCGCAGGCAACAGCGACACAGACCGAGCAGCGCCGTCGTGGCCTGGACATGATGACCCAGGTGTACGGCTGGGAGATGTCCGACGGCCCGGGACTGCATTTCGCGCATACCGCCGATCAGCTGTTCGCCGAGGTGTGGACGCGTGAGGGCCTGTCCATCCGCGACCGCCGGCTGATCCTGCTCGGTGCGCTGGCAGCCGGCGGGCAGGTCGACGTCGCGGAGATCCAGGCGGGTGCCGCTCTCGGCAACGAGGAACTCACCCCGGAGCAACTCGAGGAGATCGCCCTGTTCCTCTGCTACTACGTCGGTTGGCCGATCGGCACCAAGATGAACATGATGTTCGGCGAGGTGATCAAGCGGCACCGCAAGGCCACCGCGAAAGCCGCGGCCGATCAGTAGGGCTGACGGTTACGATCGAGTACATGACTGCCACGTCCGCACCGACGCAGGTCACCTTCACCGAGCTCACCGGAGGAGGCGGCCACAACATCCTGTCGGCCAATCCCGGCCCGGATCTTTCGGCAGCGGGTTACACCGAAACCGAGTATTCCGCATCGGGTCTGGCCCGACGGTTCGTCGCCGACGACGCTGACCTCCGAGAGGTGGACACCGCGCAGTTCGCCACACGAGTGCTGGTGCGTCGCCCGCAGCACGATGCCGACTTCAACGGACACGTCGTCGTCGAATGGTTCAACGTGTCCAGCGGAACCGACTCCGCACCCGAATACACCTACCTGGCACCGGAGATCGTCCGTTCCGGCTATGCCTGGGTGGGGGTGTCGGCGCAGTACGCCGGTGTCGAGGGCGGTGCCGGATCGGTGGGCATGGACGACGGATCGGCACCGCAGCGCCTGGCCGACAAGTTTCCTGAACGCTATGCCGCGCTGCATCACCCGGGCGACGGGTACAGCTACGACATCTTCGGCGCGATCGGCGCCGCACTCGCCGATGCCGACGTGCAGGGACATCCGTTGACCGGGTTATCGGTTCGTCGGCTGCTTGCCGCCGGGGAATCCCAGTCGGCGATGGCCTTGACCACCTATACTAATCACTTTGCGCATCGACACAACGTATTTCACGGCATCCTGATCCACAGTCGTTCGCTGGGTACGTTGCCCCTGGGCGATGCGGGCGGTCCGGTGGACATCACCGAGGCCTACCTCGGTGTTCCCGTACCGATCTCTGCTGATGTCGAGGTACCGGTCTTCGTCGTCCAGACCGAGACCGACGTCCTGACGAACTTCCAGTATGTGCAAGCGCGGCAGCCGGATTCGACGCGTTTCCGCGCCTGGGAGGTCGCCGGCACATCACATGCCGATATCGCGCAGATCGGCGAGTACGAATCGATGCTGGGATGTCCGGCGCCGGTGAACCGCGGCCAGCAACGCTTTGTGTTACGGGCAGCGCTGCACCATCTGCGCGAATGGCTGAGCGAGGAGTCCGAACCTCCGGTCGCCACACCACTTCTCGTCGTCGACTCCGGCGACGGCATGCGCTTTGAACTCGACACCATCGGCAACGCACGCGACGGTGTGCGAACACCGTGCGTCGACGTGCCGACGCAGATCCTCAGTGGCGTCGTGACCGCCGACGTGCCGCGGATCTGTGTCCTCTTCGGCATCACCACTCCCCTGCCACCCACCGTGATCGCCGGGTTGTACACCGGTGACACCGACTACGTGCAGCGGTACGCCGCGGCCGCGGACGCAGCGATCGCAGCGGGCTTCATCCTGCCCGCCGATCGCGACGAACTGCTCGCCGACGCCCGCACCGATCTCGTGGTGGACGCGGAAGCGTTCCGCTGAGCGGGGGATCCTTGCGCTGATCGAGTGCACGCATCCCCGCCGGTCGGGCGCACGCAATCTTCGCCGGTCGAACACACGCAACCCCCGCTGGCCGAGTGCCGACGAGCTTGCGAGTCGGTGTATCCACTGCGCCGAGCTCGTCGAGGTCGAGGCCACGCCCGCAACCCAACAGCGAAACCAGCCTGATACCAACCGAACACAGCTCGGACGATACCGACTTCGTTCATCCCCAACCGATTCCGCGCCGAAGAAACTTGTCGGTGGTCGTCGCTACACTTGAGTCAGTTCAGTTGGAGCGACCGAGCAGAGGGGGTGAACATGATGGCCGACACCACAATTCGCACGACTGCCGCGCCGGAGTTGTCGATGACCGCCGCCGACGCGGCCATGATCGATCACCTCCCTGCCGAGCAGGCCACCGCTCTGGCCCGATCGTTGCAGCGCCAGGAACGACAACTGATCGCCCGGAAGGTGCTCTCCGCAGCCCGGATCGGGCACACCGTGTACGACGAGATGCTGCTCTCGGGCCACATGACCAACGTGCACACCACCGGTGGCGTCGACAAAGCCGCCACCGGCACGGTATCCACCGCGCTGGGAGTATCGGTGCCGCAAGCCACCGCGTGGATGACGCTGAGCTTCCTGCTGTCGACACTCCCGACGGTGACCGCAGCATTCCTGGCCGGTGACCAGTCGCTGGAACGTATCCGCATCATCGCCGACGAGATCGTCGTCCTATCCGATGACGATGTCCGCGCGTTCGCCGAAACCCGAGCACTGCAACTCGCGATGCGCAATCAGGCGGACACGACATTGCGGGATCAGGTCGCCGAAATGGTGATCGCCCTGGATCCCGACGGTGCCGCCGACCGTCGCGAACAGGCCGCCGCTCGGGATCAGAATGTGCGGGTCCGGCGGGACACCAACGGGCATTGCAGCATCTCGGTCTACGCCCCCGGCGAGGTGGGTGCGCATCTGGCAGCGCGGATCGCGACGATGATCAGTCAGCGGATCTGCCCGCGTGATCGGCGTCGCCGCGGTCAGATGCAGGTCGCGGCATTCGCCGAAATCCAAGGCCTACCCGGCGCGTACCTGTCGTGTGAATGCGGGCGGGGTGACTGCTCGCGGGCGATCCCGTTGCCGGAAGAACCCAGTGGCCTGACCGACCTCGACATCGATGTCGACGGCGGCGCGGCTGATCCGTTCGATGTTGAAGCCGAGTGCGGTGAGGCTGATGAGACCACCGAACCCGAGACGACCGACGATCCCCAGACGGTCACCGACGGCGACGCTGACCGTGACGACGCTGACGGTGCGGCAACAAATACCGTCGAGCCGCAACCCGACACAGACACCGACACAGACACCGACAGTGATTCGCAGTTGTCGCTGTCGTTGATCACCGACCCATCCGGGCAGCGGGAAGCCCGGCTGGAATACTTCGGCGTGATTGACGAAGCTCACGCCCGAACGCTGATCAATTCGGGACAGCTGGTCACCGTCACCGAGTTTCCCACCCTGGACATACCCACCATCAGGACCACCACGTCGCTGGATCGGATACCGGCGGCGTGGCGTCGTCTCGACGACCCGTTCCCCGCAACCCCGATCGACCCCACCGGACACGGCGGCTATCTCCTCCCACCACCGGGTGCGTTGACATATCGGATACCAGCCTGGTTGCGGGAGAAGATCATCGAATTGGACGGCACCTGCCGGTACCCGCAGTGCGGTCGGCCGGCCAGTGACTGCCAGATCGATCACCTGGTGAAATTCGTGCACCAAGATCCGATCACCGGTGGCTGGACGGTGGAATTCAACCTGATGCCGCTGTGCACGCCGGACCACCAACGAAAACACATGGGATTGTTGCTGCCCACCATGCTCGCCGATCGGGCGGTCATCTGGCGCGACCCCGCCACCGGGGAAACCATCACCACCTATCCCCGGTAGGCCATTACCGTCAGGTGATGCTGCGCTGCAGTTGGTTTCCGACTCCAGGTTGCGGAGGTGGCCGCGATACACCGACTCGCAAAGCTCGTCGGCACTCGACCAGCGGGAGGGTGACCGCTCGACGGCGAGACGGTGCGGCTCGTCAGGAGAGAACCTTCGGGTACCCGCGAGCTCAGGTCAGGAAGCTGTCGACGGCACGGTGAATGTCTCGGGACATGGCATGGCCGACGTGACTTCCGTGGTACCAGTGCACTTTTCCGCCCCAGTGGGCGTGGAGGCGTCGTGCTGCGCCCAGTGAGGTGACGCGGTCGTTGAGGGCCGCGATCACCAGGCGACGATCGGGCGTGGGGTACGGGTCCACCGACAGGGGGTCGATGACGGAAGTGACGGCGGTCACCGGGTCCGAACGCATCAGGGCCGCCAGGTCGCGGCCGCGGGGACCGGCCCGCTCCATGTGATGGGCAAGGGTGCCGTGGACGTCGAGCATCGGCACCACGGCGACGACACCCGACACGCGGGGCTCCAGCGAGGCCACCAGCGCGGCGATCGGTCCGCCCAATGATGTACCGGACAGCACGATCTCACTCGGATCCCACTGCGAGATCCATTGGATCAAGGCGCGGATCTCGGTGACCGCGCGAACCGTGAGCAGCACATTGACCAACGGATCCAGGCCCGGATACGCCACGGAACGACGTCGGCGGACACCGTGCGCCGGGAGGACCGGAAACGCGACGTCGTAGCCGAGCTGCCCGTACAGGTGAGCGGCCCGGAAGGCGTAGAGATCATCGGATCGACCTTGCGCGGCACCGTGCACCCAGATCAGCCACCGACCACCACTCCGACTCCGGCTGAGCACCCGCGCCGAACTGTAGGTTCCCGCATAGGGATCGACGTCGGAAACCGAGGCCGGCAGGAAGCCGTCGACCAGATAGTCGACATGATCAAACCGTGTGGTCCCGAACATCTTCCGGGTCTGCGATGCGATCCGCGGAACGCGCGGACGCTGATGAATACCTTCCACGCCCAGCCCGGCCAGTTCGGGCGCAACCGCCGCACACCGCTCGACGTATCCCTCGATCGTCTCCGTGGACGGGATCTCGCGGATCACGGAGTTGATGGCGATGAAGATCTCGTCGAGCGCGGTCTCACCGATGGCCCGCGCCCCGGCCGACGTTGGTGGAACCCCCGCGGTGACATCACCGCGGCCGGCGTGACGGGCGCTCGCTATCGCGCGGGGCAACACCCCGGCGAAGAGACCGAGACGTGCAGCCCCCGTGGACCAGTCGATCAACGATCGCCCCGAACCAGATCGCCGCCGAGCAGACCGCGATCGGACAGGGCCGTGTGCACCTCGTAGAGGGAGTCGGCGACGCGTCGCAGGAACCGGTGTGGATCGGGCATCGACTCCGGCGTGGCGATCAGCCCCATCGACAACGTACCGGCGTAACTGTAGGTGGTCAGGTTGACATCTGCGGGTGCGATGGCGAGGGCAAAGGAGATCCAGTTGATCACCTCTACGTCGCCGACCCATCGGGTCCGACGCGGTCCAGGCATGTTCGCCGTCGTGATGGTGTTCATGATGCGTGGCGCCCGGTGCGCGGCGAGGTTCCGGAAGGTCGGTGCCAGGCGACCGGTGTACGTCGACATCCGGTCGATCATCTCGAAGCCCACCTTCTTGCGCCGACCGACCGCCGCGGCACAACTGTCGGCGGTGGCGGTGATCCGCTCCACCGGATCGGCGATGTCGGTGCGCATATACGCTGCGGCAGTGGCTATCTCATTGCCCCAGGTCCGTGTCGACGCGAGATCGCGGCACACCCCGAACACGGTGACCGACCGGTGCGTCAGATCATCTCCGCGATCGGCCAGTTCGGACCGCATGGCGCCGGCGATGATGCCGTGCAGGGCACCGTTGACGGTGGTACCCAGCGCAACCGCGACACGTTGGACGTCGGCCAGCGGGATTCCGCCACTCGCACAGACGCGTTCACCGCCCGACGGCGTGTTGAAACTGGTCCGCCGCACGGTCAGGGGTCGTGGAATATGTTCGGCGGCCTCGGTATCAGCGGCCGTGCGGGCCGCACGCGCGAAGGTGGAGAGAACCTGCGGTATCGCGGCCAGCAGACTCCGCGATTCCCGACGTGCACTGCGGGTGAGGTCGGCTCGGCTCGGCAGGGCGTGCGGAGGGCGCACCGGGGCCACCTCGACGGCGCCACCCTCCTCCGACGTCGCGGCCATCAGAGTGTTGAGGGCGGCCAGACCGTCGGCGACGGCGTGATGGACCCGCACGACCACAGCCTGACGATCTCCGGCGAGACCGTGCACCAGGGTCAGCGCCCACAGTGCACGCGATCGATCCAGTTGGAGCACAGCGAGTTCCGACAGCGCCGCGTCGAGTTGTTCGGGCCCACCCGGAGCGGGGAGGAAGGTCTCGTCGAGGTGGTCGGCCACATCGAAGTCCTCGTCGGCGACCCAGAATGGACGAGCCTTACGCCCGGGTGCGCATTGCACCCGTTGGGTGGCGCGCGGGAACATGCCCAGGTAGTCGGGCAGGACGTCGATCAGTTCGCCCAGCGTCACCGGCCGACCGCGACGTCGCGTATCCAGGATCGCCACCTTCAGCGTGTGCATCGGGGTGGTCGGAGTCTCCATGTTGAACATCAGGGCGTCGGGCCCGCTGAAGCGTTCCATCGTCTCAACCCACCTTCCGTTCGCCCGCGGAATCCGGAACCATCTCGCCAAGAGACCGTTTCACCACTTTCCCGGTGGCATTGCGCGGCAATTCGGAGATGAAATACACATCCCGCGGCACCTTGAATCCGGCCAGGCGGTCACGCACGTGAGCCCGCAGATCGTCGGCGGTGACCATCGTGTCCGCGCTGACGAGACCTCCGCCGCGGCGGACCACATAGGCGGCCAGGCGTTGTCCGAAACGTTCGTCGTCGACGCCGACCACCGCGACCTCACCGACGCCCGAACATTCGGCGATGACCTGCTCGACCTCGAGCGGGTACACGTTCTCGCCGCCGGAGACGATCATCTCGTCGTCACGTCCCACCACGAACAATCGACCGTTCTCGTCGATCCGGCCCAGGTCGCCGGACACCATGTGCGCCCCGGCGAAATCCTTGGTGTCGTTGGTGGTGTAACCGTCGAAGGCCGAGGCACCGGCGACGACGATGCGCCCGATCTCACCGATGGCGACCTGCTGGTCGGCGTCGTCGAGGATGCGGACGTCGGTGCCGACCAGGGGCCGCCCGGCGGTGTCGGGTACGGCGCGCAGGTCGGCGGGTACGGCGGTGGAGATCAGGCCGGCCTCGGTGGCGTTGTAGCTGTTGTAGACGACGTCGCCGAAGCGATTCATGAAGGCCAGCAACGCATCCGGCCGCATCCGTGACCCGCTGGCGGTGACGAAACGCAAGGAGGACCCGGTGTATCGGTCGAGCACCTCGTCGGGCAGGTCCATGATCCGTTCGAGCATCACCGGCACCACGGCCAGTCCGGTGGCGCGGTGACGGTCGACGAGGTCGAGGGTGGCCTCCGGGTCGAAGCGGCGGCGCATCACCATGGTGGCGCTCAGCGTGGCCGCGATGGCGACCTGCCCGAATCCCCACGCGTGGAATATGGGAGCGGCGATTACGGTGGGTTCGCCTGCGCGCCACGGGATGCGGTCGAGGATCGCGGCGAGCGAGACCACGTCGGTGCTGCCGCCACGACGAGCCCCCTTGGGAGCGCCCGTGGTTCCCGAGGTGAGCAGCACGACGCGGCCGGCGCGCGGCGGTGCGGGCACCCGTCGCCCGGCATGATCGGCGATCACCGATTCGACGGTGCCGACGGCCTGCGGAATCGGTTCGACGTCGGGGTCGTCGACCCAGGCCCGCAGACAGCGAAGCCGTGGCAGTCGGGCGGCGGCGGAACCGACGAGTTCACGGAACTCGTCGTCGACGATGAGCAGGTCGGCGCCCTCCCTTTCCAGGACCTCGGCGAACTGGGGTCCGGCGAAACCCGTATTGAGCAGAATGGCGTCGGCGCCGAGTCGCGATGTGGCAGCGAGGGATTCGACGAGACCGGCGTGGTTGCGACACATGATGGCCACCCGCGCAGGCCGGTCTGGGCGACGCGGCCCGATGAGCTCACCCAAGCCGGCGGCCAGTGCGTCGGCGCGTCGGTCGAGTTGGCCCCAGGTGAGTGAGCCCGCCTCGTCGATGATGGCGAACCGGTCCGGGGTGCGGGCGGCGGCCAGCCCGATGCCGCTGACCGGCGACGGACCGCCGTGCCTCCGCAGGTTCAGGCCCATCCGGACGTACCGGTCGGGGCTGGTGAGGCTCAGGAACCCGCTGCGCAGCAGGACCCCGATCAGCCAGACTAGGGAACGAAGACGGTCGAGGATCGCGGTCATGGTGGTATCCAGGAAGAGTCAGCCGAGCACGGGAAATCGGCGCTTGCGGGCGAGGTCGTCGAGGGCGTGTTGCATGTGTTTGCGGATCATCTGATCGACCTCGGCGATGTCCGGGTCGGTCCCGAACTCGGCGCGGATGTCGATGGGGTCGAGGACGCGTGTGGTCATCTTGGATGGCAGCGGGACGTTCGCCGGTAGTCCGGCGGTGAGTCCGAAGGGAAAGCCGAGCGACAACGGCGCGCCCTTGATGCGCAACAGTTTGTCCAGGCGCAGCAGTGTGGCCAGCCCTTCGCCCCGGGTGAGGAACCACTGGGTCTCCTGCGCGCCGATGGTGACGATCGGGACGATCGGCACGTCGGCCTGCAGAGCGGTCCGGATGTAGCCGGTGCGGCCGCCGAAGTCGATCTTGGCGTCGTCGCGACTCGGTCGCATCACATCCCAGTCACCACCGGGGAAGACCAGCGTCGCAGCACCCGATTCCAGTGCGGCGACCGCGTTGCGCGGATGGGCGCGCAGGAAGCCGAACTTGCTCAGCAGCGCACCGCCACCGACCTGGAACAAGATGTCGTGGGCGAGGGTGTAGAGCGGCCGCGCGGGCCCGAAGTGATCGGCGAAGGCCACCGTGATCAACGGCACATCGAACGCCAGCAGGCCGCCCGAATGATTGGAGATCAGCAGCGCCCCACCGTCGGGTACCTTCTCCATCCCCTGGACATCCGACCGGAAGTATCCCTTGGAGATCAGCGACAGCAGGGGCATCGCGTGGCGCACCCAGGTCTCATCCCACTCCATGGTCGCCTCCTTGCATTTCCCAGAACTAGAACACGTTCTAGATGTAAATTAGAACACGTTCTAGACGATCTTGCCAGTTCGTCCCACTCGCACACCTCCGGGAGCGGCGCCATGCAGTTCACCCTCGAGGACATCTCCGATGCCGAGATCGCCCGCCGCCGCGGCGTCTACGAGCCGTTGACCGAGTCGGTCCGCGAACTCATCGATGCCGCCATCCGCACCGAGGTTCCCGACGAGGTGATCGGCGAGGCGCGTCGACGGATCGACGAGGTCGTGGCGATGTTGCGGGCCGAACAGATCGACGGCCCGTACGGCGTGCGTTACACCCCCGACTTCATCGGAATGCCGTGGGGTAACGCCGTCATCGGTGTCCGCAACGCGATAGCGCCACCGCTGCGCACCCGGTTCCATGACAACGAAGTGTCGGCGGAGTTCGCCCTCGGCGCGGCCTACGAGGGCCCGGACCATCACGTTCACGGCGGTGTGTGCGCGATGATCCTCGATCACGTGCTCGGCGAGGGCGCCAGCCTCGACAACGTGCCCTGCTACACCGGCACCATCACGGTGCGCTACCTGCGCCCCACGCCCCTCGGCACGCTGACAGCATGCGCGTCCATCGTCGCCCGTGACGGCCGCAAGAAGATCGTCCGCGGCACTCTCTCCGACGCCGACGGCGTGACCGTGGAGGCCGAGGGCGTGTTCATCGAACCCCGGGACTGGTCGGGGCAGATGCCGCGAAGAGCCGACAAGTACGTCGACGAGGGGCACTGAACGATGCGCGCCGCGGTGATCTTGGACAAGGAGAGCTGAACGATGCGCGCCGCGGTGATCTCCAACGGAACCTTCCAGGTCGATGACGTCGCCGATCCGGAACCGGGTGTCGGCGAACTGGTGCTCCGGGTGGCCGCGACCGGCATCTGCGGATCGGATCTCTCGACGGCGCCGTTTCTCCCCGACGGCACGATCATGGGTCACGAGTTCGCGGGCGAGGTGGTGGCCACCGGACCGGGGCTGACCGACTGGTTGGGTGCTCCGGTGGCGTCGATGCCGGTGATCGGTTGTCGCTCCTGCCGCGCCTGCCTCGTCGGAGACGTCGCCCGGTGCCCGGCGGCGCGAACTCTCGGTCTGGGCGTCCTCGCCGGGTCCTTGGCGGAGTTCGTGCTGGTCGGGGCGGCCGAGAGCGTACGACTGGATCGGCTGCCCGGGGCGCGCGAGGTGGCGGGGGTTGAAGCAGGCCTGGGCGATGCAGCGCTCACCGAGCCACTGGCGGTCGGCTTGCATGCGGTGACCCGCGCATCCATCACGCCCGGCGATCGGGTGCTGGTGATCGGCGCGGGACCGGTGGGTTTGGCCGCGTTGGCCTGGTTGTCGCGGTCGTGTGCCGGCGAGATCGTCTGCAGCGATCCGGTACCCGAACGTCTCGTCGCCGCCTCCGACCTCGGCGCCACGTCGACCACCACTCCCGACGCGGTGTCGGCGTTCGAACCCTTCGACGTGGTGATCGAATGTGTCGGCAAGCCCGGCATCATCGCCACCGCACTGGAGTACGTCGCACCCGGCGGGCGGATCGTCGTCGCCGGGGTGTGCCTGACGCCGGATGAGTTTATGCCGGTCGCGGCCGTGGTCAAAGAGGTGTCGATGCACTTCGTCTCCTACTACACCAAGAACGAATTCGTCACGGCTGCAACGTCGGTCATGAATGGTTCGATCGATCCGGGTTTGTTCGTCAGTCGCACCGCGGGACTCGACGACCTCACCGAGATCTTTGCGACGCTCAGTGCACCCAAGAAGGAACGCAAGGTTCTGATTCGGCCCTGAGTCGACGCGCGGTAGCGTCGACTCATGGACAGCGACGTTCACCCCGATCGGCCGATCCCCGATCCTCCGGCACCGTTCAGCGACTCCGAGATCGAACAGATACGCGCGGTCTGGCAGGGATTGGGGCTGCCCGGCCTGATCGACGTCCACACCCACTTCATGCCGCGATCGGTGATGGACAAGGTCTGGGCCTACTTCGACTCCGCCGGACCGCTCATCGGGCGGGAGTGGCCGATCACCTACCGCGCCGACGAGGACGTACGGGTGGCGACGCTGCAGTCCTTCGGGGTGCGTGCGTACTCGTCGCTGGTATACCCGCACAAACCAAATATGGCGGAGTGGCTCAACGGGTGGGCCGCCGACTTCGCCACCCATCACCCCGACTGCCTGCACACCGCGACGTTCTATCCCGAGGAGTCGGCCACCGGATATGTCTCGAAGGCAATCGCCGCGGGCGCACGAGTGTTCAAGTGCCACATCCAGGTCGGCGACTTCTCCGCCCTCGATCCACTGCTCGACGGAGTGTGGTCGCAGCTGGCCGACTCTCAGGTGCCGGTGATCACCCACTGCGGAAGTGGCCCGGCACCAGGACGATTCACCGGTCCGGAACCCATTGCCGCTCTGCTGAAACGCTTTCCGTCGCTACCACTGATCGTCGCCCACATGGGGACACCGGAGTACCCCGAATTCCTGCACCTGGCAGAGCAATACGAGAACGTTCGGCTCGACACCACGATGTCGTTCACCGACTTCTCCGAAGAAGATGCACCGTACCCGCCGGACCTGCGCCCCAGGCTGCGTGACATCGGCTCGAAGATTCTGTTCGGCAGCGACTTCCCGAACATTCCCTACACCTACACCCACGCCCTCGAGGCCGTCATCCGACTCGACCTCGGCGACGAATGGGTGCGCGGGGTGCTCTACCAGAACGCCGCGGAGGTGTTCGGGATCGGCGCGTGAGGGGGCCGATCCCGCCTCGCTCCGCAATTCTTGACGACGGGGTTCGGCCGGCCTGAGGCCCGTGTCACCTTCCTCCAGCGACAAACATGGCCACTCGCACGCCATCTCAGTACTCCGCCCTGGACCGGCTACGACGGCGGGTGCCGAGCATGTACCGCCGGGATGCCTGGTGGGATGAGAAGCACCCATTGCCCAACGGCCTGGCGTATGACGATGTGCCGCAGGCATTTCAGACGATCACCCGCAGCCGGGACCGCACCTTGGAGTATCTGTTGGACGTGGGCGAGCTGCGGCCGGGCGAGAACGTCCCTGACCATTGGTTCGACCTCGCAAGCGCGGGACGCGCCGGGGTACGACGCGCCGCGGAACGCGTGGTCGTTCGCCGAATCGGTGCTGTTGTAGTCGCGGCGACCTATCGGCACGCCGTTGGACGACGTGATGGCCGGACGCCTGATCAGCAGTTGCCTGCCGGTCGACTCGGCTCCGAAGTCCGCACAGAGGTTCGTCGTCGACGCGCGTCAACCGCGCGCCGCGATCCGCGCCTGCACCTCAGGACGACGTAGCGGCGGCACCGTCTTCGGCGGCTGCCGCCGCTCGGGTAGTTCGGCGAGCAGTTCCCGGGTGGCCGCGGCGACGGCGGTCACCGTCGCCTCGAAGATCTCCGCATTCGCCGCCGAGGGAGCCCGGATGCCGCTGACCTTGCGCACGTACTGACGCGCGGCCGCCTCGATCTCGTCGTGGGTGGCCGGTGGTTCCAACCCGCGCAATTCGGTGATGTTGCGGCACATGGGCACTCCTCGGGGGTCTCGATACGTCTCCTCGCTTCGCTCGTGGACCACTCGGACCAGCGAGGAGAGCGGGCTCAGTCGGCGATGTGGACGACCGCTTTGCCCAGGATCCGCCCCTGCGCCAGATCCGTCAACGCCTCGGGGAGTTGATCGAGGGTGTAGGTGGTGTTGACCTGCGGACTCATACCCGCCGCGATCATCTCAGTGAGCTCGTCGTGCAGTAGTTCCGGGACGCCGGGGTGGGTGCGGACGTACTCGCCCCACGCCGCGCCGACGACGGCGATGTTGCGGAAGAGGACGCGGTTGAGTTTGACGGTGGGGATGCCGCCGGCGGCGAACCCGATCACCACGTACCGGCCGTCGGGGGAGACCTGGCGCAGCGCCTCGTCGAAGACATCGCCGCCGGACGGATCGATCATCACGTCGACGCCCTCGGGTGCGATCTCCTTGAGCTTGGCACCCCAGCCTTCCTCGAGTTGCACGATCTCGTCGGCGCCGGCGCCCCGCAGTAATTCCTCGGCTCCCTTGCGGTGCACGATGGCTATCACCTTGGCGCCCATGGCCTTTGCCACCATGATCGACGCGGTGCCGACGCCACCGGCGGCGCCGAGCACGCCCACCACCTCGCCGGGTGCGGTCTGCGCGCGAACCTTCAGCGCGAAGAGCGCGGTCTGGTAGTTGATGCCCATCGCGGCACCCTGATCGAAGCTCAGACCCTCGGGCAGCGGCAGGAGTTGCTCGGGAGCGGCGACGACCTGTTCGGCGAACCCACCCACGACGGACGCGACGAGGACCTTGTCGCCGGCCTTCACCGACGACTCCTCGGGTGCACTGCGCACCACTCCGGCGACCTCGGTGCCCGGGGTGAACGGGGTGGGTATGCGCAACTGGTACTTGCCCTGGCTCATCAGCAGGTCGGGGAAGCAGATCCCGCACGATTTGATGTCGACGAGCACCTGGCCATCGGCGGGTGTCGGGTCGGCGACGTCGGTGAGTTCGAGAGCTGACGGACCGTTCTCTGCGGTGAGTACCTGAGCTTTCATGGCAGCCACACTACGCGGGGAGAACAATCGCTCGGTAGGGAACGGTTACGATCAGTGCCATGACCGCACCGTCGGCCCCGCAGCCGCTTTCCGCCCCCTCGCCCGATCGCATCCGGGTGGCCGACGAGGCCCCCGGATTCATGCCGCTCGACGAGGCGCAGACATTGTTCGAGATCGCCGGAGAGTATCTGGCACAGTCTGATTCGACCAAGGTGGGGGTGGAGATCGGCACCTACTGCGGTAAGTCGACGGTGTTCCTGGGGTCGGCCGCCGAAGCCGCCGGCGCGGTCATCGTCACCGTCGACCATCACCGCGGATCCGAGGAGCATCAGCCGGGCTGGGAGTATCACGACGAGTCGCTCGTCGACCCGCATGCGGGCACGCTGGACACCTCCGCACGCTTTCGCCGGACGATGTTCGACGCGGGCCTCGAGCAGACAGTGATCGGGATGCTCGCGCCGTCGACCGTCGCCGCCCGGGCGTGGGGCAAGCCCGTCGACTTCGTCTTCATCGACGGCGGCCACTCGATGGAGGCCGCACAGAACGACCTCGACGGCTGGGCGCCCTGGGTGCGCGTCGGTGGGGCCCTGCTGATCCACGACGTGTTTCCCGATCCCGCCGACGGCGGCCGGCCACCGTATGAGATCTATTGCCAGGCCTTGGCGACCGGGCAGTTCACCGAGGTGCGGGTGGAGGGATCGCTACGCGTGCTGCGTCGGGACTCCGGTGTCGTCGGGGAGCCCCTGCCCCGCGGATAGACGGGCACTCTGACACGACAGTGCGGACCCCGGATGTCTCGGTGAGGCAGGGCTGTCCGCTTCACCGGGGTGGCCTCGATACGGCCCTCGTCCCTCGGGCCTACTCGACCAGCGGTGGGCCGGACTCTCAGGCCTCGGTCAACCTTCCGCCAGCGCCCGCACCTTGCCGAGCACGTCCGGGTAGCGCTGGAGGTGTGCGCCGCCGTTGAGATCGACGGCGGCGCCGGTCATCCACGTCGACGCGTCCGAGGCGAGGAAGGCGATGGTCTGCGCGATGTCGTCGGGGGTGCCGGCCCGCCCGAGCGGCGTGTTGTCCAGGTACTCCTCAGTGAGGCCGGGCACGTAGGCGATTCCGGCGGTGAGCGGTGTGTCCACCAGACCCGGGGAGACGGCATTGACGCGCACCCCGCGTTCGGCCAGTTCCAGCGCGGCCACCTCGATGAGCATCAAGACCCCGGCCTTCGCCGCACAGTAGGCACCCATTCCCGCGCCGGGTTGGCGGCCGTTGAGCGAGGCGACGCAGATGATCGAGCCGCCGTCGACGATGTTCCGGCCGGCGTGTTTGAGCACCAGAAAGGTTCCGGTGAGACAGACGTCGACGGTGGTTCGCCAGTGGTCGAGTTCCAGATCGACGAGTGCGCCGGGCATGGACAGGCCGGCACAGTTCACCACCACGGCGAGATCGTCGGCATCCTCGAAACCCTTTGCGACAGAGTCTTCGTCGGAGACGTCGAGGCGGATGGCGGTACTCTCGCCACCGAGTTCCTCCGCGGCGAGCTGCGCGGCGTCGCCGTTGATGTCGGCGACGATCACCCGATGCCCCACCTCGTGCAGGCGCGTCGCGGTGGCCCGCCCGATTCCTGACGCCCCGCCGATGACCAGCGCCGCGCTCATCCGAGATGCCTTTCCAGGAAGCCGATCTGGTGTGTCACCGCGGTGTCGAACCAGGAGTCGTCCACGTCGGCGAAGATGCCGAAGTGATCGCAGGGATAGTGACGGAGCTCGGCGCGCGCGGCGAATCCTGCCTTGGCCGCCGCGTATGGTGGTGCGCCACGGTCGAAGTCGGCGATCTGCATCAGCACCGGAGCCGCGACGTCGGCGGCGTGCTTGTCGGCGCGGTAGTTGCCGAGTTCCAGCCCGATGGAGGCGTCGACCTCGTTACGCCACGACGGTCCGGCGATCCTCTGGTAGTCCTCGAGATAGCCGTCGGAGGTGAGCGCGGCCCGCTCCCCCGGCCTGCCGACCACCGGCATCATCACCGGATCACGACCGAGCTTGGCGCCCAACGCACTTGCGATCCCGACTCCGGTCGTTCGCAGCATCGACGCCGCACCCACCTGTGGGTAGTGGTGAGCACCGGCCGCGATACCACTGACCATCGGAACCATCGAGATCACGGCTGCGACATCGTCATCGCCGCGGCGGGCGCGTTCGGCGGCGACGATGAGGACGTGCCCGCCGGATTGCGACAGTCCCCACAGAATCACCCGACCGCCGTCGACCCCCGGCTGGGTGGCGACCGCGTCGATCGCGGCGTGATAGTCGGCGACCTGACCGGACATCGACACCCGTTGGCGTGGTTGACCTTCCGACAAGCCGAAGTGGCGGTAGTCGAAGGCGAAGACCGCGAGGCCGGCATCGGCCAACGCCCGGGCGTACGGTTCGAGCCCGGAATCCTTGGTGCCACAGAATCCGTGGGCCATCACGACGACGGGAACACCTGAGTCGGTACGGAACGGCGAAGTCTCCGGCGCCGGGAAGAGCCATGCGGCACATCGTGTTCCGTCCGAGATGAACTCGACGTCGCGGCGGGTGTCGATCGTCGTCATCGTGCCTCCTGTAGGACGTCATCGTGGGCGGCGCTCTCGGCCACATTCGCCCAGCGCTGGGGACCACGGCGTTGTGCACGCTCCCGGCCCTGCGGAATCTCCTTGGTCCTCATGTTGTGTTCGTACAGGTAGTGGTCGAGTTGCTGGGTATGCCGCGGCCGGTCGAGCATGTGGCCGGTATAGAAGTGCGTATCGTCGTCGATCACCCGCCTCATCTCATCCTCCGGCGGCAGCCGGTACTGCCCGACCGCGTACGCCCCGAGCAACCGGGTCTGACACTCCACGAACGGAAATAGCGTCGGTGTGGCCTGCGCGAAGCCGATGAAGACCGCATCGTCGATACCCGGCGCGAACATCCGCTTGTACAGGTCGATGCGGTTGTCCGGAGCGCTCAGAAAGTCCCGATCGAAGAACGGAAAGGTGATGTTGTATCCCGTGGCATAGATGATGATATCGAAGTCGCGCGATGACCCGTCCTCGAAATACACTGTGTCGCCGTCGAATCGATCGATGTTGGGCTTGGCGGTGATGTCGCCGGAACCGAGTCGGAGCGGCAGCTCGACCGACTGCGTGGGATGCGCCTCGAAGAACTTGTGGTTCGGCGTCGGCAAGCCGTAGTCCTCGGGATGCCCGGCGGTCAGTGGCTGCATCACCTGCATGAACTTGCGTTGCCACGAAGAAGGGATGTGCGGACTCATGCGGTAGTACTTGTCCGCAGGCTGCCCGGCAAAGTACTTGGGTACGATCCATGCACCCGAGCGGGTGGACAAGGTCAACTCGTTGTCGAGGGCCTTCGACGACAACTCCACCGCGATGTCGGCGGCGCTGTTACCCAGGCCGACGACCAGAATCCGCTTGCCGGAGAAGTCATGTGGGGTCCGCGGATCGATGTAGTGATGTGCGTGCATGGTGATCCCGGCGAACTCGCCGGGGAAGTCGGGGTAGCGCGGATCCCAGTGGTGGCCGTTCGCCACGACGAGCAGATCGAATGGGCGGGTCGTCCCGCTCTGCGTCTGGAGTTCCCAACCACCTCCGTCGAGCCGCCGCGCGTGGGTGATCCCGTTCTCGAATTCGATGTTGTCCAGCAATCCGAATGCGTCGGCGTAGTCGTCGAGGTACTGCTTGATCTGGGTGTGGTGCGGGAAGTCCGGATAGTCCGCAGGCATCGGGAAATCCCGGAAGGAGAGTTGATGTTTCGACGTGTCGATGTGCAGCGATCGGTAGGCACTGGAGTGACCGTTGGGATTGCCGAATGCCCAGTTCCCGCCGATCCGATCGGACGATTCGAAGCAGGTGTAGTCGACGCCGTAGTCCGACAGCATCTTTCCAGCGGTCAGTCCGCTGATTCCGGCGCCGATGATGGCAGTGCGTGGGGTGGCAACACGCATGGGACCCCCTAGGGTTGTTGACAGATCTCCAGATCTGTCTACCGCACCAGGGTGGGTGAAGTACACAGTTTCACAGAACTGTCTACTAGAGTCTGGTGGCATGACTCCCGCCCCGACGACCTCGGTCACCGATCGGCTTCTCGACGCGACCGAGAAAATGCTCGCCGAACGCGGAATCCGGGGGACCACGGTGCAGCAGGTCGCCGACCTCGCCGGAGTGTCACGGGCGTGGCTGTACCGCCACTTTGCGGACAAGCAGGCGATGGTGGGCGCCGCGATCGTCCGGCTCACCGAATCATTCTGGACCGACGCACGAACCGAACTCGACGAACTGGGCACCTTCGCCGGACAACTCACCGCCGGGGTCCGCATCGGGCGCGGCGCCTACGACGACCCGGGGACACTGCTGCTGCGCCTGCGCACCGACGAGCCGGACGAGTTCGCCGCTTGCGCCGGAGCGGGTGTGACCGCCCTCGTCCCCGACCTCGCCCTGTTCTGGAAGCCGTTTGTGGAGGCCGCCATCGAACGACGGGAGGTGCACGCCGCCCACGATCCCGACGAGGTCTCCGAATGGGTCGCCCGCATCCTGATCAGCATCGGCACCACCCCCGGCGCCACCGTCGACGCCGACGACCCCGTATCGGTGCGGCGCCAGATCGACCGATTCGTCATGCCCGGCCTGCGGGTCGCGCCGGAACTGTGAGCTCCAAGCAGTCGACCCAACCTTGTCAGCGCAGCCGGGTTACACCGGCGCCGGAGCCAATCCCAGCTTTCCGGCCAGCTTGGCCAGGTAGCCGGACGCGCGTTCGACGGTGTCGTCGGGGAGGCCGTAAAGCACTGTCGTGACTCCGATCTCGCGCCACTTCTCCAGCTTCTCGGGGATCGGCTTGAAGTCGAGGACCACGATCTCGGGATCGCCGCTGCGGCCGGCGTCGGACCAGATCTGGTGCAGCAGTGCCACCGAGCCTTCGATGTCGGCCTCGCCGGGGGTGGTGATCCAGCCGTCGGCACTGCGGGCGATCCACGTGAAGTTCTTCTCGTTGCCAGCGGCACCGACGAGCGTGGGCAATGCCCCCTGGGGCGGTTTTGGCCATGCCCAGCTGGGGCCGAAATCGACGAATTCGCCGTGGTATTCGGCCTCCTCGTCGGTCCACAGGGCGCGCATCGCCTCGAGGTACTCGCGCAGCATCGTGCGGCGCCGCTTCGGCGGCACGTGGTGATCGGCCAATTCGTCGAGGTTCCAACCGAATCCGACGCCGAGGGTGACCCGGCCGCCGGAGATGTGGTCGAGGGTGGCGAGCGTCTTGGCCAGGGTGATCGGGTCGGATTGCACCGGCAGCGCGACCGCGGTGGCCAGCCGGATGCGTTCGGTCACCGCGGCAGCGGCCGCCAGCGTCGTCCACGGGTCGAGGGTGCGCATGTAGCGGTCGTCGGGCAGCGTCGCATCGCCGGTCCGGGGATGCGCGGCGTCTCGACGGGTCGGGATGTGCCCGTGCTCGGGCACGAAGTACGACGCGAAGCCGGCCTCCTCGATCAGTGGGGCGAGGACCTGCGGCGCGAGTCCGCGGTCACTGGTGAACTGAACGATCCCGAATTCCATGCGCTCAGAATAGACAGCCTCCTGGACACCTGTCTAGAACCTGTTGCAGTTTTCCGCGATCGAGCCCCGTCAGCTGCCGGGACACACGTCGACGTAGTCGACGCCCTCGGCGAAGGCATCCCATGTCTGCCGGTCGATGCCGCCCTCGGCGGTACACACGCGGTCGGCGACGGCCTCCACGTCGATCGTCCACCACTGCAGGTCGGAGCTGCCACCGGCGTAGATGGTGTTCTGCGGGTCGATCGTCGGCTCACGCACATAGACCGATTCCGAGGTGATCGACTCATCGGGCGCGATCGGCGTCGGCGCGACCGGATCGCTGATGTTCCACAGCTGGATGGTCTGGGTGCCGCCGACGACGAGGGTCTTGCCGTCACTCGCGATCGACAGCGAACTCACCCGTACGCCCGCCGGCACCGACACCCGCGCCATCGAACTCGATCCGACGTCGATGACCGAGATCTTCTGATCGTCGTCACCGGCGTACAGGTATTTGCCGTCCGGACTGAACTCGACCGCGTTCACCGCACCCTGCGGCGACGTGACCACCTGCACCTCCGTCGGATTGTCGGGGTCGCTGACGTGCCAGCGCGTGATGCGGTGGCGGGCGTCGGCGACGGCGAGACTCGAACCGTCCGGACTGAAGTCGACATCCTCGACGAAGCCCTCCGCCGCGGCGACGGGGGGCCCGATCTCGGTGGGTGCCCGCGGATTCGACACATCCCACAGCTGCAGGGAGTTGTCATCGCTGCCGGTCACCAACATGCCCGTCGACGGCGAGAACGCCAGGGGGAAGGCGTGTCTGGTGTCCAGGCGCAGGGTCGCGGTCTGCTGCGGACTTCGCGGGTCGGAGATGTCGTACAACTCGACCTCGCCACCATTGGTGAATGCGGTCGCCAGGACGGTGCCGGTCCGGTTGAAGGCCGCGACGTACCCGCCGCTGGGACGCAGTGGTCGCCGGATCTGGGACAGTTCGGTGGGGGTGCCGGTGCTCAGATCCCAGAGCAACACCTTCTGGTCGGCGCCGCTGGTGGCCAGGATCTTTCCGTCGGCGCTGACCGAGGTCCGCGTGATCGGCAGGGTATGAGCAGGAGTGGGTGAGGACGGGATGTCCCACGACTGCACGGTTCCCGCACCGCCCGCGGTGAGCACGACGTGCGGGCGTAATTCCAGCGCGGTGAAGAACGCCCCGCCGGTGGTGCGCATCGGAACGCCGAGGGCGGTGAGCAGATTGGGCGATCCGGCGTTGCCGTCGGTGCTGACGTCCCAGCGTTTGGCGGTACCGTCGAGGCCCGCCGACACCAGTGATCGTCCGTCGTCGGCGAAGCTCACCGACCAGATCGCGGCATCGTGGGCACGCACCCGACGCAATTCGGCCGGCGCGCGCGGGTTGGCGATGCTCCAGATCGCCACCTCACCGTCGTCGCGCCCGGCGGCCACGAGCCGACCGTCGGGAGACACCGCCACCGAATGCCATCCGCTGTCCACCCCGTCGCGGATCCGTGCGATCAGCTCCGGGGTGCTCGGGTTGCTGATGTCGACGACGCCGATGGTGCCGTCGTCGGACCCGACGACCATGATCGGTGCGACATCACTGATCGCGACCGTCCGGACCGGGCCGTCGAAACCGCGGACCGCGGAGATCGCGCGATACCCGCCGGGAGCGGTGGTGTCCCACAGGGTCACCACCCCGTTGTCGTGGGTGGTGGCGAGCAGCGTGCCGGCCCGGTTGTATCGCAGGATGTAGGACGTCCCCGACCCGAACGGCGAATCCAGCTCCGAGATCCGACGCGGCCGCGCGACGTCGCCGATGTCCCACACGGTGATGTGACCGTCACCGTCGGCGGAGGCGAGCCGATCACCCTGGGGCGCGAAGTCCACCGAGGTGACGAAGGAGCTGTACCCGCCCATCGGCGGTGATGCGGCGCTGATCCGGCTCGGATCGCCGGCCGCCCACAGCCGGACCGTCTTGTCGTAGCTCGCCGTGGCCAGCAACGATTTCGACGGATTGGCCATCATGTCGTAGATCGATCCGGCATGCGCGGCCTGCGCGGGCGAGGGCAGCGGCAACTGCTGGGTCTGCAGCACCCGCATCTGCGCGAGCGGATCGTCGGGCCGGATCCGCCACGCCCCGACCGCGAGGTGCGCGGCCAGACCCGGGTCGGTCTGTGCGAGACGCCCGGCCGTCGACAGCAATGCCGAGAACTTCGCGTCGTTGCTCTCCCGGGCCAGGGCGGCGTTGGAGACGATCGCGATAATCGCCGCGACCACCGAGATCACGGCCAGCAGGGCCACCGCGGCGATACCCCACCGCCGGCGTCGACGCTGGCTGTCGATATTGCGTCGCGATGCCGCGAGGTAGTCGCGGGTGAGCGTCGGGGCGATCGGGTCGTCGAGCACCGGCGACGCCCACGCATAGCGGTTCGGGTTGTAGAGCAACGACGTCTCACGGCCCTGCCGGTCCCATTCGGCCGCGTCGGCGTCGACGCGCTCGAGGACCGGCGCGATCTCCCGGGTGCGTTCGATGAGGTCGTCGAGCCGTGGCCACGCGGTGAGCACCACGTCGTGGATGATCTGCACCTGCTGGTCGGAGACGGTGATCAGTCGTGACTCGGCGAGCGCCTCGATGACTGCGACGGTGGCCGCGCGGTCGGTCTCCCCCGCGGTCAGTTCGGCCAGCGTGCGGGGACGGCGGGCGGTGACACCGTCGGAGATGTGGATCAGCGATCGCAGCAATCGTTCGGCGATCCGCTGTTGTGCGGGGTCGAAGGCCTGCCACGTCTTCTCCGCGGTGTCGGAGATCGCCGAGGCGACCCCACCGGCGGCGTGATAGCCGGCGACGGTCAGCATGCCGCCGCCACGCGCGGACCACATCTCCGCGAGCACGTGCGCGACCAGCGGTAATTGCCCGGCCCGGTCCTCGACGGGCCCGCGCTGACCGCCGAGCCCGCCGAGGCCACGGAGGTCGGACAGGATCGTCGGCGCGAGTCCCTTGTCGACGCGGATCCCGGACAGTCGGGCCGGTCCGGCGATGACCTCTTCGAGTTCCTTGTCGGTCAGCGGCGGCACCACGATGGATCGCCGTTGCCACGCCGTGGCGAGTGGTTCGATCGTCGAGCACCGTTCGTACATGTCGGCACGCGCACCCACGACGACCACGTGCCCCGGTGTCGACGCCAGCTCGGTGAGCGCGTCGATGAGTCGCTGCACCCGCGTGCTGTGCCGGGACTCGCCGACGAGGACCTGTTCGATCTGGTCGACGACGTGGATCGTCAGACGATCCGCGTCCGCGTGCCCGGTATCGGGCTCCTCGCCGTCCGGGGTGCCCGCACCGGCGTCGGAGCGCCCGGTCTCGTCGGCCTCGTCGGTGAGGGCGATCGCCAGGCGAACCCGCACCGACCATCGGTGTTCGGGCCGCGCGGCGATCCGCGCGATGCCGGCGCGCAGCAACGACGATTTCCCCGCCCCGGACACCCCGGTGACGATGACCACCGCAGGCGTCCGGTCGGCGTGGGCGGCGGCCGCGTCGACGAGTCCGACGAGTTCGTCGAGTACCCGTTCACGTCCGAAGAAGACCGCCGAGTCGGCCGCGGTCATGACGTCCAGACCGCGATAGGGCAACACCGGGGTCGGGATGTCGGGCGCCGGTTGGGGCGTCCGGTCGGTGGCGCGGGTGCTGCGCGCGGCCGACCACCACCGCTGCCACTCGGCCAGCCCCGGGGCGTCGGCACCCTTCGACTGCGCCTGCAGGATCAGCCAGGCGAGGACGGGCTCGAGGGTTTCGAAACTGGCCGGCAGGTGGCGTCCGCGACGCCAGTCGGACAGGCGTTGCACCGTCACCTCGGCACGTCCCGGCGACAGCCGCGCCGCACCGCTGACGGTCGACGCGAGGGTCGGGGATCCGGCCGAGGCGAACAACGCGAGCAGATGCGCACCGAACCGTGCGGGCGCATCGGCCGCAGGCGCATCCGCTCGGCGCGTCGTCATGAATCCTCCCCGTCGCGGCAACCCCCGACCGCGCTTCTGGTCACGAATGTACGAACCCGGTTCCGCCGGGACAAGTCGGAGTGGATCATGTACTCCACATCAGACGAGACTTTTTTCCGGTCCGGAAAACTCGTCCGGACAGTCTAGCTGCGACTATGTCCAGTTTTCCGGATCCGGATTGGCACGGGCATCCGCCGGTGACGTTGACTTGAGTCACTCCCCGGTAGCGATCGGGCCATCGGGTGGAGTGTCGGGGGATGCGCTCTCGTCGTCGTGCGGGGTCGGCGGCGAGAGCGCATTCATTAAGAGCAATCAGCGCCGCGCGGGCAGCCGATCACCGACGTCGCGGAAGATGCCGTTGGCCGCCGAGCATCGGCTCACCGCATCGGCGGCGAGGACCACCGCGGCCGACGTCCAACAACTCTTCTCCACCGGCCACCGTTTGCCGTCGGCGTAGACCAGACCCGTCCAGTACGAGCCGTCGGGGTCACGCAGATGCTGGATCGACGCGATCAACTCGATGGCGTCGCCGGTGTCACCGAGCGCGTCGAGGGCGAGCGCGAGTTCGGAGGTTTCCGCTCCGGTGACCCACGGCCGGTGATCGACGCAGCGGCAGCCCTGGCCGTCGACGACGAACTCCTCCCACCGTCGGGCGATCAGCTCCTGGCCGGCCTGCCCGCGGATCGCGCCGCCGAGCACCGGGTAGTACCAGTCCATCGAGTGCTCCGACGGGTCCTCGAAGACGTCGATGCGGTTGCGGAACGCGTCACCGAGTTTGTCGAAGGCGGCCACCCACTCCGCGTCGGGTTGCCCGACCGCGGCGGCGATGCGGATCGCCGCGTCGAGGGACTGATAGATGCTGGCGTTGCCGGTGAGGAGCGCCTCGTCGAACATCGCGTGGGTGCGGTGATCGCCACCCCATCGGAACGCGCCGTCGGGCCGCTGGAACTTGCACACCAGGTTGATCGCCGACCACACCGTCGGCCACATGCGTTCCAGGAAGGCGTCGTCACCGGTGATGACGTGGTGATGCCACACCCCGACCGCGATGTAGGCGCAGAAGTTGGAGTCGATGCCCGGGTCGGTGACCTCTCCGCAGACCGTGGTGATCGGCCACGACCCGTCGGGGCGCTGATGTCGCCGCGACCAGTCGTAGGCGGCCTCGGCCTCGGCGTGGAACCCGGTCACCGTCAGCGCCATCGCCGATTCGATGTGATCCCACGGGTCGGTCTTGCCGCCGGGAAACCACGGCAACGCCCCCGAATCCTCCTGCATGCCGACGATGGCGGCGCCGGTCGCGACGACCTGCTCGGCGGTCAGCACACCTGCGATGGCAGGTATGCGCCTCATTCCGGCTTGCGCAGATACAGGGCGACGGACTTGCCGATGACGGGATTGAGGACCTGCTCACCCACCCGGGTCAGCCACGGCTTGCTCATCATGTCCCACACCAGCAGCTGGTGATAGCCCTTGACCAGCAGGTTGTTGTCGTTCTCGACGCCGACGGCGCACTTGAGCCACCAGTACGGGGCGTGCAGGGCGTGCGCGTGGTCGGTGCCGGTGACCTCGAGGCCGGCGGCGGTCAGCTTGCCGGCGAGTTCGGAGGCCTTGTAGATGCGGACGTGGCCGCCCTCGACCTCGTGGTACTCATCCGAGAGCGCCCAGCACACCTTCTCCGGCCAGTACCGCGGCACTGTGACCGCGGCCAGCCCACCCGGACGCAGCACCCGCACCATCTCGGCGATGGCCGCCTCGTCGGACGGGATGTGCTCGAGGATCTCCGACATCAGCACGACGTCGAATGTGTTGTCGGCGTACGGCAGCCGCAGCGCATCGCCGACCTCGGCACGCGCCTTCGCCTCGGCGGGCACGTGTCCCTCGGCCATCATGGCGTCGAACATCTCGCCGACGTCGGACATATCCGACTCGGACATGTCGAAGGCGATGACGTCGGCTCCGCGCCGGAACATCTCGAACGAATGCCTGCCTTGTCCCGCCCCGATGTCGATCGCCTTGGTCTGCGGACCCACACCCAGCCGGTCGAAGTCAACTGTCAGCACGCACTCGTCTCCTCTGTCGTTCCCTGCCCGGATGTCGTTGTCTGCCCGGACGCCTTCTCTCGTGCCACACGATCGAGGACCGTGCGGTAATGCTCGGCGGTCTGGGCGGCGACGGCCGCCCAGCTGTAGCGTTCCTCCACGCGGGCGCGCCCGGCCGCACCCATCCGGGCACGCAGGTCGGCGTCGTCGAGTAACGTCGCGATGGCCTGCGCCAATGCCCCGGAGTCGCGGGGCCGGACCAGCCGCGCCGCGGTGCCGTCGGTGCCGACGACCTCGGGGATCGCCCCGGCGCGGGTGGCCACCAGCGGGGTGCCACAGCCCATCGCCTCGACGGCCGGCAACGAGAACCCTTCGTACAGCGACGGCACCACGGCCACCTCCGCCGACGCCATCAGATGCGCCATCTCCTCATCGGAGAGTCCCGAGACCAGTTCGACGCGATCACCGATCGCGAGTTCGTCGATGAGTCGTGCCGACGGACCGTTCGGGTCCAGCTTGGAGACCAGGGTGAGCTTCACGTCCCGTTCGGCGGCCAGCTTCGCGACGGCCTCCAACAGATAGGACACGCCCTTGAGTGGGGCGTCGGCGCTGGCCACGCACACGATTCGGCCCGGCTCGCGGGCCGCGCCGGGACGGAACACCTCGGTGTCGACGCCCAGCGGGATGGTGGTGATGCGGCCGGACGGGATGTCGAAGGCCTTGCGGATGTCGACCTCGCTGCTGCGTGAGACGGTCAGCAACTCGGGAATCCGACGCGACACCCGGCCCTGCATCCGCAGGAACGAATGCCACCGCCACGCGGTGATCTTGCGCCAGCCCTTGGCCGCCTTGACCGCGAGGGTGCGGTCGCGGGTGATGGGGTGATGGATCGTCGCGATCAGCGGGAAGCCGGCCTTCTGGATCTGCAACAGCCCGTACCCGAGGCACTGGTTGTCGTGGACGATGTCGAAGTCGTCGCGGCGGTCGGCGAGCAGCCGCGCCACCCGCAGCGAGAAGGTGAGCGGCTCGCCGAAGCTGGCCGTCCACATCGAGGAGACCTCGAGGGCGTCGATCCAGTCGCGGTACTCGCCGGGCCGCGGCGTCCGGAACGGGTCCGGCTCGTCGTACAGACCGAGGCTGGGCACCTTGGTGAGGGTCACACCCGCGTCGATCGCCACCTGATCCAGTTCGGGATAGGGCTGCCCGGAGAAGATCTCCACCTCGTGCCCGAGAAGCGCGAGTTCACGGCTCAGATGCCGGACGTACACTCCCTGGCCCCCGCAATGCGGCTTGCTGCGATACGACAACAATGCGACGCGCACTGATCTGGTCCCCGTTTCTCTCGAGCCGTCAGGCCGGTTCGGACTGCGCCGCTGCTTCCAGCGCAGTGATGTCCACAAGCTTCACACGTCGACGGCCTCCGGTCTTACCGGCGGTGCGTTCTGCCTGGTCGATGCGCTTCCACCCGGCGAGATCGATGCGGTGTGCACCGCGGTCGGCCACCAGGTCGGCGACGCCCTCGCGGGAGATGGTCGGCTCCGGCAGGGTTCCGGCCACGAAGTCGGCGATCACCGACTCGGCCGTTTCCTGACCGCACAGACGGTTGCGCCCGATACCGCCGGTGGCACCGCGCTTGATCCAGCCGGCGACGTACAACCCGCTGATGACGTCGCCGTCGGCGGCGGCCTGCACCCGGCCCGCGGCGTTGGGGACCACCCCGTGCCCCTCGTCGAACGGCAGGTCGGTGACCGGTACGCCACGATATCCGATGGCCCGCAGGACCAACCCGGCGTCGATGTCGAACGTCTCGCCGGTCGGCGTGACCGCGGCACTCGGCCCGGTCGCGTCGGCATAGGTGTTGCGTACACAGGTCAGGGTCTCGACACCGTTGCCACCGGTGATCGCCACCGGCGAGGCGAGGAAGCGGAACACGATGCGCCGGTTGCCGGGGGTGGCCGGACGTTCGGCGAACTCACGGGCCAGCCGGATCTTGGTGGTGATCGTCGAATCCAGGGTGCCGTCGTCGTAGGCGGACTCGGTGGCCGGGTCGAGGACGAGTTCGTCGGGATCGATGACGACGTCGACGCCGTCCACATCGCCGAGGGCCAGGAACTCGCTGTTGGTGTACGCGGCCTGCGCGACACCGCGGCGGGCCAACAGCACGACCTCGGTGATCTTCGAGTCCCGCAACGCGGCCAGCGCGTGGTCGGCGATGTCGGTGCCGGCAAGCTCGTCGGGATCACTGACGAGGATGCGCGCCACGTCCAGGGCGACGTTGCCGTTGCCGACGACGACCGCGCGCTCCGCCGACAGGTCGACGGACAGGTTCACGTAGTCGGGGTGCCCGTTGTACCAGGCCACGAACTCGGTGGCGGGCAACGAGTTCGGCAGGTCCTCCCCCTCGACGCCGAGTCGTTTGTCGGTCGGCGCGCCGACCGCGTAGATGACCGCGTGATAGCGCTCGGCGAGTTCGTCCTGGGTGATGTGTTTGCCGACCTCGACGTTGAGGAAGTAGCTGAAGTTCTTCTTGGCGGCGACGGTGGCGAATCCCGCCTCGACGCCCTTGGTGGCCGCGTGATCGGGTGCGACACCCGCGCGGACCAGACCGTACGGCGTGGGCAGCCGGTCGAACATGTCGACGCTGACCTGCTGTTTGCGGACGAGTCCCTCGGCGGCGTAGAACGCGGCCGGGCCGGCGCCGACGATCGCCACGTGCAGTGGCTTGTCGGGTAGTTGCGGCGACTTCTTGGGCGGTACCAGCCCGCCCTCGACGTCGTGATCGTTGTAGTAGTCGGCGTTGATCTGCAGGTACGGCTCGTCGCGTTCGGAGAGCTGATCGTCCGGGATGATCGCCTCG
This sequence comes from Gordonia sp. NPDC003504, assembly GCF_053587995.1. Classification (NCBI taxonomy): domain Bacteria; kingdom Bacillati; phylum Actinomycetota; class Actinomycetes; order Mycobacteriales; family Gordoniaceae; genus Gordonia; species Gordonia sp. NPDC003504. The sequence goes on from NZ_JBSFPC010000001.1 coordinate 162,282, forward strand.
ACCGGACATTCGTCGATGCACGCCCCGCAGTCGATGCAGGTCTCGGGATCGATGAAGAGCATCTCGGCGGTGAAGAACTCCGGCTCGTCCGGCGTCGGGTGAATGCAGTTCACCGGACACACACTCACGCACGATGCATCGTTGCAACACGGTCGAGTGATCACATGCGCCATCTGCGGTTTCCTTGCCTCAAGTCGACTAGAACATGTTCTCGTTTTGACCTAGAACGCGTTCTAGTTTTTCCAGTGACTGTATCTTAAGTCTCACACAACAGGCGAGCCACGAGGAGTGGAGTGAGCACCGTTTCGGAACCGGACATTCTGGCCCCCCTCTCCGACCGCAAGGACGGTGCCCGGTACTTCGAGGTCGACTACCGGGTACGTACCGGCGACGTCGATCAGGACATGCGGGTACGACTCGACGCGGTGGCCCGCTACCTGCAGGACGTCGCCAACGACAACATCGAGGCCACCGACTTCGGCGACACCGACCCGTTCTGGATCGTGCGCCGCACCATCATCGACGTCATCCGCCCGTTCTCCTGGCCGGCCGCGGTCAGCGCGCAGCGCTGGTGCGGCGCCCTGTCGACGCGGTGGACCAACATGCGGGTCCGGCTCACCGCCGACCACGAGACCAACCGCTTCAACCCGGACGCGCGTGAGCCCGGGCTGATCGAGACCGAGGCGTTCTGGATCAACGTCAACGACCAGGGCATGCCGTCCCGGTTGACCGACAACGCCTTCGAGATGCTGTCCGCGATGACCGACGAGCATCGGCTGCGGTGGAAGTCCATGAATCCGGAGAAGGCCCCCAACCCCGAGGTGCTGGAACTGCCCGATCGCGTCCACGTGTTGCGCAGCACCGATTTCGATCCGTTCAAACACCTGAACAATGCGGCCTACCTCGCCGCCGTCGAGGACGAGTTGCTCGATCACGGCGACCTGATCGACGGCCCGCACCGCCTGATCGTGGAGTACCTGCGACCGATCGTGCCCGGCACTCCGATCACCGTGCGCCGGGTGCGCGAACCCGATCAGCTACTGATGTGGTTGATGACGCCGTCCGGCGACGCGGCACCGGACGATCTGCAGGTCGCGGCGTCGGTGTCGGTCACGCGCCGCCCGAACGCGGACTGAGCCGGATGATCTGACCGGTCTCGCTCGCGGCCAGAAGGGTTCCGGGGTGTGCCGGGTCGGTGGCAAGAGCTGTGACGGGTACGCCGACGGTGATCGAACACGCTTGTCCCGTATCGATATTCACCAGGTGAACCTGTCCGGTGGTCGATGCGACGGCCAGCGTCGAGTCGTCGATCGCGACGAGGTCGTCGAGGAATCCCGGTGCCGGTGCGGTGAGATCGGCCGCCGTGACGGTGGCGGCCGGATCGTCGACGGGCACCCGGAGCACGCGGCCGGTGGCGCTGACCGTCATGGTCACGTAGAGATCGTCGCCGAGAAAGGTCACGCCGTTGATCCCGGATCCGTTGACCGTTGTCGACGGTGACAGATTCTGCGGTGCGGTGCGCGACCACGCCTCGTCCACTTGCCCGTCGGGACGCAGCCGCAGCAGGCCGAGCGCGCCGTCGGCGAGGTACACCGCTCCGTCCGCGCCGACGGCCAGCCCGTTGGGCATCCCGAGTCCGCGCGCGAAGACCTGCGGAACCGGTTGCGCCGCACGGGGATCGAATCGCACCACGGTTCCGGTGCGGGGCGCACCGGGGAGCATGCCGGTCGGCGAATCGCCGGTGGCGACATACAGTTGCCCGTCGGGACCCTGCCGGATGGAACCCGGGGCGTTCAGGGACACCGACGCCGTCCGCCGACCCGAGGCGTCGTACCGTTCGACGACGTTGCGGAACGATCGTGACACCCACAGCGAACCGTCGTCGGCCACAACGAGATTCTCGGCCCACCCGTCGAGCCCAGGGCTGTCGAGGAGGGTTGTCGTGGTGGCAGTGGTGCAGTGCGGTGTGTCCGCTCGTGCCGGCGTCGTGGAAACCGTTGTTGCCGTGGCGATCACGGCGCCGACGGCGACGACGATCGCCGTCCGGAATGTTGCGGGCACGACGCCCTCCTTACCACCGGGTTGACGGCCTCACTGACCGCCGTTGAGCAGCAATTCCATCAGTTTTGTCGGCGCGGTGCACGGGTCGTCGAAGGCGCCGGAACCGACGGGCTCGACCCAGAAGGTGTAGATGCCACGACTCGGCGCCTTGGTGGTCACCCCGCACACCGCGGGCCGTTTGGGGTCTCTCGCGGTGAAGGCGGTCTGGCTGGCGATCTTGATGTTCTCGGTGGTGTAGCCGAGTTGTTTGTCGGTGTCCTTCTCCACGTTGAGATTTCCCCACTCGAACCAGTTGAAGGTGACGTACGCGGTGACCGCTCCGGCGACGAACCATCGGCAGTTGGCACCGAAGAAGATGGCCTCGGCCGCGCTTCCGCCGACGGCCTTGGCGACCTGATCGGTGGACAGCACCTGACATTCCAGGGTGAGTTGGTCGAACTGGTCGGTGTCGACGTTGCCCGACTGCTGTCCGGACGAGCGCGCCTCCTCCACCGACAGTGCCTGGCCGTCGACGCTGCGGGTACACGACGCGAGGAGGCCGACGATCAGTGCGGCGAGGATGATCACCAGCGCGGTGCGCCGACGACGGCCATGGGTGCGGGAACAGGTGCGGCCGGTCATTGCGCACGCTCGATCGACATCGTCGACAGTTCGCGTGCCGCGTTGCACACGGCCTCGGAGTCGGGGACCGGCGTCGCCGTGGTGGAGCGTGTGAGACCGGCACTGACCGACCATTCGAAGAAGTCGGCGTCGAATTGAATCCCGATCTCGCAGATCCCGGCATCGGAGGCGATGAAACCCTTGTGCCCGTTGATGTCGATGTCTTCGGTGCTATCCCGGGAGAGTTGTTCGGTGGCGCGTTCCCGGCCGATCGGCGAGCCGCGGTACCAGTTGAACGAGGCGACGGGGCCGGTCGGGCTGGGTCCGGAACTCCATTCGCAGGCCGACGGGTTGTTCACGACCAGGGCCAGATTCCCGAATCCGGTGATGCGATTGACCTCTTCGGTGGTGACGTTGCCGCAGGCACCGAAGAACGGACCGGCCCCGGCCGCACCCGGTGCCACGGGAGTGTTGCGGGTGGTCGGCGAGTCGTCGTCGGAACTCGACGAGCAGCCGGAGAGCAGAACGGTGATGACGGTGACGGCTGCCGTGAGGGCCAGCATGGCCGGCCCGCTGCGGAATCTGTCGAGTTCGCGGCGTTCCCGTTTGGTGGGCCGTCCGGCGCCGCGGTCGCGTCGGGGCTGGCTGGCGATGATCTCCCGCGACGGGGGTGGCGGCGAGTGATCGATGTAGCACTCGGCGGCGAGCTGGGCGGAGACGCGTTTACTGAGGAGTTTGGTGACCTCGACGATGCGGTCGCGGCCGTTGAGGCGGACCTCGACGCGGTCGCCGACGGCCACGTGCTGGGCCGGTTTCGCGGTGACGCCGTTGACCCGGACATGTCCGCCGCGGCAGGCGGCACCGGCCGCCGATCGGGTCTTGGTGAGTCTGATCGCCCAGATCCAGCTGTCGACGCGAATGGACGACATTCGCTACTTCTGCCGCGTCAGCATGTAGTAGCCGCCCCCGATCGCAGCGATCGCGAAGATGATGGCGAGCCATTCGGCGCCGAAAATCCACAGCACCGCGAAGATCGCGATCGCCGGCGACACCGCGACCGCACTCATCACCGGATGCTGCCGCACCACCTGGCTGACGGCTTTGCTCTTGTTCGGGTCGATGGCCATGGGGATCGGCGTCTCCTTGTCGGCATCCATGTGACTACTGATGCCCCATCCACTGTAACCAACGAAGGCGACGACTCGGCCGCGCAAACCGCCCCGCGTCGGAATCGATCGCGGGGCGGTGTGCGGCGGGTTGTGCCGCGCGTTCTGTAGAACCCGGGGAACCGTCAGTTGGCGCCGGTCACCGTCGGGGTCGAGCCGTTGGAGCTCGACGTGTCATCGTCGTCGGAGTCATCGGATTGATCGGTGTCGTCGGTCGACCCGGTCGACGGGGTTGCGGCTGTCGAGCGGCTCGTCGAGGTCGACGTCTTGCTGCTCGAGCTTGACGAGCTCGACGAGCTCGCCGTAGAGCCCGATGTCGCCGTCGCCGACGATGAGGTGGTCGACGGTGAGGTGGTTGTGGTTGTGGCCGAATCGCTTTCCGTGTCATCGTCGTCGGTCTCCGAGATCGCCGCGGACCGCAGCAGGCCGGCACTCGGGGTCGTGGACGTCGACGTCAGGGCGCGCGTCGAGACGAGCGACGACGCGGACGTCGAACCGGTCGTGTACGGCCCCAGCGGCTGCAGACCGAACGGGAACGTGCTCTGCGGAATCGAAATGATCGGGATGATCTGGTCGGTGTCGAGATCCCCGAGGGCGATCGTCGGCAATGTCAGGCCGTTGGGGCGGACGGAACCGTTGATCGTGGTTGTCGGGAAGATCGTGATGGTCGATCCGAGCCAGTTCACCGTGACCGGCGCCGACAATCCGTAGTCACTCGTCAGGGCCAGGAGGGAATCACCGCCGAGCGACAGGCGGATGAAGTCCTGGCTGAGTGACGGGGTCTGCCCGGCGAAGATGTCGGTGATGACCTCGCCCAGCACGTTGGTGGTGTCGAAGAGCACCGACGACGGATCGGTCAACGCGAACTGCACCTGCGGAATGCTCTGCAGCTGATCGAGCTTGAAGTCGAAGGTGCCCAACACATTTGCACACGCACCGACGTTCTCGGCGTAGGCCGCTGTCAGTCCGCCGTAGCAGCCGACGGATTGGATGGCGGGGATCTTGAGCCCGGTGTTCACACTAAGAAGGGTCAACGGAATCTCATCGGTGGTCCAGGCATTCGCGATGCCCACCAAGGCGAACGCATAGGCACTGCGACCACCACTGGCACCTGCGGTAGCCAGACTCAGAGGCAAGTACGAGATAGCAGTGGCCTTGCCACCTCCCGACGCGAACGCAAACTGGAAGCCGTTGCCGATTACCGTCGCCGAACCATCAGCAGCGGGAGGAGTCGGAAGCGATGTCGGGAGCCTGAGATCGGAATTCAGCCACTCCAAGAAACCGTTCAGAGCGGTCAGGACACCTCCCGCACTGTCTACAAGCCCTTTCACCGGGTCGTAAACCGCAACTGGAACCAGCTCGATGCTGGTGGGGCTCACGATGGCAATGCCGAGCCCACCCATGTCGGTGCTGGACTGAGTGCAATCCGCTCCGCCGTTGGGGTCGCCGCCTGAAGCGCACATCTCCAGGCGCCACTGTTCAAGGAGTTCAGCCCCGCCGTCGCTCAGCGCGTCCGCGACTACCTGACCAAGTGGATTAGTGGAGTCGTAGTCATCATCCAGCCAGTCAACAAGGGCGGATAAGTCGCTGTAGTCGGCCGCCCGCGCCTGCCCCTCCCCCATGGTCACGCCGATGCCGAGGGTCAGGACGGTGAGGATGGCGATCATCCCGGCGGTGATCCGGCGGTGCCGCCGAGGTCCGCGTTGGGTCCCGGAAAGATGTTCGGGGCGTTCCGTTTCCGGACGCAACGGGGTGGTGCTCATGCAGTGGTCTCCTGTTTCCTTAAGAGAAGCTGAGACAGTTAACCACGAGTAACCCTGCCCACGCACGCGATCCACAAACTCCGTTGATCCACAGATTCCGGGGTGGTCGTGCTCGTCAGAATTTTTTGTCGGTGGCCGTCACTACAATGATGGTCAGATCGAAGAGAGCTTCGACGGTCATCATGTTCGAGGGGCGACGATGAGCACAGTACCTCTATCCACCAGGATTCGTGCCGACGTGCGGGATGCGTTGCTGAACCAGGGCCCGTCTCCGTGGCCTGGATTGCCGGCCGAGTTCTTGTTCGGGGTGGACGTCGATCGGTTGGATCAGCATTCGATCAACGAGGTGCTGGTGGCGATGACCGAGTTGGACCGGTGCCGTTCCTATATGGCGTGGCTGGATTACTTCTTCATCGCGTATCTGGTGACGTGTCTGACCGATCATCGGTTGGATGAGTCGGCGGAGTACGCGCAGATCGTGGCCGAACACATCGCACGCACCCGCAACCTGGCGAACGCGACCACCCGACGGTTGGTGGATGAGGCGATCGTGATGGCCATCCGGCTGCCCAAGACCGGGCGGGCATTACGCGAGGGGCGGATCAGTCACAGTCAGTTCCGGACCCTGATCGACCGCACCAGCCTGCTCGATCCCGGCCCGGCACTGCATCCGAACACCGCACTGGTCGACGCCGCGATCGCGGACCGGTTGTTCGAGCGGACCGGGCAGTGGCCGGCAACCAGCTTGCGGGACATGGCCGACAAAATCGTGTTCCAGCATGCCCCGGACGCGGTGCGTGAACCGCGGAAGCGGAACCTGGAGGGGCGTGCTGTGTTCGTCCACTACGAGGGGGATGGGACCGGGGAGATCACCGGCACCATGTCCGCGGAGAACATCACGATCGCGGAGAAGACGATCAGTGCGTTGGCCGACTGCGCCTGTCGGAAGGATCCGCGGACGCGGCGGCAACGTCAGGCCGATGCCATGTACTCGTTGTTGTCGGGGACGCAGTTCGCGTGTGAGTGCGGGCGTGAGGACTGTTCCGCGGTGATCCCGGAGCCGGGCTGTATTCCGGATGTGCAGATCGTGTTGCACGTGATTGCCGATGAGACCACCGCTGCGGCGATCGAGGAACGCCAACGACAACAAGAACAGGAACAGCAGGAGCGGGAACAACACGAGCAGAAGCAGTCGGCGGCCGCCGACAGCGAATCCGATAGCAGTGCAACCGAATCGGTGGTCCAGTCACGGCGGACGCGACCGAAACCAGTACCCGAACCGATCGCGGAGGCCGACACGGGTGCGGCCCAGATGTCGCTACTCGACGAGAGCGGTCCCTCTGACGCGGAAGGTGCAGACGCGGAACAGGCACCCGAACCCGAGTCTCGCACCGAGTCCGAGCCCGAGTCGGACGCCGACGTGGGCGTGGCGCGGATGCCGCTGCTCGAGGACCGCGGCTCCGAGGAGAGCAACTGCGACTCCGGCGGAGGAGTCACCGAACCGGGCACTTCCGCGGAACCGGCGCCCAAAGCCAAACCGGAGCCGGACGCCGACGTGGGTGCGGCGCGGATGTCGTCGCGTATGGAGAGTCCCGAGGGGAACGCTCCTGACGGCGAGGGCACTCCCGATGCGGCCGTCGTCGACACCGGCGACGACTCACGCGGTGAGTCGCCCTTGTCCGGCGTTCAGAAGTTCATTCAGCGGTTGCGCCGCGATACCGCGCGCCCCGGCGAGTACGCCATCGAGTGGCTGGTGAACGCGGAACGCCGCGCAGAGGAAGCAGCCAACAGCGCCGACCACGACGACACCGCGCCTACCGACACCGAATCCGGCTCTGCAGACACCGTTTCGGCCGCCGAGATGCCGATCGACGGCAACCTCGGCTACCTCGTCGGGCAGGGTGCGGTCATTCCCGAGCAGATCCTCGATCTGATCAGCCGATACCCGACCACGATCCGACGGCTGGTGCCCAAGGGCGTGAATCCCGAGGACGTCGAACTCCCGTCGGCGTTGCCGTCGGATCCGTATCGGTTGTCGACGGCGTTGGACACATTCATCCGGATGCGCCACGGCGAGTGCGTGATCCCCGCGTGCCGGGGCAGTGCGTTCGACGGGGATTGCGATCACGTGCACGAATACGACCACGAGCACCCCGAACTCGGTGGACAGACCACCCCCGACGGGCTGAACGCCAAGTGCCGTGGCCATCACCTGCAGAAGACGCACTCCCGCTGGCTCGATGATCAGTACCGCGATGAGAACGGACGGCTGGTCACGATCTTCACCACCCCGGAAGGCTTGAACATTCCGGGGCCGGCGGAAACCCTCGAAGACTTCTTCGGCGGGCTACGGCGCTACCGGTTCGCCGACCCACCTGCCGCGCCACCGACACCCCGGGAACCGGGAGTGATTCCCACCAGTAAGCGGGATCGGCTCGCCGCGAAATATGAACGGCGACGCCGCGAACGGGAACGCAACCGCGCCCGCATCACCGACGGCGTGGACCCGTTGAACCCGCCACGGCCGCGACGACGCAAGAAGCGATATTCCGTCGTGCCCGATGACGGCGCACCACCGCCCTTCTGAGGTGGCGTCACCAGCGGTCGCGGTCCAGGTCCTGCCCCTGGGCCACGGCATCTGCGGCACAACCGAATCCGACGATCCACCGGCCGTCGGACAATTCGACCCTGCCCAGCATCATGGGTTCCGGCAGCGCCGCAAGGAACTCGCCGAGCGCCGCGGTCGACACGATCCACCGTTCGCCGTGAATCGTACGCCCCGCGGCCGGATCACGGATCAGACCGGGCTTCGGTGGCGTCGTATCGAGTGCGACGAGGCGATACGTCGCGGACGTCATCAACTCGCCGGCCCATCGGGCACCGCGGTCGGCGAGCTCATGCACCAACGGGCCGCCGGCCATGTGCGCCCCGAACACGGCGAGTTCCACCGTCGTCGCGACACTCTCGACCCACGTCGGCGCCGATTCCTCGGCGCCGCCGAATCGTCGGGCGACGTCCATGACCACGGCATCCTCGTGTCCGCGACCCAGGAACGTCACCCCGAATTGTGCAGTGCTCCCGTCGGATTCGGTGACAGACCCGGCCGGCACCGCGACCCCGCACAGGTCGAAGAGGTTGCAGAAGTTGGTGTAGGTACCCATCCGGGAGTTCACCCCCACCGGATCGGCGGCGACCTCGGCGATCGTCGGATGCATCGGCGCCGTCGGCACCATCAACACCGCCGCCTCGCCCCACTGCCGCATCGCCTCGTCCCGCAGTTCGGTCAACTGCGCTCGGGCACGAAGCATCTCGACCGCCGAGAAACGGTCGGCGGCCGAAATGATCGCAGCCACCGTCGGATCGAGCCCGGACTCATCAGCCGAAGCCACACCGTCGATGAACTCCCCCACCGCGTCATACCGCTGCGCCACCAGCGCGTCGTCGTACAGCAGTTTCGCCGCGGCCAGGAATGAGCTCAGATCGATGGTCTTGACGCGGAATCCGGCCGCCTCCACCCTGGACACCGCCTCGGAGAAGGCATGTCGCCACGCCTCCGACAACTCCGGAAGTTGTTCGGGTACCACGACGACCCCGTCCGTCGGTGCCGCAAACGACACCTCGGCACCGAAGGGCCGCGGACCCGATGCGTGTGCCATCGCCGCCATCGCACGATCGGCGGTGTCGACGTTGTCAGCGAAAATGGTGACCACGTCGAACTCCGCACACGCGGGCACCACACCGCCGGTCGAGACGACACCGACGGTCGGCTTCACCCCGACGATTCCCTGCAGCCCCGCTGGTACGCGTCCCGAGCCCGCGGTGTCGGTGCCGATCGCGATGTCGGCGAAGCCCAGGGCGACCGCCACCGCGGATCCCGAACTCGAACCTCCGGAGATCCGGTCGGACCGTCGCGAATCACGCACCGCCCCATAGGGACTGCGCGTTCCGACCAGGCCGGTGGCGAACTGGTCGAGATTGGTCTTGCCGATCACCACCGCACCGGCTGACCGCAGTGCGGCCACCGCAGGCGCGTCGACCTCCGGCGTGTAGGCGTACCCCGGACACGCAGCGGTGGTCGGCACTCCGGCGACGTCGACGTTGTCCTTGACGGCCAGCACCATGCCGGCGAGCGACCCACCCGCGGCCAGCGCCGCCTCGTGCTCGGCGGCAACGTCGGCCTGGGCACGCAGCGTAGTGAACACCTCGGGACGGTCGGTGGCCGCGATCCGCGCGTAGATCTCGTCGATGCGGCTCATGCGGCGAACTCTCCCTTCTGCGACCAACGTTGACGTTCCTCGGCGCGTGCCTCCTCCATGACACCACGTGTCGCGGCGATCGACTCGGCGTTCTCATCGAGGAACTGCTGGTGGGCGCCCAGCGAGAAGATGCCGTCGGTGATGCGGGTGCTGTCGCCGCGGCCCGCCGCCACGTCGGCACGCATGTCCAGCAACTCCTCGGCGCTCACCGGATACCAGCGGATGCGGTCGAAGAACCGCAGCAACCACGGGTGCTCGGCGTCGAAACCCGGCGCGGTCTGCGGATGCCGGTGGTTCCACACCTGTGTGGTGCGCCCGACGAACTGGTAGCCACCCGGCCCCTCCATCCCGTAGATGCACATGTACGCCCCGCCGATGCCGACGGCGTTCTCCGGAGTCCAGGTGCGGGCCGGGTTGTATTTGGTGGTGACCAGTCGGTGGCGTGGATCGAGCGGAACCGCCACCGGCGCACCGAGATACACATCGCCCAAACCCAGAACGAGGTACTCGGCGTCGAAGACGATGCGATGCACGTCGTCGACGGAGTCCAGGCCGTTCATGCGCCGGATGAACTCGATGTTCCACGGGCACCACGGCGCGTCCGATCGCACCCCGAGCATGTAACGTTCGATGGCCTCGCGGGTGGCCGGATCGTCCCAGGACAGCGGCAATTCGACGACCCGACTGGGCACCACGAGGTCGCCGGCCGACGGCAGTTGCGACTCACATTCGGTCAGCCAGTCCAACATGGCGGCCTGCGACCACACCCCGGGATCGGCCTTGACCTGCAACGACCGGATACCCGGTGTCAGGTCGACGAGCCCGGTCGGCGACTCCGCCGCGATCCGTTCGGCCAGGGCGTGAACCCGCGCCCGGAGCGCCAGATCCAGGCGCATGTCCCCGTACTCGACGAGGATGTTGTCGTCGCCGCTGCGCCGGTAGGTGACCTCGGTGGCGCCGTCGGCGGTGGTGGTGCGGCCCAGGATGCCGTTGTCGGCGTCTCCGCCGGCAGAGATGACATGCGCGAAGTGTGCCCGGCGGCCCAGTCCCAATTCGGCCGGTGATGCCGCGTGCTCGGCCCGCACGGCCACAAAGCGGACCGTGTCACCCGGTTTCAGCTGCCCCAGCTTCCACCGTTCGGCCGCCACCACGGTGACCGGGCACACGAAGCCGCCCAGACTCGGCCCGTCGGGACCCAGCAGGATCGGGGTGTCACCGGTGAAGTCCAGTGCCCCCACCGAATACGCATTGTCGTGGATGTTGGACGGGTGCAGTCCCGCCTCGCCGCCGTCGGTGCGTGCCCACCGCGGTTTGGGTCCGATGAGGCGAACGCCGGTGCGGTCGGAGTTGAAGTGCACCTCGTAGGGCGTCGACATCAGATCATCGATGTCGGCGGGGGTGAAGAACTCCGGTGCCGAGTGCGGACCGACGGTGACCGCCAGCTCCCACGAATTGGTCAGTGCCGGTTGCTCTTCGGTGAGGATTCTGGTGACCAGCCCGGTCGGGGCCGATCCCACAGCGAGCATGTCGCCGTCGGTGAGGGTCCGGCCGTCGTGACCACCGAAGCGACCCATGGTGAAGGTGGACCGGCTACCGAGATACTCCTCGGCGTCGAGTCCTCCACCAACCGCGATGTACGCGCGCAGGCCGAACTCACCGACCATCCCGACGTCGAGCACCTGCCCGGCGGCCAGATGCAGCGGAACCCATTGCGGCATCGGCTTTCCGTCGACGGTCACCGGCACCGGGGCGCCGGTGACGGCCACGACGGTGGCATCGTCGAACCGGATCCGCGGGCCGGCCATGGTGGCCTCGAGACCGGCCGCCGAATCCGGGTTGCCGACCGCGAGATTCGCGAGGCGGAACGACAGGTCGTCCATCGGTCCCGACGGCGGCACCCCGACCTTCCAGTAGCCCACCCGGCCCGGCCAGTCCTGAATCGTCGTGAGCGGACCGGCGCGCAGGATCTCCATCGTCGCGTGGGGCGAGGCGGTACTCATCGGGTCACCACCACACGCACCGCGGTCGGGTCGAATCCGTTGCACGGGTTGTTGATCTGCGGGCAGTTGGACACCAGCACCAGGGTGTCCACCTCGGCGCGCAGCGCGAGGCGACGGCCCGGTGCCGACAGTCCGTCGACGATGCCGAGCGAACCGTCGGGGTCGACGGGCACGTTCATGAAGAAGTTGACGTTGCCGACCAGATCACGCTTGCCGAGTCCGTGGCGGGCACCGCCGATGAGGAAGTTCTCCACGCAGGCGTGCTGATGTTTGGTGTGGTGGCCGTAACGCAGGGTGTTCGATTCCTGCGAGCAGGCACCGCCGAGGGTGTCGTGGTTGCCGACCTCGTCGCCGACGATGGTCATCATCGGGGCCGATTCCTGGTCGCGGATCACCGATCCGGTGGTCAGGAAGATGTTGCCCTGCGCGGCGATCGTGGCCTGCGCCGAGTACCGCACGGCGTGGTCGTGCGCGCCGTAGAACAGCGTGTCGACGGCCTGATTGCCGTGCAGGTCGACGATGGTCAGGACATCGCCCGCGGCAACGATTCCCGACCAGGGCGCGCGGTCGGCGATGATCTCGTCGGCGATCACCTGCCCGGGCACGAGTGCCACATCGGCGGCGGGGGCGGTGGTCGGGTCGATCAGGGTGGGGTCCAGGAAGGTGGTCATGATGGGAGTCCTCGAGAAAGGTGGGTGATCAGAAGTGCAGTGCGGCGTGGGCGTCTTCACTGTTGGCGACGGCGCGCTGATACTCGGGGTCGCGGTCGGCGGCACCGGCGATCAGGTCATCGAGGTCGGCCGAGGCCTGCCACGCGAGAACCTCGAGCGGGCCGGTCGCGAACTCCGGTGCGGGATCGAGCGGGTGCGCGGTGTTGGCGATCGCCACGATGACCGGGAGATGCAGCACGAGCTCCACCGACTTGTTCTGTCCGGCCGATCCTTTCGAGGTGAGCGTGCCGTCCTCCTCGACGACGATCCCGTGAAAGAAGGACAGTGACGGTGCGACGTCGGTGGCGGTGAGGCCGTTCTTCGCAGCCGCCAGCATGAGCAGTTCCCGACCGGCCGGTGTGTCCGAATAGGCTTGCCCGGCACCGTATTTTGCGGTGTTGCCGGTCAGCGTGCTGGTACCGCACAGCGCGTCGTGATGGGCACTGTCGTCGGCGACGACGGTCGCGAGCACCCGCCCCTGGTCACTGAGCAGCGGATGTCCGGTGGTGAGGTAGGCCTGCCATGGCACCTTGACGGTGTCGGCGACGTTGAGTCGTTCCCACGGTGCGTCGCTCCGCCACATCAGGATGTGCGCGCAGGCGCTTCCGGTGATGTCGCGCAGGCGGATTCGGGTTCCGCGGGCGAGCACCTTGGTGGTGTAGCGCCCGCCCGGCACGGTTTCGGCCCAGGTGAGGTCGGCGGCGTCGATGCCGGCCGGCGGGTGAGGCCAGCGCGAGGCGGGGACGACCGGCATCGAATCGGTGATGGTGCCGGCCTGCGCGCGGGCGTGTTCCCGGGCGCCGGCGGTGGTACCGGTGGCGGTTGCGCCGGTTGCGGTTGCTCCGGTTGCGGTTGCGCCGGTTGCGGTTGCGCCGGTTGTGGTTGCGGTGGTGGTCATGATCGAAACTCCTTGTAGTGCTTGTGCTCTGCGACGTCAGGCGCCGACGGTGACGGGCTTGGGATGTTCCTTGCCGCGCGGGAAGCAGGCGATCCCGACGAGGACGGTAGCCACGATGCAGATCGGGCCGGCCCAGCGCAGGATCGGCATCTCGCCGCTCGGGTCGAAGACCTCGGCGCGCGGCCAGGCCAGGTTGATCACCATCAGCGTGCCGTAGGCCACCGCGAGGATGTTGATGACGATGCCGAATCGTCCGAGCCCGAACAGCTTCTTGCCGGCGGAGTCGGTGGCGACGGTGCCCTTCGGCCAGCCCTGGAAGCGGCGGTAGAGCATCGGTCCGGTCACCGCGAGGTAGGCGAGGTAGATCAGGATGATGCACACGCTGGCCAGCGTCGCGAAGATGGCCGAATTGCCCACGTTGATGACCAGGATCCCGATGCAGAGCACGCCGATGAGGATGGCCGGCGCGATCGGGGTTCCGGTGCGCGAGTTGACATGTGAGAGCGTCTTGGAGAACGGCAGCCGATTGTCGCGGGCCATCGAGAACATCAGCCGCGAGCACGCGGTCTGGATGGCCAGGGTGCAGATGAAGATCGCCACCGCGACGTCGCACAGCAGGACCTTGCCCCAGAAGCTGCCGAGCACGGAGTCGAGCACGTAGGGCAGACCGCCGGTGGCGAGTTCCTCGTCGAGGGTCGGCGCGGCCATCAGGGCACCGAGCAGCATCAGGCCACCGCCGAGTGCGGAGACGGTCAGCGCCATCCGGATGGTGCGGGGCGCGACGCGACGCGGGTTGCGGGTCTCCTCGGCAAGTTCACCGGCCGAGCCGAATCCGACCATCACGTAGGCGGCCATCAGACCGGAGACGATGAACGCCCAGATGTAGCCGGGCTGCTGGCCGGGGACGCCGGTGTCGAAGACGACGTCGGGGCCGCGCTTGGCGTGGGTGAACAGCGCGAGGATGACGGCGACGACGCCGACGAGTTCGCAGGTGACGCCGATGTTGTTGACGCGGCTCATCCAGCGGACGCCGATGCAGTTGATGGCGGTCACGATGACGAGCAGGATCGAACCGAGGAGCACGGCGTTCGCGGCGCCCGAGGTGCTGGTCAGCGTCGGGTCGTCGCCGATGATCTGGAAACCGCTCCACACACTGGGTAACACCACCTGCAGGGCGATCGCGGCGGCGGAGGCGGTGACGATCTGCGCGATCATCATGAACCAGCCACCGAACCAGCCGATCACCTCCCCGCCCATGCGGCGGGACCACTGGTAGATGGCCCCGGACAGTGGGTAGCGGGCGGCGATCTCGGCGAAGCAGAGGGCGACGAGGAGTTGGCCGACGTAGACGATCGGCCAGGTCCAGAAGAACGCCGGTCCGCCGAAGCCGAAGCCGAGGCCGAAGAGCTGGAAGATGGTGGTCAGGATGGAGACGAACGAGAAGCCCGCGGCGAACGACGCGAACTTGCCGAGGGATCGGTGGAGTTGCTGGTCATAGCCGAATTCCGACAGGTCGTCGGCGTCGTGTCCGGTGGTGGGCGAGGGGGTGGCGGATGGTGTGGAAGCGGCCAGGGTCATGTGGATGTCCTTCGAGAGGGCTCCCCGTTGAGCGTTTTATCTGTCGGTTGATAGATAACCGTGGAGCTATTTCTATCAGATGATAGATATGTTGCAAATCGGGAAACCCCGGTGACATCCGTGTTACGCGGCGGCCCCCGGGCGCGGACCGCCTGCGGTCCGTCTGTGGGCCTACAGCCGTGGCCTAGGGTAGAGCCATGTCATCCACTCGCGGCGCCGGTCCGGGGCGCCCGCGCCTCGTCGAACCGAAAAGGCGAGGGGCGACGGCACGCGAGGAGATTCTCGACGCTTCCGCCGAACTCTTCGTCCGGCACGGATACAGCGGCACGTCGACGCGGATGATCGCCGAGGCCGTCGGCATCCGGCAGGCCTCGATGTATCACTACTTCAAGAACAAGGACGACATCCTCGCCGACCTCCTCGAGGCCACCGTCGTACCGTCACTGGAACGGGCCCGCGAACTCCTCGTCGGCGACGGCCCGGCGATGGACCGGCTGCTGGATCTCGCCCGCTATGACGCCGGGCAACTCGTCGACTCCCGCTGGAACCTCGGCTCGCTGTACCTCCTGCCCGAGGTCGCCGACGAGCGCTACGCCGAATTCCGTTCCGCACGTGAAGAATTGGCGCAGGCCTACGAGTCGCTGACCGTCGAAGTACTCGGCGATCCGGCCGACAAACGGTGTCTGCTGCCGTTCCGGCTCGTCGAGTCGATCATCATGCTGCGCTCCGACGAGGAACGCGGCGAACTCGGCGACCACACCGCCGCCGGCCTCATCGACACCATCGTCGGTGCGATCGAGATGCTCATCGAGCATCAGCCGAGCGCGTAACGCCGGTTGTGCTCCGCCCGCTGCGCCGAGGTCCGCGTGCCGGGCCCAGCGGTTGCGCACCCACCGCGTCGGCGAGTCCGTGGGGCGGCATGCCGCCGTAGATGGTTTCGTGCTCACCGATCACGTAGGTCTCATGCCATATCCCGACGGCGTTGGTGTCCGGCGTGGCGCTTGGTGAACCACTGCCACGCGGGGCGATGCGGCGCGTCGGGATCGGCGGCAAAGCGACGGACGTCCTCGGCGCCGCGCCAGTACGAGACCACCATGATCGACGACCCGACATACAGGCGCGACGACAGTAGACCCGCCTCCGGATGTCGCTTGAGGAACACCAGCATCCGTGGCATCGCGAGGAACACGCCGAGCCACGCGCGTAGGTGCGACGGCCGCGGCAGGCTCATGCCGATGAGGAAGAGGGTGGTGCCCTCGGGCGGGATCGTGCTGGTCATCCGGCGGGCGTCGGGTCGGGCCATGATGTCGTCTCCCATATTCTGTAACGTCGTTACGAAACGATGTTATGAAACACTGGGACGCATGGCAAGACCCAAGGTGCACGACGACGATCTGCGCAGTCGTCTGATCGACGAGGCGACCCGAATCGTCGCCGACAGCGGCGTCGGCGGGCTCTCGGTGCGCGCGGCTGCTCAGGCCGCCGGGACGTCGACGACCGCCGTCTATTCGCTGTTCGGCAGCAAGGACGGATTGACCCGGGCGGTGTTGGTGCGCGCATTCGAGCAATTCGCGGCGGCCCAGGAGGTCGCGACGCGCGAGGACGACGCGGTGAGCGCGCTGGGCATCGCCTACGTCGGGTGGGCGCTGGAGAATCCGCGGCTCTACGAGCTCATGTTCGGACTGTCCACGGTCGGCATCGAACCGTCCGAGGAGACCGAGGCGGCGTCGGCGCGGGTGATGGCCCCGCTGCGGCACGCCGTGACCGCGGCCATCGACGCCGGCGTCTTCCGGCCCGCCGACCCGGCCACCGTCGCGGCGTCGCTGTGGGCGCAGGTGCACGGACTGTCATTGCTGCTCTTGGCCGGACGATTTCCCGACGACGCCGACCCCGTCGCCGCCGGGAGTGCGGTGGTCGCGGGCTGGCGTGCCCTAGGCTGATCGTCATGGCCGGGCGCAGCATGAGTTTTGATCCCATCGCCGAGGCGAAGGCGAACTGGGACGCCGCCGGATGGGATGACGTCTCCGACGGCATGGTGGCGGTGACCTCGGTGATGCGCGCCCACCAGATCCTGCTGGCGCGCGTCGAAACCGCGCTGCGCCCCTACGATTTGACCTTCTCCCGCTTCGAACTGCTTCGGCTGCTGGCCTTTTCGAAGCAGGGTGCGCTGCCCATCACCAAGGCGAGCGACCGTCTGCAGGTCCACGTCACCAGCGTCACCCACGCCATCCGCCGACTGGAGGAGGCCAAGCTGGTGCGGCGACTCCCCCACCCCACCGACGGACGCACCACCCTCGTGGAGATCACCGACCTGGGCCGCTCCACCGTCGAGGACGCCACCGCCACCCTCAATCGCGAGGTGTTCGCGAACGTCGGCATGGATCCCGGCCAGATCACCGGCCTCGTCGGGG
Organism: Gordonia sp. NPDC003504; assembly: GCF_053587995.1. Classification (NCBI taxonomy): domain Bacteria; kingdom Bacillati; phylum Actinomycetota; class Actinomycetes; order Mycobacteriales; family Gordoniaceae; genus Gordonia; species Gordonia sp. NPDC003504. The sequence continues at coordinate 179,725 of NZ_JBSFPC010000001.1, forward strand.
CGATCCAGTCATTGCGGCATCAGGCCGGGGACTTCTGAGCACGGAGAGTGCGGGCTTGCCCATTTCTAGACATTCGCCAGGTAGACCAACCCCCGCGACCTGGGATTTTGCCAAATCCCTACTCGCGGAATGTCTAGAAATGGGCAAGCGTGTCAGGCCACCGACGTGAATGCCCCTCCCCACCGGCCGATCAACGTGTCGGCGAGCGCTGTCAACGCGTGAGAGAGCGCTGTCAGTGATCCGGGGTTACTTGAGCGTCTCGATGATCGCCGAGAAGTCCAGTCCGGCATGCTGTTCGGCGAATGCCTTGTACAGCTGGGCGGCGTGGGTTCCCAACGGGGCCCGGGCACCGGTGTCGCCGATGGCGTCCATCGCCAGACCGAGGTCCTTGTTCATCAGGGCGGTCGCGAAGCCCGGCTTGAACTCGTTGTTGGCCGGCGATCCGGGTTGCGGTCCGGGGACCGGGCAGTTGGTCTCGATGGCCCAGCAGTTGCCGGTGGCGCCGGTGACGACGTCGTAGAGCGCCTGATCGCTCAACCCGAGCTTCTCGGCGAGCACGAAGGCTTCGCCCACGGCGATCTGCTGCACCGCCAGCAGCATGTTGTTACACACCTTGGCCGCCTGACCGGCACCGCTGTCACCGCAGTGAATGATCTTGCCCGCCATCGGGTCCAGCATGGTGCGCGACTCGGCGAACGCCTCGGCGGTGCCACCGACCATGAAGGCCAGAGTGCCCGCGACGGCACCCTTGACCCCACCGGAGACCGGGGCGTCGACCTGCGCGAAACCGACGTCGGCGGCCCGCTGATGGATCTCCCGCGCGTCGGCCACCGAGATGGTCGAACTGTCGATGAACAGGGTGCCGGTGGCACTGGCCGGCAGGATCTCGTCATAGAGCTGCTTGACGATGCCGCCGTTGGGCAGCATCGTGATCACGACCTGCGCCACCGCGACCGCCTCGACCGCGGTCGGGAAGGTCTCGATGCCGTTGCCCTGCGCCGTTTTCACCGCTTCGGGCACCGGGTCGAAGCCGTGCACGGTGTGCCCGGCCTTGACCAGGTTGGCGGCCATCGGGCCACCCATGTTGCCGAGGCCGAGGAAAGCGATCGTCGTCATTGTCGAATCTCCACCTTGTCGATTGCTCGAGGAATTCAGTTGCCGTGCCGCGCGGCGATGGAACGTCCCACCACCACGCGCATGATCTCGTTGGTCCCCTCCAGAATGCGATGCACACGCAGATCCCGGAGGATTTTCTCGATTCCGTACTCGGTCAGATAGCCGTAGCCGCCGTGCAACTGCAGCGCCTGATCGGCGACCGTGTAGCACGCGTCGGTCACATAGCGTTTGGCCATCGCGCACTGCTCCACCTTGTCGGCCGCCCCGGCATCGAGCGCTCCGGCCGCATGCCACAGCATCAGCCGAGACGTCTGCAGTGAGGTGGCCATGTCGGCGAGCGTGAACCGGATGGTGGGTTCGTCGATCAGGTTGGACCCGAACGCCTTTCGTGACGCGACGTACTCGGCGGCCTTGTCGAAGGCCGCCTGTGCACCGCCGAGCGATGACGCCGCGATGTTGAGCCGCCCGCCGTTGAGGCCGTTCATCGCGATACCGAAACCGATACCCTCCTTGCCACCGAGCAGGTTGGCCGCAGGCACCCGCACCTCGTCGAGGATCACCTGCGCGGTGGGCTGGGCATGCCAGCCCATCTTGTGCTCCTGCGCACCGAAACTCAGCCCCGCAGAATCCTTCTCGACGAGGAAGGTGGAGATCCCCTTGGGTCCGGAGTCACCGGTGCGGGCCATGATCACATACAGATCCGATGAGCCGGCCCCGGAGATGAACTGCTTCACCCCGGTCAGGACGTAGTCGTCGCCGACGCGTTCGGCCCGGGTCGCCAGCGCTGCCGCATCCGACCCCGCACCCGGCTCGGTGAGGCAGTAGCTGGCCACCGTGTCCATCTCGGCCAACCGCGGAACCCACTGTGCGCGTTGCTCGTCGGTGCCGTAGGCGTCGACCATCCAGGTGCACATGTTGTGGATAGACAGGAACGCGGCCACCGCCGGATCGGCGTAGGCGAGCTGCTCGAAGATCCGCACCCCGTCCAGCCTGCGCAGGCCACTACCGCCGACATCCTCGGAACAGTAGATGGCCCCCATGCCGAGTTGCGCGGCCTCGCGCAACTCGGCGACCGGGAAGTGATTCTCGGCGTCCCACGCAAGCGCATGGGGGGCAAGACGTTTGGCGGCGAAATCGGACGCGGTCTCGACGATGACCCGTTCATCGGAGTCGAGACCCGCGTCGGCGAAGGTCGTCACGTGACGGCCTCAGTCCATCGTCGGGATGACGAACTCTGCGCCATCCTTGATGCCCGACGGCCAGCGCGAGGTGACCGTCTTGGTCTTGGTGTAGAACTGGATCGACGCCGGTCCGTGCTGGTTGAGGTCACCGAAGCCGGAGCGCTTCCAGCCACCAAAGGTGTAGTAGGCCACCGGAACCGGGATCGGCACGTTGACGCCGACCATGCCGACCTCGACGCGGGCGGTGAAGTCGCGGGCGGCGTCGCCGTCCTGGGTGAAGATGGCAACACCATTGCCGTACTGGTGATCCGACGCCAGCGCGAGGGCCTCTTCGTAGTCACCGGCACGCACGATCGCGAGCACCGGGCCGAAGATCTCGTCGGTGTAGATCGACATGTCCTTGGTGACATGGTCGAACAGGGTCGGGCCGATGAAGAAGCCGTTGGAGATGTCCTCGTCGCCGTAGGTCTGCTCATCGCTGGTGCGCTCACGACCATCGATGACGAGGTCGGCGCCCTCCTCGACGCCCTTGCCGATGTAGCCGGTCACGCGCTCGAGCGCCGCGGCGGTCACCAGCGGGCCGTAGTCGGCCTTCGGATCGAGCGAATGCCCGACGCGCAGCGCGTTGACCTTGTCGATCAGCTTGGCGCGCAGGCGTTCTGCGGTCTGCTCCCCCACCGGAACGGCAACGCTGATGGCCATGCAGCGCTCGCCGGCACTGCCGTAACCGGCGCCGATCAGCGCGTCGACGACCTGATCGAGGTTGGCGTCGGGCAGGATGATCATGTGGTTCTTGGCGCCACCGAAGCATTGCGACCGCTTGCCGTGAGCCGCCGAGGTCTCGTAGATGTACTGCGCGATGTCGGAGCTGCCGACGAAGCCCAGCGCCTTGACGTCGGGGTGGGTGAGCAGCGCGTCGACGGCCTCCTTGTCGCCGTGCACGACCTGAAAGACGCCGTCGGGAAGTCCTGCCTCGGTGAACAATTCGGCCAGACGCACCGGCACCGACGGATCGCGCTCACTGGGCTTGAGAATGAAGGCGTTGCCACACGCCAGCGCCGGTCCGGCCTTCCACAGCGGGATCATGGCGGGGAAGTTGAACGGGGTGATGCCGGCGACGACGCCGAGCGGCTGACGAATCGAGTGCACGTCGATGCCGGTGCCGGCACCCTCGGTGAACTCGCCCTTGATCAGGTGCGGGATGCCAATGGCGAACTCGATGACCTCGATGCCCCGCTGGATGTCGCCGAGGGCGTCGGCGTGGGTCTTGCCGTGCTCGAGGGACAGTGTGGTGGCGATCTCGTCGGCGTTCTTGTTCACCAGATCGACGAAGCGCATCAGCACCCGGGCGCGGCGCTGCGGGTTCCACGCCGCCCATTCCTTCTGCGCCTTCTTGGCGGTCTCGACGGCGGCGGCCACCTCGTCGGTACTGGCGAGGGGCACCTGCGCGGCGACCTGGCCGGTGCTGGGATTGAACACGTCGGCGAAGCGACCGCCGTCGGCGGCCACCTTGGCGCCGTTGAGGTAGTGCGGGATGGATGTGGTGGAGGATGCGCTCACCGCGAGATCACCTGAATTCTGATCGGGGTCGTGACACGACCAATACTAGGACATCCAAGTAATTGCGCCAAGGGGTGACCAAAGTCCAATGGCATTTCGGCAGGAAAAGAGGCTACCCTTGCCCCTGTTTGTGCGACCTGCGCGCGATCCATCGGAAGGAGTCACCATGTCCGTCGTCATCCTCTACGGCACCGAGACCGGCAACTGCGAACTGGTGGCCGACGCCATCGCCGACGTCCTGGCCGCCGACCACGACCCGTCGATCTACGACATGAGCGAATTCGCGGTCGAGGATCTCGATCCCGAGAACTTTCTGGTGGTGATCTGCTCGACCTACGGCGAGGGCGAACTGCCGACCGGCGCCGAGCCCTTCGCGGCCGAACTCGACGAGGTGGCCCCGGACCTGACCGGTGTACGTTTCGCCGTCTTCGGACTCGGCGACACCGTCTACGGCCAGACCTTCAACCGCGGTGGCGAGATCATGGCCGAGAAGCTCACCGCGCGCGGCGCCACCCAGGTCGGCGAGCACGCCCGCCACGACAATTCCTCGGCGATCAAGCCGAGCGCGATGGCCGCCCAGTGGGCCCAGGATCTGATTTCGGTGATCGCTCCGGTAAACGCCTGACCGACGGCGCCCCGACGGAGTCCGGCAGGGTCCCGCAACGCACCGCCGATTCCTTCGCCAACTCGACCACCGCACGGATCATCACGGCGAGCACGACGCCGAGGAACAGTGCGGTGGTCGTCGACACCTTGAGGTTCTCCCCCAGCAGGACCACGCCGAGCACCATCGCCACCGCCGGCTCCATGACGTTCATCGCCGGGAACGAGGTCTGCAGATCGCCGGCCCCGAAGCCCTTCTGCTGAGCGATCACCGCACCCGCGGCGACCACCACGAACAGGTAGATCTCCGGATGGGTGAACATGTGCACCGGGTGATGAAACAGCTGGTAGACGATCGTCTTGATGAGTAGCGCCGACACCCCGAACAGGGTGCCCGCGGCCAGTCCGTAGAACAGGGCCCGGTAGTGCGGGGTCGAGCGTTCCGCACACAGCACGCAGGCCACGATCACCCCGATCACCGCGGCGACGGTCACCCAGATCACCAGATCTGGGGGTCTGCGCATCGACGGCTCCGGGCGCGCGATCACCAGGAACGTGGCCACGCACGCCACCAGCACCCCACCCCACGCCCATTCGCGATGTGCCGGATGCCGTCGGTCGGCCCACGCCTCCAACGGCAGCGCGAAAAGCACCGCCAGCACCACCAGCGGTTGCACCAACAGGATCGACCCCAGGCCCAGCGCACCGGCCTGCAGCGCGAAGCCGGTGATCGCGATCCCCGCACCCAGCCACCAGCCCTTGGTTATGGCCCCCGACGCCCGGGAGGCGCGCTGACGCAGCACGGTTCCGGCGGCGATCATCAGCGCCGCGAGAACCGCGAGAAGCGCGGGGAGCCAGGAGTGCACGCCCACCAGGCTAGGGCATGTCTCCCGAGAGGTGGGCGGTGTCGCTACCGCATCCGTGCGCGCGTCGCTCGTAGGTTGGAGTCATGCGGTTGCGGTCTGAATTGGAACTCCTCGCGACGCTCGACGCCGTCACGATCGGCGCGGTGTGCGCCGATCACACGCTGATTCCCGCGGTGATCACCGACTGCCTCGACGAGTCGTGGGAGTACGACGACCTCGCGGACGCGGCGCAGGCGGCCGGCGACGACGATCTCGCGGATTTCCATCGCCAGGAGGCGGCCGCGTGGCGTGCGACCGCGCGGGTGTTGCGTTCGGCGTCGACCGAAATCCGCTCCGGCGAGCGCCGCACCGAGCGGGGTGTGGCGTGAGTTCGGTCACCCGCACGCTGGTCCTGATGCGGCACGGCAAGTCCGGATATCCGCCCGGCGTCGGTGATCATGAGCGGCCGCTGGCCGACCGTGGGCGCCTGGAGGCGGCCTTGGCCGGCGACTGGATGCGTACCGAGGGCCTGCACATCGATGCGGTGCTGTGTTCGAGCGCCACCCGCACCCGCCAGACCCTGCAACGGACCGGTATCGACGCCCCGACGGAGTTCCTCGACGAGATCTACGGCGGAACTCCCGACGACATCTTCGAGGCGATCCGCATTCATGTCCCGGCCGACGCGGCGACCGTACTCGTCGTCGGGCACGAACCGGGTATGCCGTCGACGGCGTTGAGCCTGGATCCCGACGGCGAGATCGATCGATTCCCCACGTCGGCGTACGCGGTCGTGACCCTGGGCTCGCCGTGGTCCGGGATCGGCCTGGCACCCGATCCCGACGCCCACCTGGTGGGTGTTCGCGTGCCCCGTTCCTGACTCCCACGCGACTCGGACTCCACCGCGAGTTCGGCCGCGATCCGCGTCACTCAAGTTTGGCGATTGTCACCAACCGCCGTACGATGGATTTCGCACTTGCGTAATCCATAAGTCCGCGGTATTCGCTTCGGAATCCGCCGCCACGAGGAGACCTCATGACCACCAACGGCTTCTCCGGAACCGATCAGCCGCTTTACGAGATCAAGGCCAACCTCTTCAAGGCGCTCGCCCACCCGGCCCGGATTCGTGTCCTCGAGGTGCTCAGCGCCAGCGACGACCCCACCGCGGTCAGTGACCTGCTCAAGATCGTCAACATCGGGCCGACCGCGATGTCGCAGCATCTGGCCGTGCTCAAACGGCATCACGTGGTGACCTCGACGCGCACCGGCAACGCCGTCTTCTATCGGCTGGCCCACCCCAAGATCTCCGAGTTGCTGCTCATCGCCCGCACCTTCCTCTACGACACCCTCGGCGCCCAGCGCGATCAGTTCGACGCCATCTCCGCTCTGCCGCCCGTCGGCCGGCCATGACACCGCTCATCTCCCGCGTCCGGCGACTGCTGCCGGGACGCGGCGATTACGCAGGTCTGCGCTCGTCGTGGAAGCTCGACATCGTCTCCGGTGTCACCGTCGGTGTGGTCGCACTCCCCCTCGCACTCGCCTTCGGTATCTCCTCGGGTGTCGGCGCCGCGGCCGGGCTGATCACCGCGGTCGTCGCCGGCCTGGTGGCCGCGATCTTCGGCGGTTCGCATGTGCAGGTGTCCGGCCCCACCGGAGCGATGGCGGTGATCCTCGCGCCGATCGTGGCCCAACACGGTCTCGCGAGCATCGCGATGGTGACGGTGCTCGCCGGGCTGATCGTGCTGATCGCCGGTGCCGTCGGACTCGGCCGGGCGGTCACCTTCATCCCGTGGCCGGTCATCGAGGGCTTCACCCTCGGTATCGCGGTGATCATCTTCCTGCAGCAGATCCCGGCGGCCTTCGCGACGTCACCACCGAAGGGTGAGCGAACGCTGCCGGCGGCGTGGACGGTCACCGCGCACGCCGACTGGGCGGCCGCCGGCCGCACCCTGGGGGTGGTGGCCGCCGTCGCCCTGCTGATGGTCGCACTGCCCCGCGTTCACCGGGCGATCCCGGAATCGCTCACCGCCATCATCGTCGTCACCCTCGTCGTGCGGTTCACCCACATCGACGTCGCCACCATCGGCGAACTGCCCTCCCATCTGCCGGCCCCGACCCTGCCGCACGTCGATGCCGGTGCGCTGCAATCACTTTTCGGCGCGGCGTTGGCCATCGCCGCGCTCGCCGCGATCGAATCGCTGCTATCGGCGCGTGTCGCCGCGACGATGTCGCCGACGGGCCCCTACGATCCCGACCGCGAACTGACCGGGCAGGGTCTGGCATCGGTGGCGTCGGGTCTCTTCGGCGGCATGCCCGCCACCGGCGCCATCGCCCGCACCGCGGTCAACGTGCGCTCCGGTGCCCGCACCCGGGTGTCGGCGATCGTGCACTCGTTGTTCCTGCTCGGCGTGGTGTACCTGGCCACCGGCCCGGTGGCGACCATTCCGCTGGCCGCACTCTCGGGCGTGTTGATGGTCACCTGTTTCCGGATGATCTCGACGTCGACGATCCGGAAGATCATGCGCTCCACCCGGTCCGACGCCATCATCTTCGTGGTGACCGCACTGATCACGGTGTGTTTCGACCTCATCGAGGCGGTCCAGATCGGCATCGTGGTCGCCGCGTTCTTCGCGCTGCGACAAATCGCGCGCCGGTCCAGCGTCACTCGCGAGGAACTCCCCGGCCCGGCGCAGCCCGGCGATGAACACATCGCCCTGCTCCGCCTCGACGGTGCCATGTTCTTCGGTGCGGCCGAGCGGATCTCCTCGACGATCAGCGAGGGAGCCGGCCGATCGAAGGTCTCGGTGGTGATCATCCGCATGTCGCATCTGGGGATGATCGATGCGACCGGCGCCCACACACTGGCCGAGATCGTCACCGATCTGGAATCGCGAGGAATCACCGTCATCCTCAAGGGCGTCCAGTCCGAACACCTGGGACTGCTCAATGGCGTGGGCGTCATCGATTCATTGCGGCACGAAAACCACCTCATGGCCACCCTCGACGAAGCGGTGGCCCATGCCCGCACGCATGTAACGACGCCGACCTCGCCAAACGAAGCACTCAGTGAAAGTTAGGATTGTTTTGGACGTGCGTCCACGCGTCACCGAGAAGAACTGAGGAGAAAGATGCGGTTGAGTGTCGCAGAGCGACGCCGACTCGCCATCGAGGCCACGTTGCGAGTGATCGCAAGCGAAGGAGTCGAGAGCGCCACCACGCGGCGCATTGCCGACGAAGCGAGTGTCCCGCAGTCGGGCCTGTTCTATGCCTTCGACAATCGCGATGAATTGTTGGCCGCGGTCGCGGAATTCGGTATCAATCAGGAGTTGGAGGCCCTCACCGAGCGGGTGACGATGCTCGAGGCGGAGTCCGCGCCGGCCGGGTTGCCCGCGGAGGCGGTGTTGCGTGCCGGGTTCGAGGCGTTCGCCGGGGACGTCGCCGGCAACGCCACCCGCGAACACGCGCTGATCTCGTTGGGGCTCTACGCCCGTCGCACCCCGGGACTCGAAACACTCGCCCAATATCTCTACACCAGCTACGCCCAATTGGTGGTGCGCATGCTGCGGGAGGGGGCACGGCTGGGCAGATTCCGGTGGGCGGTCGCCGAGGAGGAGATCGCGCCGGTGGTCATCGCACTCACTGACGGCATGACGCTCGGATACGTCATGACCGCCGACGAACCCGCGATGAAACACACCGTCGACGCGGCCGTTCGGGTGCTGACCACCTATATCGCCGCGCCCTAGCCGGCCCTGGCCGGGGGCGATCAGCCGCCGGTGACCGGGGACACCGGCACGCAGGGCACCGGCACGGCCGATGACGGATCGAGCGCCCGCAGCACGAGTGCGGCCGAACGCCGATTGGCCACGATCGACAGATGATCGGAATGATCGGCGGGGCACCCGTCCTGTACGACGATGTTGGTGACCGACGTACCGGCGGGACCGTCGAGTATCCCGACGTCATAGGGTGTGACGATGTCGTCGTGGCGAGTGACGATGTTGGTGTACTGCACGCCCGGCAGATATGGCGTCGGCTCGCGCACGGCACGATTGAAATCCCGATCGGCCGGGGCCGGTGAGCATTCCGGACACGACGGCCGGACCGGTTCGGGAATGCCCAGGCGCGCACGGAATTCCGCGATCGCCTCACCGCGGGCGTCATCGTCGTCGGGGCCCTGACGCCAATAAGGGGCCAGCGACACATAGTGCGCCACCTGCCCGCGCCCGCCGAGGTATTTCATCCAGTAGGTGGGGATCTCGGTGCCGAGGGAGTGACCGACGATGTCGACCTGATCGCTGCCGGTGGCCGCACGCACCCGATCGACGAATTCCTTGAGCTGCCAGGCACTGTCGGGTTTCGGCCCGAGCCCACCGAGTGCCGACGCCGGCCATACGGTGCCCAGCGTGCCGTAGGTCGGGACGAACACGCAGTAGCCGGCGTTGGCCAGCACCGGCGCCATCGTCGCCCAATTGGTCTGTCGCCCACCACCACTGCCGTGCACCAGGATCACCGGACGCGGGTGCGCCGCGGCCGGGCGGCAGGAGAAGTCGTTGGTGCCGGGGAGCGAGCCACCGGGGTTCTCGAGCTCTGCGGAGATCCCGGAGAGGAAGTCGTAGGTCACCGGCAGGGGCTGCGATGGCGACGGTTGCGCCGACGCGGTGGCGGTGCCGAGCGCGAGCAGCGCGCACACCGTCAGCACGCACACCGTCAGCACGCTCGGCAGGCCACGCGGGCGCCGGTGTCGGATGCTCATCTCGGCACGGTACTCCCTGGTCGCGGGGTGTGTGCAGTCAGAAGCTGCCGCGACGCTGTGCGACGGCCGCCTTGACCTGCGCGTCGCCGTAGGTGTCGAGCCAGTCCAGCAACCCCGGGTAGGTCGCCGGATTGTTGGCCACCAGCACCCGCAACTCCGGTGCGGCGGCCGCGATCTGCGAGAGGACCTGCGGGTCGGTGCCCGGATTGGATGCCTGCGCGGCCGTATACGGATGCGCCGGCGTCGCAGGCGCAGGCGCGACCGGGTTCGGGGACATCGGGTCGGATGCCATCGAGTTGGGCGTCATCGGGTTCGGGCCGGGATATACCGGGTTCGGTCCGGGATGCGCCGGGTTCGGCGTCGATCGTCCGCCGAATGCCGGGGCGATCACCGAGCGCCACGCATATGCCGCGTGGGCGATCGTCGTCTGCGGGCCCGCGGCCATCGGCATTCCGGTGGCCAGGAAGAAGGCGTACACGCCGGCCACGATGAACAGCAAGATCGCCACCGGCCAGAACACGAAGATGAGGATCACCGCGAGCACCGCGATGATCCCACCGCCCACTGCGGCACGGACCGGCGCGCCGGCCGTGTTCGGGCCCTGGGCACCGAAACCCGGTCCCGGCCGGGCGGGACCGAATGGTGCGGGCTGTTGTGCCGGATACGGCCCGGTGGCCGGCGGCTGTTGTGCCGGATACGGCCCGGTGGCCGGTGGCTGTTGTGCCGGATACGGCCCGGTGGCCGGCGGCTGTTGTGCCGGATACGGCCCGGTGGCCGGCGGCTGTTGTGCCGGATACGGCCCGGTGGCCGGCGGCTGGGAAGGATACGGCCCGGTGGGTGGCACGCTGGGCGACTGCCCGGTCGGGGGTTGACCCCAGCCGGGTGAGGACTGATACGGGTTGGGCTGCTGCGGGTTCGGTCCGCCGCCGTACGGAGGTGTGGTCATCGTTCTACCTGCCTGCTCAGCACTCGGCCGCGATGTTGCGGGTATCGCTACGGAAACTGGACTCACTCACCAGGTAGCCGGTGTTGGAGTCGAGGTCGTCGGCGTCGGCGCGGACGCCACTGTCGTCGTAGTCCTTGGCCGCACTGATCAGGGCATCGAGCTCGTCGGTGACGTCGTATTCCGAGTCGTCCTCGAAGGCGTTGACCGCGACCCGATACGCAGAGCACAGTTCGCTGTTCGTGGTGGAGTAGCTGTTGAACGCCGAGGTGGCACCGCCGCAACTGCCGAGAGCGCCGAACAGCAGGCCGAACACCACGAGTACTGCGGCGACGGTGGGCAGCAGCGGTATCCGATTGACGACATCGGCCGCTTGGTTGCGCCCATGGGTTGGTGACGGAGGTGTGGCCATCGTGCCAAATTAGCAATGGCAACCATCGACGCGATGTCGTCCGTTCGGACTCATTCGTCGCGTTCGTCGTCTTCGTCGGTGTCGGTGTCGGTGTCGGTGTCGACCTCGACGAGGTCCAGCCGCACCCCGAGTAGACGCACCGGCCGGCCCTGCTCGAATTTCGCGAGCACCTCGAGCACGGCGGCGACGATCGTGTCGCGGTCGGTGGTCGGTGCGGCCAGCTTCCGGGATTTGGTGCGGGTGTAGAAGGTGGCGGTCCGCACGGTGACCGCCACCCGGAAGGGTGTGCGGCCTTCGGCGACGATCTCGCCGAGCAGTTCGTCGGTGAGGTCGGTGGCGGCCGCGGCGATCTCGGCCGGTTCGGTCAGGTCGGTGGCAAAGGTGTGTGACTTGGAGTGCGACTTGGCCTCGAAGGGTTCGACGGTGATCGTCGCATCCCCACCGCCGCGGCACAGGACGTAGAGCCAGTTGCCCTGGTGTGGGCCGAATCTGGCGATGAGGTCGTCCTTGTCGGTGGCGATGAGTTGCTCGACGGTGGCCACGCCCATCGCGGCCAGTTTGTCCGCGGTGCGCGGTCCCACACTCCACAGGTCTCCGGTCGGCGCAGAACCCATGAGCGGCAACCAGTTCCGTTTGTCGAGCAGAAACACCCCCGGCGGCATCGCCCGATCGAGCCCGGCGTCGCGGATTCCCCGTTTGGCGAAGCCGGTGGCCATCTTCGCGCGTTGTTTGTTGTCGCTGATACCGATTCGGCAGGCCAGCCCGCACTCGGCGGCCACCCGTTCACGGATGCCCGAGGCCAGGGCGAGGATCTCGTCGTCACCGAGTTCGTCACGGCCGAGGTCACTGTCACCGCCGGATACGTCGCCGATTCCGGCGTACGCCTCGTCCCATCCCCACACCTCCAGCGGATGACCCATCTGCCGCAACGTCGTCATCACCTGTGCGGAGGCGGCGTCGTAAGCGGACATGTCCAGCGGCAGGTACACCGCGTCGGGCATCTTGCGGTGTGCACTGCGCAGGGGCATCCCCGCTCGCACCCCTGCCGCACGGGCCTCGTAGGACGCGCAGGTCACCACCTTGCGCGCCTCGGTGGGGTCACCATTGCCGCCGACGATCACCGCCGCGCCCACCAGCTCGGGACTGCGGAGTCGCTCGACGGCGACCTGGAACTGGTCGAGGTCGATGTGCAGCAGCCACCGGTGGCGGCGCGGGGTCGACGCGCTCACCCGAGCCAGCCTACCCGGGCAGCTCAGTACCCGCGGCCGCTCAGGCCGGTTCCGGCGTCGGCAGTCCGGACAGCTTGCAGGCCAGGTGCAGCGAATGCGGGTTGAGTCGGACGAGCGTGAGATCCGAAGTGCCGTGCACCAATTCGACGGCACCGGCGGTCGGCAGCCGGTGCTCATCGGGCACCGCGAAGATCGACGCGGCATGACCGACGGCCCACCCCAATCCCTCGACGTCGGATGCCGACAACATCGGAACGATCTGAGAAAGAACAGAATTCATCATCGAACGATCTCGATGCAGGGGTGGCGGGACCAGGTTCAGTGACCGCGACGCCGTCGCACAGTCGGTGGGATCGCTGAGTGCATGGGTGGCCACCAGCAGGAAGGCCAGCCGGAGCAGATCGGCCCGGCGGGGATCGGACAGGGCGACGGCGTCGTCGACCAGTGTCCGCTGCGCGCGGACCGGCAGTGCACCGGACGCCGTGCGCAGGGCCGACTCGGCGTCGCGTCGGGTGAGCATGGCGTCCCGCAGCATCACACCGAGCACGTCCGCGGCGCGGGTGTGCCGATTGATGGAGGAGCGGATCTGGTGAGCCAGCGCCGCATCAGGTCCGGCACCGTCACCCCAGATGGCATTGGGCGACAACATCATTCGCAGCGAGGGCAGGAACAGTAGCGACTCGATGTCGAGCGCCTCGAGGATCGCGGCCGCGCCGAGGAATCCGCGTCGCGCACGCGACTGCGCATCCTCGAAACCCTGCAGATCCGCCTCGAAATCCACGTCGGTCATCCCGTCCACGTCCCACCCTGCGTGCATTTCTTCTGCGCCCCGACGTGCACGTTCCCGGATGTAAGTTAGACCACAGCGCCCGTTATGTCCAGACGGGGCGCACACGCCTTTTGGCAACGGACGTATCCCGAATGGTGTAGTGGCAGTGCACCGTTCAGAACAGCAAAGCGGTCAGTAGAGTTCGGGCCGACGGTCGGCGAGGTAGGTCCAGCCCGCCCGCGACCGGGTGAGTTCGTCGCGGTCGGCGGTACCGAACACCAGGTGTTCGCCGGGTTCGCCGAGGGCCTCGACCGCCCCGCTGGGACCGATCCATTCGCTGAGACCCCCGTAGGCCAGATCTCCTTCACTGCCAATGAGATTGGCGTAACCCACATACACCTGGTTCTCCAAGGCGCGGGCCGGCAACAGGATGCGTTGCACATCGTCGTACTCCGGCATGTTGGCGGTCGGGACGCAGACGATGTCGGCGCCGCGCAGCGCCAGCGAACGCACCACCTCGGGGAACTCCACCTCATAACAGATCCCCAGGCCCAGTCGCCAGCGGCCGAGCCCGGCCACCGGGGCGGGAACCGTTCCGGGCGCGAACATCTCGGTGTCGAGGTCACCGAACAGGTGGGTCTTGTGGTGGGTGGCCAGCAGCCGACCGTCGGAATCGACGAGCCGGATCGCGTTGTACACCTCGCCGGCCACCAGCTCGGCGCACCCGTAGAGCACGGCGAGCCCGCTGGCCGCGCAGATCTGCGACACCGCCGCCGCGATCGGCCCGTCGGGAGCGTCGGCCCGCTCCCCCGCGGCCCGCGCGCCGATGTTGTACCCGCACACGAACATCTCGGGTGTGATCAGCAGGTCGGCTCGCCCGGCGCACGTCGCGGCCGCCCGTCTCAAACGCTCCAGATTGCGTTCCACGATATCCGGGGTGTCCGGGGGTAGCGGCGTGGCCTGCCAGAGTGCGACGCGCAGAACATCCGCCGGTGTCGTCCCGTTCATCGTCGCGTCACTCACCGATGTCGATCGGTCCGAGGTCGGCGTACACGTCGCCGGGACCGGGATTCTCGGGTGCGCAGCGACCACCGAAGTGCGTCAGCACACCCCACACCGCGTTGAGTCCGGTCTGCACCGCACCCTCCACCCACGCCGGGGTGAAGGAGACGTCGTCGCCCGCGATGAAGATGCCGCGCTCGGCGTCGGGTAGCAGATGCTGATCGTGGAAATGCCCGTACATGCGGGTGTTGTACCGATAGTGGCCCGGCAGCGCACCCTTGAAGGCGCCGAGGAAGTTCGGGTCGTCCTCCCACGACACGGTGATCGGCCGTCCGACGATGTGCTCGGCGATGTCGACGTCCGGGTAGATCTTCCGTAGCGCCGAGAGCGCCAGGGAGACACGGCGTTCCACCGAATGCGGCAGCATCTTGAGCGAATCACTCATCCACGAGTACGACAGGCAGATCACCCCGGGCCGGTCGGGTCCGTTGTCGAACAGATAGGTGCCGCGGGTCAGGCGGTCGGTCAACGTCATCGACAGCACGTCGCGGCCGGTGTCGGGGTCGCGGTCTGACCAGAAGGGACGGTCGACGAGGACGAAGGTCTTCGATGACTGCATGTACCGGGTGCGATCCAGCGCCATCCACAGATCCTGACTGAACAACGACTCGTCGCAATCGATCTCGGTGGACAGCAGCCACGCCTGGCAGGTGGCGACCACCGCGGAGAACTCGCGTCGCTCGCCCCACCGGTCGGTGACCTCGATGCGGTCGGGACCGAGGCGCCGCAGTGCGCGCACCCCGGGTTTGGGCACCCCGCGGTGCAGCGACGACAGCGACGTGCCGACCGGCCAGTGCGCGATCCGGTGCGGTGCATGTGACCACAGTCGACGCGGAACCTGTTCGACCCCACCGACGATGAGGTACTGGTCGGTGTCGCAGTTGGTGAGCACCACCCGCAGGATCTCGAGCATCGAGTTGGCGAAGTCCGAATCCCAACCGCCGGTACCGAATCCGACCTGACCAAAGAGTTCGCGATGCCGAAAGCTCAGCAATCCGAACTCCGTCGAGGTGGCGAGGAAGTCGTAGAAGCTGCGGTCGTCCCATTCGGCGACGAGGGCATTCCAGCGTCGTTTCAGCTCGGCGGTGTCCCGTTCGGCAATGGCGCGTTGCAGGCCGGAGAAGCCGGCGATGCGTTCCAGTGCGGCGTCCCAGGCGTCGGAGATTTCCTGGTAGATCGGCGGCAGATCGTCGAGGGTGCGGGCGTACAGCGTCTCCCCGCCGATGTCGATGACGGTGCTGCCCGCCGCCTCGGTCAGGGGATTGGGGAACGGGCGGATGCGCAGTCCGAAGGTGTCGACGTAGTGAAAGAAGGCTCTCGAGGAGATCGGGAACCGCATGCCACCGAGTTCGGCGACCTCCGGTTCGCCGGGGACGAACGGCTCGGAGCGCAGTCGGCCGCCGATCCGGTCGGGTTCGTACACCACCGGCTTCAGACCGATCTTCATCAGCTCGTAGGCGGCGACCATGCCCGCCATCCCCGCGCCGATCACCGCAACCTCACTGCCGAGCGCCTCCGGCGGCACCGTGCCGATCCCGGCCGGGTGGCCGACCCAGTCGTCATAGGGAAACGGGAAGTCCGGACCGAAGATGGTGATCGGGGGCTCGGTGGTCGGCACTTCGGTGGTCGGCTGCATCCCTCGTAGGGTAGGTCCTCCGGCCGCCAGAGGAGGGGAAGTGACGCGCGTCATGGCGATGCCGGGAACTTTCCGGCGCGTACCGCCGACCTCTGACGCGAGACTCGTCAGCCACGGGACTCATCAGCCCCTCGTGTGAAGGCAGGATTCGAGTTGGTCACCACCCCACCCCTGGATGAGGGGGCCGCGCCGGCGTTCGCGTCGTCGCGCTCCTCTGCGTCATCGCCGTGCCCGGAGCCCTCATCCCGGCCGCGTCGTGCGCGCGGCGCCGCCGACCGTTGGCGTCCGCTGCTGCTGCGCTGGCACTTCTACGCCGGCATCCTGATCGGCCCGTTCCTGCTGGTCGCCACCATCACCGGCACGTTGTACGCGCTCATCCCGCAGCTCGATCGTGCGATCTACAGCCACGAGCTGACCGTCGACGATCCCGGTGGCACGCCGATCCCCCTCGGTGAGCAGGTGGCCGCGGCCCGCGCGGCCCACCCGGAGGGTTCGATCGTCTCGGTGACTCCGGCACCAGCGGCCGGCGAGACCACCCGCGTGGTGCTGGCCGTCGACGACGTCCCGGCCGATCACAACCGCACCGTCTTCGTCGATCCCCACACCGGCGAGGTGCGCGGTGAGCTGACCAGCTTCGGCGAGTGGTTGCCGGTGCGCGCCTGGTTCGATGACCTGCACCGCACTCTGCACCTGGGTGAGGTGGGCCGCAATTACAGCGAGATCGGTGCGAGCTGGTTGTGGGTCGTGGCGCTCGGCGGTCTGGTGCTGTGGATCGGATACCGGCGCCGCACACACAAACTCAAGCGACTGCTGGTGCCCGATCGTCACACACCCAGACGTCAACGCACCCTGAGTTGGCACGGCGCGGTGGGTGTCTGGATCATCATCGGCCTGATCGGGCTGTCGGCGTCGGGCTTGAGCTGGTCACGTTATGCCGGTGAGAACATCGGCGAACTGCGCACCGAGTTGTCGTGGACGACGCCCGGCGTATCCACCGAAGCATCCACCGAACCGTCCGACGATACGTCCGCGCATCACGGCGCGGGTGCCGAAACGGCACCGGCCGAGGTCGATCCGGCGGCGTTCACCCAGGTCTACGAGACCGCACAGCAGGCCGGTCTGGTCGGCCCGATGGTCATCTCGGTGCCGGCGGCCGCGGGTGCGGCGTGGTCGGTGTCGGAGAATGCGCGCGGATTTCCGAGTCACTACGACTCGATCGCCGTCGATCCGCACACGTATGCGGTGACCGACCGGGTCGACTTCGCGGACTGGCCGTTCATGGCGAAGATGACGACGTGGGCGATCAGTGCCCACATGGGCCTGTTCGGCCTGATCAACCAGGTCGTGCTGATCCTGCTCGGCGTCGGGCTGATCACCGTCATCTGCCGCGGCTACCTGATGTGGTGGCGTCGCCGCCCGACGAAGGGCGGGCTCCCCAAGGCGCCCGGGCGGGGTTCGTTGAGTTCCCTGCTGCCGGCCGAGGCGCTGGCCCTGATCGTCGTCGTCGCCGTCCTCGGCTGGTTCCTCCCCTGGTTCGGGATCCCGTTGGCGCTGTTCGTCATCGTCGACGCGGTGTGGGGAATCGTGTCGAAGCGGCGGGAGTCCGCGCAGTCGGGTGAGTCCCGGGTGAGCGCGCGATGATCGCCGACGAGTTGCTGCGGTGGGTCGTCACAATCCTGTTCGGACTGGCCGCGGCGCAGTGCCTGTACCTGATGGTTGTGAAATCGATGCCCTGGCAGGCCTATGTGGGGCATGCGCTGCATCTGATCATGTCGGTCGCGATGTTGTTGATGGCCTGGCCGTTCTCCGCGGACTGGCCGACGGTCGGCCCGCTGTGGTTCTTCGTCGCCGCGGCGGTGTGGTTCCTGGCCAGCCTGGCGGTGCCGAACTCGTCACGCCCGGCCGTCGACTGTGGTTGCGTCCCATCGACATCCACCACCACCGGGCGGATGGCGGCGGTGTACCACGCGGCCATGATGGGGGCGATGGCCTGGATGTATGCGGTGATGAACGGCAGCCTGCTGCCGGGAACCCCTGCAGCGCAACCGATGGCGTTGGCGTTGGGCCCGGGTGGTGTGGGTTCCGGCCACCCGGTGGTGCTCGCGCACAGTCACGGCGGTGGCGACATGGGCGGGATGGACATGACTCACATGGCACCGCAGCCGGGATATGTGGCGCCGGTGAACTGGGTTCTGGCGCTCGGGTTCGCGGTCGCCGCGGCGCTCTGGCTGTACCTGTACTTCGATCGTCGCCGACGTGCCGGTGCGCCCGACGACGTGTTGTCCTTCGCCGGCGATCTGTGTCAGGTGTTCATGGCGACCGGCATGTCGATCATGTTCTTCGTCATGGTTGTCTAGGACGCATGGGACGTGTGTATGAGTCGGTGGCACCGCTGTGGGTGACGGCGATTTCGCTGGTGGCCGTGCTGATCGTGGCCTGGGTGTTCGGTGCGATCGCGCGCTGGGTGCTGCGGCGCCGTGCCACGTTGAATGGCACAACCGCGGTCGTGCTGGCGATTCTGGGCTCGGCGGTGGGACTGTTCATCGCCGGCGCGATCACGCCGGACACGCACCTGTGGCAGCCGACCGCGATCGGGTCCGCCCTGCTCGGTTCGATCGCGGTGATCGCCGCCTACGGGGCGGTCGCCGCGCATCTGCAACGCCCCCGACGAGCGGGCGTGGCCGAGCTGATCGCCGCGGGCGAATCCGCGCAGGTGGAGTTCAAGTCGACGGCCCGGATCAACACGCGCACCGGTGAGAAGGATCCTCGGATGGAGCAGGTGATCGTCAAGACCGTGTCGGCGTTCCTCAACGCCGACGGCGGGACGTTGCTGATCGGCGTCGACGACGAGGGCACGCCGCTGGGTCTCGACGCCGACTACGCCACCCTGAGGGTGCCCGACGCCGACCGCTTCGAGTTGTGGCTGCGTGATCTACTGACCACCGCGCTCGGACAGAATGCGGCCGCCGCCGTCGACGTGTCAATCGAGGACGTGGCGGTCCCCGATTCCTCTGGGACACAACCGGTCTGCCGGGTGGTGAGCCACCCGTCGCCGCGGCCGGTGTATCTACGCCCCGGCAAGAACGCCCCACCGGAGTTCTGGGTCCGCACCGGCAACTCGTCGCGCCACCTCGGCGTCGACCAGGCCGCCGACTATGTCATGCACCGCTGGCCGTTGGGTGCCGGCGCTGCCCTCGCCGCCCAGGCGCGCTCGGCGGTGCGGTTCTCGGCGGGTGGGTGAGGTCCGGAGTCCGTCGGACTCCGTCTGGTCTGCGATGGGGATTGCGGACTGCAATCGTCCGCAATCCGGGCGATGCTGACTCCATCGGTGCACAACGCATCCGATCCCTCGATCCGAAAGGCACGTGCTCATGGACTGGACCCTGGAAGTCGCGTTTCTGCCCGTCACCGACGTCGACCGCGCGAAGGACTTCTACACACGCATCGGCTTTCACCCCGACCACGATCAGTCGCCGTCCGAGGACATCCGCTTCGTGCAGATGACCCCACCCGGGTCGGGGTGTTCGATCGCGTTCGGCACCGGACTGATCGAGGGTCAGCCGCCCAATGCCGGAACCCTCATGCTGTGCGTGTCCGACATCGAGGCGGCCCGGCAGTCCTTGCTCGACAGCGGCGTCGACGTCTCCGAGGTCGATGTGCAGTCGTGGGGGCACTTCGTCTACTTCGACGACCCGGACGGCAATCACTGGAACGTGCAGTACCTGCCGTATCGGTATGGGAAGTGAGTCCACCGACCCGGTGAGCACCTCCCCGCACCCATTTCACCTGCTCGGCTCCCACATGCACGCGATGCATTCCGTGCATGTGGGAGTTGCGCGTGTAGCTACCTCTCCGGATCGTCGAACGCCACGACGATGTGGTCCGCGGATTGCGCCACCTCGACACCCTGTGGGCCGCCACGTAATTGCGCTCCGTGGCGGCCCACCTTCACCCGGCCGTCGGGCATCCGTACGACGGTCAGACCGTCGGCCCACTCCGTGATCTGGTTGCCCGATCGGTCGAGAGAGGTCCGCGGTTCACCAAACGGGAGCGTGGACTTCGGGGCCGACCCGGGCCGTGGCGGTGTCAGAGATGGCGGCGCCGGTGGCGGTGGTGGCGGCTGGGCCCTGGCCGCGGGGTTCTCGGCGACGACGCCGGCGGGCACCCGGTGCAGCCCGGCCCACCGGTCGCGGGCGACGACCGTCGGGCCGATCGCACCGAACACGGCGCCGGGCGTCACCATCGCACCCACCACCAGCTCGACACCGGACAGCACGCCGTCGGCGGGGGCGGTGATCAGCAGCGACGTTGCCGCGGCCTGCACCCGGGCGATCGGCTCGCCGGTCCGCACCCGTTGACCTTCTCGAGCGAGCACGCCGGCCACGACGGTTCCGGGCACCAGCGCCGGCATCATGATCCGCACCCCGGTCGCGGCGAACGGATTCGCCTCGGCGGGAACTGCGGCGGTGCCGACCGGAACGTCGATGTTCGTCGAGCGCAGCAGCCCACCTTGGGCAACAACGGTTTTCGGATCACCGATTCGGCCGATCCGACCGACCCCGGACAATGCGGCCGCCACGCTGGGGATGTTGCTGGTGCCCCCGGTCAGGTACACCACCGGCAGGCTGGCCCGGCCCGACACCGCGTCGGCGCCATCGATCGCCTGCCGGGTCAAATCCACCGCACGTTGCACGTAGGGCGCGATCATCTCCTCGAATTCCCTGCGGGTCAACAGGATCGGTCGTCGTCCGCCGGGTAGTTCGATCGAGGTCCGCGAATCCTCCGACAGGTTCTCCTTCGCGATCCGCACGTGATCACCGAGGGCCAGTGCCGCGGCCTGTTCCTGCAGCAGCGCAGGCAGCTCCGGGTCGAGGCGACCGGCCTCCTCGAGCACCCAGCGACGCAGCCGGGCGTCGAGGTCATTCCCGCCGAGGGTGTTGTCGCCGCCGGACCCGATGACGGTGAACCCGCCACTGTCGTGCGCGAGCACGGCGACGTCACAGGTCCCCGCCCCGAAGTCGAAGACACACATCCGCTCGTTGGCCGCCACGTCATGTCCCTGATGGACGTAATACCATGCGGCGGCCAATGATTCGGATACCGTACGGATCTGCTCCGGCCGGATTCCGCCCCGTTGTGCGGCGCTGCGCAGGATCGCCTGACGACGTTCACTCCAATTGTCCGGGTGGGTCAGGATGACGGTGTCGAAGGAGCCGAAACCCGAATACCGCAGCGCGGTCCGGTGTACGTGATCGAGGACGACGCCGATGATCTCCTCGACCGGCCAGAAACGGTCACCGAGTTCGATCTCGCCTTCCACCAGGCGGGATTTCGGGGATTCCTCGTAGGCGTCGGGACGGTGCAGTCGTATCGCGCGGGCGGCGGAACCCACCACGATGTTGTCGCCGTCGGCGCCGACCGCCGACGGCATCGTCACCACATCCGCCGACAGCGGCACGACGACGGGGTCGGCGGTGTCGACCCGGAACGCGGCGGCGGTGTTACTGGTACCGAAATCGATGCACAATCGTCGCCTACCCTGCGATGCCGCGCCCGCCACCGTCAGCTCCCGTCGTCGGACGCCGGCGCTCCGGCCGGTTTCTGTTGCCCGACCGGACGTTTCAACACGGCCACGATGTTCTTGCGGATGGTGTCGATTGCGGTGACCTTGGTCCGCAGCTCTGTCACGGCCTGCTTGCGATCCTCGGCCGAGCGCTTGGATTCGGCCGCCGCGTCGTTGAGGATCTTCGCCGATTCCGCGAGCGCACTTTCGAGTTGGAGATCATAGGCCACCCGCAGATCGCCCATCGCCTGCGCGTTGAACGCCTTCAACTGCGACCGCACGTCACCCTTCATGTCGTTGACCGCCTTGGTCAACCATTTGCGGTGATTCTCCTTGCCGGTGCGGGTGGCCCGGAATCCCAGCACGATGCCGGCCCACACCGGCAGCGCGATGAAGCCCACGCCGGGGATCAGCGCGAGCGGTCCACCGGAGGCCATGGTGGTGATCAGGATGGGATCGAGGAAGTTCTTCCACGGCGACACCTTCTTCTCACCACGCAGGTGCAGATCCTCCTGCCCCTCGGTGAGGCGGTCGAGCACCGAGACGCGGATCTCACTGTCGGAGAACAACTCGTCGGCGATCCGTTCCACGCCGACGACGTAGGCAGCAGAGACCCGATGGGCCACCGCCTCCAGGTCGACGGTCATCTGCGACACCAATTCCTTGGAGGCGCGCGGTATCTCGTAGAACTTGAGCTTGTCGATGCGACGCGACCACTGATCGAAGAGTCCGTCGAACTCCTCACGCAACATGTCGTCGGAGGTCACCGACAACGCCGCCATATCCTGCTGGAGGCGGGCCTGCCATTCCCGTTTGTGATCCTTGAGGCCGGCGAGTCGTTCCCGCTCGGCCTCGATCTCGACACGCACCGCCGGAGCGGCCTTCACCGTCTCGATCTCCAGCAGCAGCCGGGTGCGTACCGTGTCGAGTCCGCCGAAAGCCACCTGCAGCGCGTTACGTTCCGGCGCATCCGAGGTGGCACGCACCAACGGGGTGAGCGCGCCGACGAGGTCGGAGACCCCGGAGGCGGCCCGCGCCCGCGTGGCCGTCTCGGGGTCGGCGATCGACGCGGCCTGCGCGGCCACCCGATTAGACACCCCGATGATCGGCGCGTGCGCGAAACGTGGTGCGTGCCTGGCGATGAGCGTGCGATTCTCGGCGAGCACGGTGCGCCACTGCCGCATCACCAGATCGATTTTGGTCACCACGATCACCACCGACGAGATCTCCGCGCCCACCGCGCCGAGGAACTCGAGTTCGGGGGCACTCATCGGCGCCGTCGCATCGCAGACCATCACCAGCACACCCGCGCCGCGGCTCGCACTCATCACCGCCTCGACGTGTTCGGGTATCAGCGATCCCACGCCCGGGGTGTCGACGATGACGGTGTCGGGAAGCACCGTCGAGGCGATGCCGACACGCGCCGACACCGCGGGTACGCCGACCGCCACGATGTCACCGTCGGCGCCAGAGGACGCCTGCGTCGTCACCGTGCGGCCCTCATCGGCACCGCCGACGGTGACCCAATCGGCGAGTGCGGCGACATCGATTCGGTGTGTCACACCGGGGAATTCGATGTCGGCGGCCCCGACGGGCAGGTCGTCGGTGGCGGGCACGTACCGCACGTAAATGCTCGTCGCCATCTCCGTGTCCACGGGCGCGACCGGCGCGTTGGCCGGTGCGCCGACCAGCGTGTTGACCAATGAGCTCTTGCCCCGGCTGATCTCGCCGACGATCACCACCGACGCCTCCGGCGGCGCGGCCGCGGCCACCCGTAGCGCACGGTCGGCGATCGCATCCTCACCGTGTTTGCGCAAGGCATCGACGGCCACCCGTAGTACCGTCGCGGCACTCGGTGGCGTTTTGCGCGGCGCGGCTTCTTGACTCATCATGCCGTCCACAGGCCGCGGCGGACGAGCTGAAATGTCTGTTCCAGCACCAACAATGCCTCCCGTTCGGCCGAGGAGCCGGCCAGTGATCGCCGGCCGCGGTAGTCCACCGCGCGGGACCGGGCGGCCGCGTCGATGTCGGTGGGTGCCGCACCGGGTGGCAGTCCGAGCAACACCCGCACGTCACGCACCGCCACCGCGTGCCCGAGGTCGGCGACCACCTCGCTGTCGGGGTGCCACCTCGCGAGGGCCTCCAGCGCGGCGACCTCGCGGAGCCGGTGCAATTCCGGCGCGGACTCGGCGTCCTCGATGGCCACCAGGATGGCGGCGCGATGCGGACTGCGGGTGGCGAGGTCTCGCAGTTCGCCGAGCATGGTTCGGGCCTTGAGCACGTCACCGACGGCGACGAATCGTCGTCCGATCGCCTGCCGGAGATCCCCCACCCCGGAAACCCGTTGCAGCCATTCGCAATAGGCCTGCGCGCCGTCGGCGGCGATATCGGCGCCGTCGTCCATGGCATAGGTCCCGACGAGTTCCTCGAGCCGGCCGAGCAACTCGACGTCGATGCCCGGCGGCGCCGGTGCACCACCATCGATGATCGACAGCAGTTCCCACGTCTCCAGGTTCCCGCGCGCCGCGATCGCGGCCGTCTCCCGTTCGGTGACACCGCAGACACCGGCCTCGGCCATCAGACCCGACACCGGCACCACAGCACCCGCGGTGGCCGCGAACCGGCGCTGGATGCGGCGGGCGATTTCGAGCGCCTTGAGCATCGGGCGCTCGTCGGCGATCAGATCGGCCTGCGAGATCACCAGGATGGTGTTCTGTGCCGACGCCCCACAGTTGCGGAGGAACTCGACCTCGTCGGTCTTGGGGCCGCCGGCGTCGTCGAGGAGGAAGAGGATGACGTCCGGGCGCGGCAACCCCGACCGTCCGCTGAACACCCGCCGCGTCGCGGTCTCGGCGGTGTCGGTGAAACCCGACAGGCCGGGGGTGTCGATGATCTGGAAGAAATCCCGCAACAGCCGCGACGGCGTGTACGCGACGGCATGGTCGATGTCGCGGGCCGGCCGCCCGAGGTCGCCGCGCACCGGTCCGGGCACCTCGGTGACGGTCCCGTCCATCCCGATCACCTCGACGCGCTGCGGCGCACCAGCCCGGTACAGGGTGGCCACGCGGGTGCATTCGGCCCGGTCGGTCGGTGCCACGCGATCACCGACGAGCGCATTGAGCAGCGTCGACTTCCCCGAACTGACCCGACCCGTCACCGCGACGGTGAGCGGGGCGTCGAGGTCGGCGCGTAACCGCTGCGCCACCTCACGCTCACCGATCCGGGCGACATCGTCGAGTAGTTGCCCGAGCCGGTCGCGTAGGGTCGTCCGCGTTGCCACCGCGTGGTGCCTCCCGTCGGATGTCAGGTCGGTCCGTCGAATCTGGTCGGCCACGGGAACATTCTGGCCCGTGTACTACTCAAAGAGGGTAAACGGGCATCGCAGGGGTGCGCGTATCAAACGACCGACGGAGACGGAGTGCGGCGATGACCGACGACATCGAGACGTGGCTGGCGGCCAACGATCCCGCGTCTGACCTGACCGCACCCGACGACGTCTGGGAGTCCGCACTGGCGACCGCATTCGATCCCGACGCCGAGGCCGACGACGACCTGACCGCGCCGGCCGGTGACGACCCGGCGGACGACGCCGACGGGGTCGACGCTGACGGGGTGGACGCTGACGGGGTGGACGCTGACGGGGTCGATCTGGATGAGCTCGACGCGGCCGGCACTGATCCGGACGGCACTGATTTGGACGACGCCGATTCAGATGACGCCGATCCGGACGACGGCTGGATGGACGACGACCTCTCCCCTGCCGATCCCACGGACGACGACCCGTCCTGGGATCAGGACGACTCCGACTCCGGCGACGCCGACTTCTGAGTCGTGAGACGGCAATAGTTCGCTCGCCAAACAACTTTCATCCCATTCCCCAGCCTCGTTCCATCCCCTACGATGAGCGGGTGCCCCCGCACGGCGGCCCTACGGCCACGTCCGCCTCGTCCCCGGCCGTCGACACCGACACGGCCGACCTCCTCGCGCGAGCTCAGGGCGGCGATCAGCAGGCATTCGCCGAACTCGTCTCGGCGCAACGTGATCGCATGTGGGCGATCTGCCTGCGAATCACCGGCAATGCCACCGATGCCGAGGACGCCCTCCAGGAATCCCTCGTCGCCGCATGGCGCGCGCTGCCCCGGTTTCGTGGTGACGCCCGCCTCTCGACGTGGCTGTTCCGCATCGCCTCCAACGCCGCGCTCGCTCAGATACGCAGGCGCGCAAACACTTCAGACATC
This sequence comes from Gordonia sp. NPDC003504, assembly GCF_053587995.1. Lineage (NCBI taxonomy): Bacteria > Bacillati > Actinomycetota > Actinomycetes > Mycobacteriales > Gordoniaceae > Gordonia > Gordonia sp. NPDC003504. The sequence goes on from NZ_JBSFPC010000001.1 coordinate 205,638, forward strand.
GATGACGTCGAGCTGGAATCGTCGACCGATATCGCCGGGCAGATCGTCGTCGCCGACCGCATCGCCGAGGCACTCGCGCAACTGCCCGACGCCTACCGCGCCACCTTCGTCCTACGCGTCTACGGCGACCTGTCCTACGCCGAAATCGCCGAGGCCCAGGGCATCGGGCTGCAGACCGTCCGAAGCCGGATCTCCCGCGCGAGAACGATCCTGTCCGAACTCCTCGCAGATCTGAGGTGATGCCTGAAGGTTCCCACGTGCAGTGGTCCTCCATCGAACGAATGACATCGGCATCCGCTGGAACATTTCGGGGCTGTGCGTGCTCCAACCAGACAGAAGCACAACACGACCTCCCGAAAGGAACCCCACCATGACCACCACCTCCTACACCGACATCGACGGCGACGGCATCAACGAGACCGTTCAGGTCGGCGACACCAACGGCGACGGCGTCGACGACACCCTCGCGGTCGACGCCGACGGCGACGGCGTCTTTGAGTACGGCGAGTCCGACACCGATTTCGACGGCGCCACCGATACCGCCGTCTACGACACCGACGCCGACGGCAGCTACGACTACGCCGAGATCGACACCGACGACGACGGGATCACCGACCTCGCGATCGTCGACATCGACGGTGACGGCGAGTTCGACGAGGAGACCGCGGTCCCGCTCGACGAGGATGCGGCCGACGACGGCGGCTTCGACGCCTGACCTGACCGATCCACCTTCAACCCACCCACCACCCCAGGAGACATGACATGACCGAACAGCCCGTGGACCTCGACGACGACGGCGTCACCGACGGCTACGCATCCGACACTGACGGCGACGGCGTCATCGACACCGTGGAGGCCGACCTCGACGGTGACGGCTACACCGAAACCGTCATTACCGACACCGACGGCGACGGGGTAGGCGACCTGATCGAGGTCGACACCGACGGCGACGGCTACACCGACACCGCAGCCCTCGACACCGACGGCGACGGCGAGTTCGAGACCTCCATCCTCGACACCGACGGCGACGGGTACTACGACACCGCCGTCGACGAGGACGGCAATGTCGTCGATCTCGAGGAGTCCGGCGACGACGACGGCGGCATCGACGCCTGAGCCTCCGACTCACGCCGGCACATGGCCCCTGCACTCTTCACGAGTGCGGGGGCCATCCCGTTGGGGCGGCTTCCAAGCCGCTGATCGAGCACCCATGGGTTCGTTGGCCGAGCGCCCCATCCGTCGGTCGAGCCGGGCGGAGCGCCGGCCGCCGCGTTGAGCTCCGTCGAAACGACGCCCGTGTGGCGACCCCTCATGCCACGCGCGTGTGGCGCGGTACCAGCAGGACACCGGCGATGCAGCCGATCGCGGCGCATCCCAACGTAATCCACGGCCACGCAGTGAGCGTCACCGTGTCTGACTGCAGGTCGATGGACTTCCCGAGCGCCGCGGTCCGCAGATCCGCGTCGAGGACGAACCACAGGGCAGCGGCCATTGCGAGTGCCGACGCGGCGATGCAGAGGTGGCCCGCCCGGCTCGGCCGGTAGGACGGAGCGGTCCGCCACAGTGCCACCACCGTCACCAGGCAGATCGCGGCCAATATCGTCGCTCCCGGCGCCGTGGTGGCCCCGAGCACGCGGACACTCTCGAATGCGCCGGGATGGCTGACCGCGTCACCGGCGACGTCGGAGGTGTCGGGAATCGTCACGCCCCGGGCCCGCGCCCACGGCATCAACACTGCGATCGCCGCGACCCCCGAGGTCAGCAACAGCACACCCGACCACCGGCCCTCGCCGCGGCTCACGGCGTCGGCGGAGCCGGTGTCATCGAGGTGGCGCCGGGAGTGGCCGGCGCCTGGGAGGGCGCGGCGGAATCGGCGGGCGCGAGGTCGGGGGTACCGGTTCCGGTCGAACCATCCTGCGCCGCGTCGGCGATCCCGGCCACATCGGTGATCAGCCAGTTGTCGTCACGGTCAAGGGTCACCGTGTAGGGGGTGACGGTATTGAGTCCGGCGGGATTCTGGGTACTCGTCATGTGCGTCGAGACGAAGACCTGCACCACGAACTGCCGATCCGCGCGGACGTCGACCGTCGTCGCGGCGATGAGCCTGGCGGTCTGATTCCACTGCACCTCCTGGATCAACGGGGTGAGAGTCTTGACCGCCACGTCGAAGCGCGAGGTGAGTTCGGGGGCGGTGCCCTTCTTCAACGCCGTCGACCAGGGAGTGAGATCCCGGAAGTCGAACGTCGCCGCACCCACGGCATAGTCACCGGCGACGCGTTCGGCTGCCGCCTTGTCGGCGGCGAGTTGCTCGGCTGCGCTGAGCTGATCGGATCGCTGACTCAACAGGATTCCGAGCACGGTCGTCGCCACCAACGCGGCCACACTCAACGCGACGAGTCCGACGATCACCGGATGCCGTCGAGGATGCAGGTTCTCGGTGAGTTGCGCGCGCAGCGACGGTGCCGGCGGCGCGGCCGGCGGCGCAGATGCGGCCTTGGTGGCGGACTTGGCCTTCTTCTTTTTCTTCTTCTTGGCCGGTGCGGCAACGGATGTGGCGGACCCGGAATCGGTCGACACCTCCCCGGTGGCCTCGGTGGTGTCGGTGGCCTCGATGGTGTGGGACGCCTCGATGGTGTCAGGGGCCTCGATGGCGTCAGGGGCCTCGGTGGTCTCAGCGGTCTCGCTGATGTCGGTGGACATGGGCTGCTCCTCGTCTCAGTTCGGGATGGTCACGTTCAGGCGCACGCTGTCGCCGGGCAGCATCTGCATGACCCGGTCGAGCACGGCGGCGATGTCGAGATTGGCCAGCGGGCCGCCCGACCGCTGCGCCGCGGGCAGCAGGGTCTGCGCCAGCGAGCCGATGGGAGGCGCGATCGTGGCCACCAGCGGCGCCGCCCGGTTGAGCGTCGGCTTCCACCGCTCACCGATGAGTTCGCCGCCGCGGGTGAAGTCGGCGAAGGGTTTGACGCTGGTGATTACGCGCCGCAGGCTCTCGCCCGCGTACAGCAATTCGGGGCTCGTCGCCCGCAGCGCCGGCCCCACCCAGTCGGCGCGTTGCAGGATCGACGTCGCATTGCCGATGACCGTCACCAGCGCCGGCTGCGAGTAGATCATCGTCGCCGCGAGCAACTGGGCAGCCGGGGCGAGGCGGTCCACCGCCTCGTCGGTTCCGGCGAGTGCGGCCGAGAGGGTGTCGACGAGGCGATTGACCAGACCGGGATCGACCTGATCGAGCAACTTCTCCGCCGACCCGAGAAGCTCGGGCACCGATGCGGGCACTTCGACGGCGGTGGCCTCGACGTGGTCGCCGTCGGCGAGAACCGCTGTACTGCCGGCACTCTGGGGTGTCACGACGATGCCCGATTCGCCGAGCATCGACTGCGCGGACAGGTCGAACCGGCTGTCGACCGGGATGTCGTAGCGGGCGTCGTAGGCCACGGAGACCTGCACCGCCGATCCCTGATAGCTCACCGAGGTGACCTCCCCGATGTCGACGCCGCGCAACAGCACCGCCGAACCGGCGTGTAAGCCATTGGATGTCGGGACGGTCATGGTGACCGTCGTCGTGTCGTCGAGAGGTCGTACGTCGAGGACACCGAGCGACAGGTACGCCGCCGACGCCACCAGCACCGCTACGGTTCCCACGATGGCGGCGATGTTGCGGGCGAGCATCGCGGTGCCGGTCATCGCAACGCCCCCATCATCCGCAGCACCGACGCCACCGAGCGCGTCACGTCGGCGTCGTCGAGGGTGACCTGGTCCACGGAGATGGCGCCGTCCTTCACGAACGGTATGACGTCGGTGCGCGTCACGTCGATCAGCGCGCCGATGTTGCCGTTGAACTGCGTCGAGTGGGCCGAGTGGCTCCGCAGCAGCGGAACGAGCTTGTCCAGGAAGGGATTGAGTTGGGCCAGTCGCGGGGCCAGCCAGCTCAGCCCGGCGGCCAGCGCACTGGATCCGGCGACGAGTTTGAATCCTTCGTTGACCGAGTTGAACACCGCGCGCAACCCGAATTGGCCCTTGTCGCCGAAGGAATAGCCCAGCGCATCGGGGTTGGCCGCCATCTCGGTCGAGGCCTTCTGCAGGCTGGTGATCATCGCGTCGAGATCGCGCGTGCCCGCAGCCAGGTCGGTGATGTCCTGCGCGCCGACCCGGGATGCGCCGGCCAGGTCGCCGCCGGTGTCCACCGACTCGTTGATCTGCCGGATCGAATCCTGCACGCGCAGAATCGATCCGCCGGACATGAAGTCGGCGAGGTTGACGATGATGTCCTCGACCTGCGGTCCGGGGTCGGTGTCAGCGACGCCGATCACCGCGCCGTCGGGCAGCATCGACGACGACGGAGAAGTCCCCTCGGGCGGGATCAGCGCCACATAGATGTCGCCGAGCAGCGTCGACTGCCGCAGTTCGGCGGTGGAACCGGCCGGTACCCTGGCCTGCTGAGCGAGATCGATGCTCAGGCGGGCGGCGTCGGGCACCAGACCGATGGATTGCACTGTGCCGATCTGGGTTCCGCGGGCCAGCACCCGCGCGCCGAGCGGCAGGTTGACGACGGAGGCGAAGTCGACGTAGAGCGTCGAACCACCCGACGACGCGGTGAGCCGCGGCAGCAGCGTGACCGGGTTGGTGCCGGCACCGATGATCGCCGTCACCAGCGCGGCGACCACGGCGAGCACGCACATCGCCATCGTCAGGGCACTGCGTATCCGGGCACCGTGCATCTGGAGGCCACGGCGCGCGATCATCGAGCACCCCCCTGCACCAACCGGGCGACGACCTCGGTGAGGTTCACCTCGGCGACCGACCCGGACGACGGGTCGCAACCGCCGGGATCGGCGCGATTGACCAAGGCGCACAACGCGGCACTGTCGGGGGTCCGCACGGCGACCCGCGGTGCGCGGTAGGACACCTGGAACGCGGCGGCTTTCCGGTTGATCGTCGTCGCGAGATTGGTCGCGATACCGGGTGTCTTCTCCAGGATGGCCGTCAGGTCATCGGTGTGGGCGATCGCCACGGTGACGAAGGGCATGGCGACGTCGGCGGTGTCGAGCACCGGGGGCAAGACATTGCCGAGGAGGTCGTCGAGGCCGGGTCCGGCCTCTCCCAAACCGTCGAAGATGTAGACGAAATCCTCGAACAGCCGGGCCATGAAGAAGGTCAACGATGCTGCGTTGACCCCGATCTCACGGATGGGATCCCAGTTCTGGTCGGCGACGTCGGTGAGGACGGCCAGGTTGTCGAAGACGGTGCGCATCTGGGCGAGGAAGTCCTTCGGGTCGGCCATCAGCCGGGACAGATTGGTGATCGTGGCGTTGATGTCGGGGCCGGTGCCGTCGAACTGGCGGTCCACCGCGGTGAGAAGTCCGCCCACCGGCGCGGCGGAATCCGTTCCACTGCCGCCGATCTCGTCGAACATCGTGGTGAAGGACGAGAACGCCGCACTCACCGAGATCGGTGTGTAGGACCGGCTGCGCGGTATGCAGTCGCCGCTGTCCATCGTCGGTCCGCCGCGGGCCTGCGCGTCGACGAGTTCGAGCCGGCGGTCGGCGAGCACCGAATTGTTCACCGCGACAACCCGTGCCGTGGCAGCGATCGGCCGGTCGTCGTCGATGGACATGTCGACGGTGACCTGCCCGTTGTGCGGCGCAATCCCGGTCACGGTGCCGACGCGCACCCCCCGGATGTTGACCGCGTTGCCGACATAGAGGCCCGCCGAGTCCGGCAGTTGTGCGCACAGTGCTCGTTTGTCGTTGTCGGACAACCGGAGCCAGACGACCACCGCACCGATCATGAGCGTGACCACCAGCAACGCCGCGATCAGCGCCGCGACGCGGCCACGGGGACGCACCACCCGGACGCTCATCAGCAGGTCCGTCCGGCGATCGGGATGCAGACGACGGAGTCGTCGATCACCTGGTCTCCGAAGTCCAACGACACGCCGTTGGGCGTGACGATGGTGGAGAGTCTGTCGGCGATCTCGCGGAGTTGCCGGATGGCCTCACCCATCTTCGTCGACATCTCGTTGACCTGACCTGCCGTCGAAGCGAGTTGATGCAGGGGTGGACCGATCCGGGTCTCGTAGGGCTCGCCGAAGATGTCACCGACGTAGAGGACCATCTCGGCGAGTGCGTCGTAGGTCTGGATACCGCGATCCTTGTAGCCGATGATCAGCGGCAGCACCGAGCGGATGCGGCTGATCATCTCGACGATCGTATCCCTCTGTGCGGCAATCGTTGTGGTGTACTCCCCACTCAGATCGGCGATGGATTCGAGTTGGTGTTGTTGGTCGTCGAGAAGTGCGGTGATGTCGGCGGCATTCGACAGGATGCCGCGGACCGAGCCGGGTGCGGCATCGAGACTGTCGGTGGCCGCGACTGCGGTGTCGCGCATCGTCAGCGCGTCGATCCGGCTCGCGGTGGAGGCGGCGGCGTCGAGGACCTCACCGGTCGAATACGGGATGGTTATCCGATCCTTGGGAATGGCGTTGTCGCCCAACGGTGCCGTGCCGGCCGGCAACAGCGCGACGTAGGCGCCACCGACCACGGTGAGCATCCGGACCTGCATCGAGGTCTGGTCGCCGAGGAATACCGACGAGTCGACGTCGAGGGTGACCTCCACCTCCCCCTCCCCCTCCCCTTCCCCCTCCCCCAGGGTCACCGCGGTCACGTCACCCACCGGTATCCCGGCGACCCGCACCTCGGTGCCGCCGGTGATTCCGCCGCTCTCCTCCATCACCGCGTGATACTGCGCGCGTCCGGGTGGCCGAAGATAGAACATCGACGTCACGGCCACCAGGATCACCACCACGACCACCAGGCCGATGGCCCAGGCGAATTCACCGCGGCGTCCGATCTCGTCACGGACCGCGAAGTCCTCGATGCGGGTGCGCAGGGACGCGCCGCCGGTCACGCGCGACACAGCGTCACCTTCCCGCCGCCGAGCAGCACGGTCCCCATGGCGGGCAACGCCATCCGGCCGTGCGAACAGTTCGCGTCGATCCCGGACTGCCCCATCGTCGCGTTGATGGGGGCGAGCATTGTCGGCACCACCGACAGCACCTCGGTGAGGCGCGTGGTGTCGGGGATGAGTTCCATCAGCCGGGCAGAGATGTGATCGTGCCCGCCGAGGCCGAGATCGAAAGTGCTCTTCATCAACTCGACGATGGGCGGGAACACCTCCGAACCCGTTCCGAAGGCCTTCTTGAGCAGGTCGAGACGATTCTCGAGCGTGTCGAACAGCATGCGCATGCTCGACATCAGGGTGGTGATCATCGACGACTTGCCCTGCAACTGGTCGGACACCACACCGAGGTTGTTGAGGATGACCGTGATCATGGCGCGTTTGTCGGTGGCGAACTGGGTCAGTCGATCGATGTCACCGAGCACCGCACCGATCCCGACGCCGTCCTCACCCTGGATCAGGTGCAGCAGGTTGGTGGCGAAGGTGTTGAACACGGCCGGGTCGGCGCCGACGAGGATCGGCCGAAGACCGTTGAACAGCTTGGTGATATCGAAGGACCCGACGGTCTTCGACGCCGGGATCACCGCGGCCGGGTCGATCGGGGCGTCGGACGTACCGGCGGAGGAGTTGCCGGCGGAGGAGATGGTGGCGGCGTCGGTGATCGCGAGATACCGCTGACCGACCAGATTCTGAAATCGGATGGCGAGTTGGTCGTGCCCGGTCAGCCGGTTGCTCGTGCGCACCGAGAACGTCACCAGCGCAAGACCATCGGGTTGCAGCTCGATGTCGTTGACCTTTCCGACCGCGACACCGCGAATCCGGACGTCGGCGTTGAGGTGCAGACCGAACACGTCGGTGAACTCGGCGCGGTAGGTGTCGGTGTCGCCGCCGACGGGCCGGTTGATCGCGGCGACAATGGCATACAGCGCCAGGATCACCACGGCCGCGACGAGAAGCAGACGCATGACGGCCGAACGCGCACTTCTCACGATCCGGCCCCCGATCGTGCGAGCAGCTGGCTCATCGGAGCCGAAAAGCCAGGCACCAGGTCGAGATTCACCTCGGTCGACAGGGTGGTCCTGCCGGTTCGCGGGTCGGTGTGGAAGGCACCGCCGAAGCGGTCGATCAGCCCGGCGAGCTCGTCGGGGGTAACCCCGCGCAGCGCGGTGCCCAACGGGGTCGTGAACGCGTTGACCAGGTCGAGGGTCGCCCCGAACGGGCTCATCCCGTTGAAGAGCGCACCGAGCCCGGAGAACAGGTCACCGATGTCGCCGATCATGCTGGTCACGCTGGCGGTGTAGGCGTGGTCGGCCAGCAGCGGATTGGTCAGCGTGGTCTCCAGACCGGTGATCGCCGACGCACCCGCCACCGCCACACCGTCGAAGGCGTCGGTGGCGCCCGGCAGCAGGGTGCGTATCCGGGCGGTCTGTCCGCGTTGCAGGGTCTGCAGCGCGACGGTGGTGGCGGTCATGAATGGTGCCAGACGAATGGTGGTGTCGCTCAGATCTTTCAGCAGATCGCTGAGTTCGGGGGTGAGTACCGGCAGGGTGACGCCGCCGGCGCTGCGCATGACGGCGGTCATGGTGTTGTCGGCCGGCGGCGCCGCCAGTGTGATGACGCTGCCCGGTCCGACCGCCCTCCCCGTCGTCGCTGGACTCAGTCGCACGGCATCGGAGCCGAACAGGTTGCGGGAGACGAAACCGACCTGTGAGTCGTCGGTCAGCTCGCCGAGGTGGTCACCTTGGGCGCAGATCGTCAGTCGGGTGGAGTCGGGCCGGGAGATGTCGAGGTCGCAGACGGTGCCGATCGTCTCCCCGCGGACGTCCACCGGCACCCCGTTCTGGATGCCGTCGGGCACGCTCGGTGCGACGATGTCGAACTCGACCATTCCGCCGTCACCGGAAAAGGGTTGAACGACAAGCAGTGCCACGATCGCGACGATGGCCGCCACCGTCAGCAGTCCCCGGATGCGCAGGGTACGCGCGGAACGCTCCCGTCCTCGTGTCATGCGAAGTTCAATCCCGAGTTGAGGCCCCAGAACATCAGCGACATCGCCATGTCGGCGGTGACGATGAGCACGAGGCTGGCCCGGATGGCCCGTCCGGAGGCGATGCCGACACCTTCCGGGCCGCCGTGGGCGAAGAACCCGTAGTAGGTGTGCGCGATGATCACGATCACCGCGAAGACAACGACTTTCACCGTCGAGTAGATCACGTCGACCGGACTGACGAAGGCCTCGACGTAGCGGTCGTAGGCGCCGGCGGACTGCCCGTAGAAGACGCTGACCACGATCCGCGAGGACAGGTACGCCAGGCACAGCGACACCAGGTAGAACGGGACGATGGCGAGCACGCCGGCCACCACGCGGGTGCCCACCACGAACGGGATCGGCCGAATGGCCTGTGCCTCGAGGGCATCGATCTCCTCGGAGATCCGCATCGATCCGATCTCGGCGGTCATCCGGCAGCCGGCCTGGGCGGCGAATCCGACGGCGGCGATGATCGGGGCCATCTCGCGGGTCGCGGCGTAGCCGGTGATGAGTCCGGCCATCGGGGACAGATTCAGCGACGACAGGCTGGTGACACCGAGGATGCCGATCATCCCGCCCACCGAGAGACCGAGGATCGCCAGCACACTCGCGATCCCGCCGCCGACCATGATCGAGCCGTTGCCCCAGGTGGTCTCGGCGAAGGCCGCCATCGTCTGGGTTCGGTAGGCCCGCACAGTGTGCGGCAGTCCGGCGAGGACGTCGAGGACGAAACTCGTCTGGCGGCCGATGTGCTCGAAGGGACGTCCCGCCGACCGGCCGGCGCGCGACAGGCCGGGGAAACGGGTGCTGGGGACGAAGCCCGTCGTCTGCGGTGCCACGTCAGATGACCTGCACCGGGATGAACAGGGCCGTCACCTGAGTGATGATCACGTTGATCACCATCGACGCGACGATGCCGAGGACGACGGCCGCGTTGACGGCGTCGGCCACGCCGCGGGCACCACCGGCGGCTTCGAGTCCGCGGCGCGCCGCGATCACCACGACGACGAAGCCGAAGATGACGGACTTGCCGAGGCAGATCCACAGGTCGGTGGTCGAGGCGTAACTGCCGAAGGACTGCCAATACGATCCGGCCACCACGCCCTGGCCGGTGATGGCCACGATAAAACTGGCGGCCACGGCGATGACGATGATCAGGATCGAGAGCACGGGCGCCACCAGCACCATGGCGACCATGCGGGGTGCCACGAGTCGTCGGGTCGGGTCGATGCCGAGGACCCGCATCGCGTCGATCTCCTCGCGGACCGTCCGCGCACCGAGGTCGGCGGTGATCGCCGAGGCCCCCGCCCCACCGAGGAGCAGGGCCGCGGCCATCGGTGCGCCCTGCTGGATGACGCCCATGCCGCCGACCGCGCCGGCCATCGATGTGGCGCCGAGATTGCTGGTGAGGCCGCCGATCTGGACCGCGATGATCACGCCGAACGGCACCGCCATCAGCAGCGCCGGCAACACGGTGATGCTGAGCAGGAACCAGGCCTGGATGACCGCCTCGCGGATCGGGAATCGGCCGCCGATGATGTCGATGGCGGCGATGAGCGGGGTCCGCGCGCCGAGCCGTACGGTCCGGCCGAAGCTCTGGGCACCGGCGGCAAGTGGCACTGTCCGCACCTCCCCTCGCTCACACCCACAGGCAATCAAGCATTTGCTTGGTTTTGGAACACATGATGCGTTCTGGTTTCAGAATCTGTCCCGGCGAGTATCACACATGGATGTGTCTCGTGTCACATGACCTAGGCCTGGGGTCCGGAATGTCCTGATCGACACCGGCATTGCACATGCGGTTCCTGATCGACGACGTCCCGGCCACTCGGACCGACTGAGACGCCATTGTGCGGTAGATTCACCCCGTGACCGGTCTCACTCCTCCACGAACGCGGGCGGACCGACGCAGCTCCATCGAGAACGGGCAGGCCGACTCGATCACGGCCGCGGCCATCGTCGAGTTCCGACGGTCCGGGGTCCGCCGCGCCAGCATCGACCGCATCGCCGCCGAGGCCGGCATCAGCCGCAGCACCCTCTACCGGCGATTCCCCACAAAAGAGAATTTGCTGGCCGAGGTCATCCAGCGACTTCGCCGCGACTACGCGCGCGAGATCGACGTCGCGGTCGGCGGCCGGGACCCACGCACCACGGTGATCGAGACCTTCGTCATCGGGGTGACCGGCTTCCGCTCCGATGACCTCATCCAGAAGATCCTGGCCGATCAGCCCGATGCGCTGGAGATGTTCGTCGGGTTCGAGGCCCCCCAGGTCGAGGAGATGGTGGAGTCGTTCAGCCGGGGCATCGCCGGAACCCTGCGCACGGCGGGTGCGTCGATGCCCGACACCGACCTGTGGCAGGTCGCCGAACTCGTGTTCCGGTTGATCACCTCGTTCGCGCTGACCCCCACCCCCGCCCTCGACACCGCCGACGCCGACGCGGTCCGCGCCTACGCCCGGAAGTTCATCGCGCCGCTGGTCTGGTGACGCGGCCGCCCCCGGGCGATTGCCCAGGGGCGGTGACGAACTCGTCGATGCGGCTCAGTGCGCCTCCTCCACCGAATGCGAGTTGGTCAGCATCATCGCACCCCATCCGGCGACGACACCGACGATGACGGCCAGTACCGCGTAGGTGATCCGCTCGCCGTGGAAGAACGAGGCCACGAGTTCCGGACTCCACACCCCGCTCGGCAGGCTGACCGTGACCAAGGCGGCGATAGACGTGCCGACGACGGCGGTCCCGATGCTGGTGCCGACCTCCTGTGCGGTGTCGTTGAGCGAGGTGCCCATCGAGGTCCGGTTCTCCGGCATCGCGTCGACGAGGGCGACGGCGCAGATGGTCATGACCGTACGCAGGCCGATGGTCATGACGACCATGCACACCGCGATCGCGAGGTATCCGTGATCGACGCCCCAGGCCAGACCGGCCAGCGAACCGGCGAGCAGGATCGCACCGACGATGCACGCGATCCGATGCCCGTACCTCTTGGCCAGCCCCTCCGAGATTGGGGTGGCCGCGATCATCGTGACGATCATCGGGAGGTTGGCCAGACCGGCCTTCATCGGGCTCCAGCCGTAGGCGTACTGGAAGTGCAGAATCAGCCCGAACATCACCCCGGCCATCGCGATCGAGGTACCGATCTGGGCGACCGCGGCGCCGCGGACGGCGCCGAACCGGAAGATGGTCAGGTCCAGCATCGGCTGTGCGGTGCGGCGCTCATGCCAGATGAAGGCGACCACGGCGACGATCGCGCCCACCGCGCATCCAATGGTCGGGACCGAGACCCAGCCATACTCGACGCCGCTGGTCAGCATGTAGCAGGCCGCTCCGATGGCGGCGATGCTCAAGACCGCGCCGGGAAGATCGAGCCGGTCGCCGGTCAGATCCTGCGGGCGGTCGGCGGGCACTCCGGCCCGCACCCCGATCCAGGCGATGAGCGCGATCGGGGCGTTGATCACCAGCAGCCACTCCCACCGGAGATGGGTCAGCACGGTGCCGCCGAGCAGCGGCCCGAGGATGAAACCACTCATGCCGACGATGATCATGATCGTCATCGCCCGCATTCGCAGCGTGTCGGACTCGAAGAGCCGGAACACCAGCGAGTTGGTGATCGGGGCCATTGCGGCGGCCGCGATGCCGAGGGCGGCGCGCAGCACGATCAGCTCACCGGCGGAGTTCACGAAGATCACCGCAAGGCTGATCAGCCCGAAGGCCGCGAGTCCGTAGAGCAGCACCCGACGGCGGCCGAGTCGGTCGGCGGCCGACCCCGCGGTGAGCAGCAGGCCACCGAAGGTCAGCGAGTACGCGCCGGTCACCCACTGCAGGGCAGTGGTGCCGCTGCCCAGGTCACGGCCGATCGTCGGCAGGGCGATGGTGAGCAGGGTGTTGTCGACCATCTCCACGAAAAAGGCCATACACAGGGCAGCGAGCGGGATCCAGGCTGCCCGCAGCGACCCGTAGGTGCGGGTCGGGAGCGATTCGGTTGCCGAGGTCATCGGAACCACCTCCTTCAGTATCGAACGTTGTTCGTTTGTCGAACGTGGTTCGATAATAGAACGTCGTTCGATATGTCGCAAGGCCGCTGCGTGGCGGTGTGATGAGATGGGTGTCATGGCACCCGGAGCACGCACAACCCGTCGGCGCGCGTCACATTCGATGGAGACCGTCATCGAGGCGGCCGTGGCCCTGCTCGACGAGTCCGGCGAATCGGCCCTGACCTTCCGCGCGCTCGCCGCCCGGCTCGGCGGCGGCGTCGGCAGTATCTACTGGTACGTGTCCAATAAGGACGAACTCCTCGACCGTGCCACCGACCACGTGGTGGCGGGCATCCTCGCCGACCTGGAGAACATGCGCGACGCCGAGGATCCGATCGACAACATTCGCGCGATCGCCGAGACCGTCTTCGCTGCGATAGTCCAAAGACCTTGGCTTGCTTCGTATTTCATGCGCAACACCACCGTCCAGTCCAACGCGCTGGATCTGTACGAACGCATCGGTGAACAGGCGATGCGGCTGGATCTCTCCCCGCGGAAGGCCTTCCACGCGGTCTCGGCGGTACTCGGCTACGTCATCGGCGTGGCCGCCGACCTGGGTCAGGAACCGCCCCAGGAGGTGGTGGACGGCACCACCTCACGCGAGGCCTACCTGGGCCGCGTGGTCGATCAATGGCGGGCACTCGACGCGACGAAGTACCCATACATGCACTACATCGTCGACGAGTTCGAGGGCCACGACGACGCCGACCAGTTCCGTTCCGGCCTCGAACTCATCCTCGCGGGGCTGCGATTGCAGGCCGGCCGGGGGTGAGGACGTCGCGTCGGCGGAGAGCTCGCGCAGTTGACCCCCGGTCGCGACATCGACACACCGACGACAACGGCCCCCACACCGAAAGGTGTGGGGGCCGTTGGTCTGTGACCCTGCGTTGTGTCGCTGCGCAGAGTGACTAGCGGTAGTCGCCTCCGGAGAAGCCGTAGTCGTCGAGCGGCACCGCAGCGCCCGACGGGGCACCGAAGGTGCCGTCCGGGCTGTAGTAGGTGTCGTCGTAGGCGGGCATCGCGTACGCCGCGGCGCGCGCCTCCTCGGTCGGCTGAACCTGGATGTTGCGGTACCGGTTGATGCCGGTACCGGCCGGGATCAACTTACCGATGATCACGTTCTCCTTCAGACCGATCAGCTTGTCGCTGCGGCTGTTGATGGCCGCATCGGTCAGGACACGCGTGGTCTCCTGGAACGACGCCGCCGACAGCCACGACTCGGTTGCCAACGAGGCCTTGGTGATACCCATCAGCACCGGACGTCCGGCGGCGGGCTCGCCACCCTCACTGACCACCTGACGGTTCGCGGACTCGAACTCGGCGCGCTCGACGAGCGAACCGGGCAGGAACTCCGTGGCACCGTGATCGATGATCGTCACGCGACGCAGCATCTGACGCACGATGGTCTCGATGTGCTTGTCGTGGATCGACACACCCTGGCTGCGGTAGACCTCCTGGACCTCGTTGACCAGGTGCACCTGCACCTGACGCGGACCCATGACGCGCAGCACCTCATGCGGGTTCGCCGAACCCTCCATCAGCTGCTGACCCACGTCGACGTGGTCACCGTCGGCGAGCAGACGCTCGGAGCCGTCGTCGTGCTTGAACACACGCAGTCGCTGACGCTTCGAGATCTTGTCGTAGACAACCTCTTCCGATCCGTCATCGGGGATGATCGTGATCTTGTAGAAGCGGTCGTCGTCCTCCAGACGCACCCGGCCGGAGACCTCCGCGATCGGCGCGACACCCTTGGGCACGCGCGCCTCGAAGAGCTCCTGCACACGCGGCAGACCACCGGTGATGTCGTCACCGACGCCACCCTGGTGAAAGGTACGCATGGTCAGCTGGGTTCCGGGCTCACCGATCGACTGGGCGGCGATGATACCGACGGCCTCGCCGATGTCGACGAGCTTGCCGGTGGCCATCGAACGGCCGTAGCACATCGCGCACACGCCGGTGCCGGTCGCACACGTCAGGACCGAACGGACCTTCACCGAGGTGATGCCGGCGGCCAGCAGTGCCTCGATGGCCGGGTCGCCCAGGTCGTGTCCACGCTCGACGATGACGTTGCCGTTCTCGTCGAGGGCGTCGGCGGCGAGGGTGCGGGCGTAGGCGCTGGTCTCCACATGCGCGTCACGGATGATCGACCCGTCCGGCTGCTTCTCACCAAGCGACACCACGATGCCGCGTTCGGTGTTGCAGTCGGTCTCGCGAACGATCACGTCCTGGCTGACGTCCACCAGACGACGGGTCAGGTAACCCGAGTCGGCGGTGCGAAGTGCGGTGTCGGCCAGACCCTTTCGGGCACCGTGGGTGTTGATGAAGTACTCCAGCACGGTCAGGCCCTCACGGAAGGAGGACTTGATCGGACGCGGGATGAACTCACCCTTCGGGTTGGTCACCAGACCCTTCATGCCCGACAGGTTACGAACCTGCGTCAGGTTACCGGTGGCACCCGACTTCGGGATCATGATGATCGGGTTGTCCTCGGGGTAGTACTCCTCCATGACCTTGCCGACCTCTTCGGTGGCCTGCTTCCAGATCTCGACCAGCGCGTCGCGCCGCTCATCCGGGGTCAGGGCACCGCGCTGGAACTTGCGCTCCAGACCGTCGGCACGCTCCTCGTAACGTTCGAGGATCTCGGTCTTGGCCGGCGGCACGAGCACGTCGGCCATCGACACGGTGACACCCGAACGGGTGGCCCAGTAGAAGCCGACGTCCTTGAGCTTGTCGACGGTCTGCGCGACGACGATCATCGGATAACGCTCGGCGAGATCGTTGATGATCGCGGCCTGACGCTTCTTCGGCATCTGCTCGTCGACGAACGGGTACTCGATCGGCAGCAGCTCGTTGAACAGCACCCGACCCAGGGTCGTGATGGTGGTCCACGGCTGCCCGTAACGCCAACCGTCCGGATACTCCTGCGCCTCGACGTCGGCCGGCGGACGTTGGTCGGTCAGCCGCACCTTGATGCGCGACTGCACGGTCAGCACCCCACGGTCGACGGCCATGATGGCCTCCGACGGGCTGGAGTAGACGCCCTCTTCCGGGGTGTCCGCGGTGGCCGCCCGGTACTCGCCTGCCGCACCCTCCTTCAGGGTGGTCAGGTAGAACAGGCCGGTCACCATGTCCAGACGCGGCATGGCCAGCGGGCGACCCGAGGCCGGCGAGAGGATGTTGTTCGAGGACAGCATCAGGATGCGGGCCTCGGACTGTGCCTCCGCGCTCAGCGGCAGGTGCACGGCCATCTGGTCACCGTCGAAGTCGGCGTTGAACGCCTCACACACCAGCGGGTGCAGCTGGATGGCCTTGCCCTCCACCAGCTGCGGCTCGAAGGCCTGGATACCGAGGCGGTGCAGCGTCGGCGCACGGTTCAGCAGAACCGGGTGCTCGGCGATGACCTCTTCGAGGACGTCCCACACGGCGGGACGCTGACGCTCCACCATGCGCTTGGCCGACTTGATGTTCTGGGCCTGGTTGAGATCGACCAGACGCTTCATCACGAACGGCTTGAACAGCTCGAGCGCCATCAGCTTGGGCAGACCACACTGGTGCAGCTTGAGCTGCGGGCCGACGACGATGACCGAACGGCCCGAGTAGTCGACGCGCTTACCGAGCAGGTTCTGACGGAAACGACCCTGCTTGCCCTTGAGCAGATCGCTCAACGACTTCAGCGGACGGTTGCCCGGTCCGGTGACCGGACGGCCGCGGCGGCCGTTGTCGAACAGGGCGTCCACCGACTCCTGCAGCATCCGCTTCTCGTTGTTGACGATGATCTCGGGGGCACCGAGGTCGATCAGTCGCTTGAGGCGGTTGTTGCGGTTGATGACGCGGCGGTACAGGTCGTTCAGGTCGGAGGTCGCGAAGCGGCCACCGTCGAGCTGCACCATCGGACGCAGCTCCGGCGGGATCACCGGCACGGCGTCGAGCACCATACCCAGCGGCGAATTGCCGGACTGCTGGAAAGCGGCCACGACCTTCAGTCGCTTGAGCGCACGCAGCTTCTTCTGGCCCTTGCCGCTGCGGATGGTCTCGCGCAGCGACTCGGCCTCGGCGTCGATGTCGAAGGTCTCCAGGAGCTTCTTGATCGCCTCGGCACCCATCGCACCGGTGAAGTACTCGCCGTAGCGGTCCTGCAGCTGGTGGTAGAGCTTCTCGTCGATGATCAGGTCACCGGGGGCGAGCTTGACGAACTTGTCCCACAGTTCCTCGAGACCGTCGAGTTCACGCTGCGCGGCGTCGCGCATGCGCTTCATCTCACGCTCGGCACCGTCCTTGACCTTGCGGCGCACGTCGGCCTTGGCACCCTCGGCCTCGAGTTCGGCGACATCGGCCTCGAGCTTGGCCGACCGCTCGTTGAGGTCGACGTCGCGCTGATCGGCGACAGCCTTCTTCTCGACCTCCATCTCGGCCTCGAGCGTCGACAGCTCGTTGTGACGCAGCTCGTCGTCGACGGAGGTGATCACGTAGGCGGCGAAGTAGATGATCTTCTCGAGATCCTTCGGCGCGAGGTCGAGCAGGTAGCCCAACCGGCTCGGCACACCCTTGAAGTACCAGATGTGGGTGACCGGTGCGGCGAGCTCGATGTGACCCATCCGCTCGCGGCGGACCTTGGCCTTGGTGACCTCGACGCCGCAGCGCTCGCAGATGATGCCCTTGAAGCGCACACGCTTGTACTTGCCGCAGTAGCACTCCCAGTCGCGAGTCGGTCCGAAGATCTTCTCGCAGAACAGGCCGTCCTTCTCCGGCTTGAGCGTGCGGTAGTTGATGGTCTCGGGCTTCTTGACCTCGCCGTACGACCAGTTGTGGATGTCATCGGCCGTCGCAAGACCGATCTTCAGTTCGTCGAAGTAGTTGACGTCGAGCACTCTATGCCTTCCCTGAGCAAGCTCTTGAATTCGACTGAATGGGGGTGACACGTGGGGGCTTGTGCAGCCCCCACGTGCGCTGGTCAGTTCGCGAGGTCGTCGACCGTGGCCGACTCGTTGCGCGACAGGTTGATGCCGAGGTTGGCCGCGGCGCGCTCGAGATCCTCGTCGTCGGTGTCGGCCATCTCGATCGCGGCGCCGTCACTGGACAGCACCTCGACGTTGAGGCAGAGCGACTGGAGCTCCTTGAGGAGCACCTTGAACGACTCGGGGATGCCGGGCTCGGGGATGTTCTCGCCCTTGACGATGGCCTCGTACACCTTCACGCGGCCGACCACGTCGTCCGACTTGATCGTCAGCAGCTCCTGCAGGGTGTAGGCGGCGCCGTAGGCCTGCATGGCCCAGCACTCCATCTCACCGAAGCGCTGGCCACCGAACTGGGCCTTACCGCCGAGCGGCTGCTGGGTGATCATCGAGTACGGACCGGTCGAGCGGGCGTGGATCTTGTCGTCGACCAGGTGGTGCAGCTTGATGATGTACATGTAGCCGACCGACACCGGGTACGGGAACGGCTCGCCGGAACGACCGTCGAACAGCGTCGCCTTGCCGTCGCCGTTGACCATCACCTCACCGTCGCGGTTGGGCAGCGTCGAGGACAGCAGTCCGGTCAGCTCCTCCTCACGCGCACCGTCGAACACCGGGGTGGCGGTGTTGGTGTCGGGAGCCGACGAGTACATGTCCTCGGGCAGCTTCGACGCCCAGTCGGGCACACCGCTTGCGACGTCGATGTTCCAGCCGGCCTTGGCGATCCACCCGAGGTGGGTCTCCAGGATCTGGCCGATGTTCATACGACGCGGCACACCGTGGGTGTTCAGGATGATGTCGACCGGGGTGCCGTCGGGCAGGAACGGCATGTCCTCCTGCGGGAGGATCTTGCCGATGACGCCCTTGTTGCCGTGCCGGCCGGCCAGCTTGTCGCCGTCCTGGATCTTGCGCTTCTGCGCGACGTAGACGCGGACGAGTTCGTTGACGCCCGGGGGCAGATCGTCGTCGTCGTCGCGACTGAACACGCGCACACCGATGACCTTGCCGGTCTCGCCGTGCGGCACCTTCAGCGAGGTGTCGCGCACCTCGCGGGCCTTCTCACCGAAGATGGCACGCAGCAGACGCTCCTCCGGGGTCAGTTCGGTCTCGCCCTTCGGGGTGACCTTGCCGACCAGGACGTCGCCGTCGCGGACCTCGGCACCGATGCGGACGATGCCGCGCTCGTCGAGATCGGCGAGCACCTCGTCGGAGACGTTCGGGATGTCCCGAGTGATCTCCTCGGCACCGAGCTTGGTGTCGCGGGCGTCGATCTCGTGCTCCTCGATGTGGATCGAGGTGAGGGTGTCCTCCTCGACGAGACGCTGGCTCAGGATGATCGCGTCCTCGTAGTTGTGACCCTCCCACGGCATGATCGCCACGAGGAGGTTCTTTCCGAGGGCCATCTCACCGTTCTCGGTGCAGGGGCCGTCGGCGAGGACCTGGCCGGACTCGACGCGCTGCCCCTCGTCCACGATCGGACGCTGGTTGGCGCAGGTGCCGTGGTTGGAGCGGGCGAACTTGCGCATCCGGTAGGTGTCGCGGGTGCCGTCGTCGGCCATCACGGTGATGTAGTCGGCGGAGACCTCCTCGACCACACCGGTCTTGCCGGAGACGATGACGTCACCGGCGTCGACGGCGGCACGCAGCTCCATGCCGGTACCGACCAGCGGCGACTCGTTGCGCACCAGCGGCACGGCCTGACGCTGCATGTTCGCACCCATCAGTGCGCGGTTGGCGTCGTCGTGCTCGAGGAACGGGATCATCGCGGTCGCGACGGAGACCATCTGGCGCGGCGACACGTCGAGGTATTCGACCTGCGCGGCGGAGACGAACTCCACCTCCGAGCCCTTCTTACGCACCAGCACGCGATCGTCGGTGATGTTGCCGTCGAGGTCGTAGGCGGTGTTGGCCTGCCCGATGAGGTAACGATCCTCCTCGTCGGCGGTCATGTACTCGATGGTGTCGGAGACGACACCGTCGATCACCTTGCGGTACGGGGTCTCGATGAAGCCGAACGGGTTGACCCGCGCGTACACCGACAGCGAACCGATCAGGCCGATGTTCGGGCCTTCCGGGGTCTCAATCGGGCACATGCGGCCGTAGTGGCTGGGGTGCACGTCGCGCACCTCGAGGCCGGCGCGCTCACGGCTCAGACCACCCGGGCCCAGCGCAGACAGACGACGCTTGTGCGTCAGACCCGACAGCGGGTTGTTCTGGTCCATGAACTGCGACAGCTGGCTGGTGCCGAAGAACTCCTTGATCGCCGCCACGACGGGACGGATGTTGATCAGGGTCTGCGGGGTGATCGCCTCGACGTCCTGGGTGGTCATGCGCTCACGCACGACACGCTCCATACGCGAGAGGCCCACGCGGATCTGGTTCTGGATCAGCTCGCCGACGGTACGCAGACGACGGTTGCCGAAGTGGTCGATGTCGTCGACCTCGATCGGCACGTCGAGCGATTCCGGCCCTGCCACCTTGGCAAACGACACGGTGTGCGGGTCGGCGTCGTGCAGGCGCACCAGGTACTCGACGGTCGCGGCGATGTCCTCACGGGTGAGGGTCGCCTCGCCGGTCATCGGGTTGTCGGTGAGACCGAGCTTCTTGTTGACCTTGTAACGGCCGACGCGGGCCAGGTCGTAGCGCTTCTCCTTGAAGAACAGGTTCTCCAGCAGGTTCTCCGCGGACTCCTTGGTCGGCGGCTCGCCCGGACGCAGCTTGCGGTAGACCTCGAGCAGCGCCTCGTCCTGGTTGGCGGTGTTGTCCTTCTCCAGGGTGGACATCATGATCTCGGAGAATCCGAAGCGCTCGGAGATCTCCTCGTTCGTCCAGCCGAGGGCCTTGAGCAGCACGGTGACCGGCTGGCGGCGCTTGCGGTCGATGCGGACACCGACGGTGTCGCGCTTGTCGACGTCGAACTCGAGCCAGGCGCCGCGGCTCGGGATCACCTTGACGGTGTGCAGCGTCTTCTCGGTGGTCTTGTCGATGTTGGCATCGAAGTACACGCCGGGGCTGCGCACGAGCTGGCTCACCACGACACGCTCGGTGCCGTTGATGATGAAGCTGCCCTTGTCGGTCATGATCGGGAAGTCGCCCATGAACACGGTCTGCGACTTGATCTCACCGGTGTTGTTGTTGATGAACTCCGCGGTGACGAACAGGGGCGCCGCGTAGGTCATGTCCTTGTCCTTGCACTCCTCGACGGAGGCCTTGACCTCGTCGAAGTGTGGGTCGGAGAAGGACAGCGACATCGATCCCGAGAAGTCCTCGATCGGGGACAGCTCGTGCAGGATGTCTTCGAGTCCGCCGGTGGGGCGCTCGTCGCCGCGGCTGATCGCCTTGGCGCGCCATTCCGGCGATCCGACGAGCCATTCGAACGAGTCGAGTTGGAGATCCAGGAGGCCCGGTACCTCCAGGGGTTCGCTGATTTTTGCGAACGAGGCGCGGTGTGGTGCGCCGGGGATGGTGGTTGAGGTGGACTGGCGGTCGACTGCCAAGGTGCGTCCTTCCAACACGATGTGTTCACTGCCTAGCGTGGTGTGGCTGATAGGGCCGTTCGCTGGTGACAAACCTGGATCGGCGATCACCGCAGCTCACACAAGGTGACTGGAAGGAGAATCGTTAGATGGACAGGAGGCAGCCAGCGCAACGTCCAACTATAGCAGGAAAGAGACACCCTATGTCAAGCAGGCGTGAACGCAACCGCCGACCGGTGTCGTGAGAGCGAGTCGCGCGATGGCTGCCGACGCGATATTCGCTGGTGACAGATTGGCCCGCCGGGGGCCCCACGTCAAGCGCTACGCGCAGATTTGTGGAAGAAAAGTTCGAATGACACCGCGATTTTCACGACTGTCTACAGGTCGGTGAACTTCTCGACGAGCCACTGGTCACCCTGCTTGACCATCGACACCTGATACCGCGAGATCAGGCTCTGCGTCGGCGCGCCGTTGGCGGTGCCCGACACGACGAAGTTCACCAACAGGGTGGCCGTCGAGCCGTCGGCGTCGCCGGACATGTCCGACACCCCGATCGCGTCGACCTTGCAGTCGTTGGTCACCTCTTGCTGACCGAACTGCTCCTTGATCGCCGGCACCGCGGTGTTGAACTGACTCAGCGCCTCACCGGTCATCATCGGCCGGACCTCGCCGACCCACTTGTCGAAGTCCTTGCTCCGGGCCGAGTTGATGGTGCAGATCTTGGTCTGCGCCTGACCGGTGAGGTCGGTGGTCGCGGCCTGGTCGATGAATGCCCGGTTGGGACCGATGGTCGCGCCCGGATGCAGTCCGAGTACCAGGGCGACGATCCCCAGCACCACCGCCACCGCGCCGACGATCGCGATCAGCCGCGTCGAGTACCAGGAGAACTCACGGGAACGCTTCTGGGACTTGACCTTTCGGCCCGGACCCGTCTTGCTGCCGGCTTTCCCGCCGGCCGACTCGGGCTGCGGTTTGATCGTCGACACACGCGCCACCGTCCGCTTCTTCGCGGTGGGTTTGGTGGTGTCGACGGTCGTATCGGGTTTGGTGGTGTCGGCTTCGGTGGCGGCGTCGGACTTCGACGCGTCGTCCTCGGCCTCCTCGTCGTCCGCGTCGGCCGCGTCGTCCTCGTCACGCTTGGTCAGCGAGACGGTGGCCTTGTCGGTCGCGGACACGGGAGCGCTGTCAGTGGAATCCTGAGCGCTGTCAGTGACCTCGGGAGCGCTGTCAGCGGAGTCCTGAGCGCTGTCAACGTCAGGCAGAGCGCTGTTAACGTCAGGCTGAGCGCTGTCAACGGTGTCTTGAGCGCTGTCAGTGACCTCGGGAGCGCTGTCAACGTCAGCACGAGCGCTGTCAGTGACCTCGGGGCGCTGCTGCGAGCCGGCGACCTTGGGTCGGTAGCCGGGGCGTCGTTGTTGTGGTTTGCGGGCCATCAGTTACCACCTGCCGGAGCCTGGGTCGGGGCGGGTGTGGCCGCCGACTCGGTGGGAGCAGCGCTGGTCGAACCGTCGTCGGCGTAGGAGATGCCGTCGAGCGGGCTCACCTTGATGGCCTTCCAGGTGTCGTCGAACTTCTGCATGCCGACCAAAAAGCCCATCGTGCTCGGCGTCTCGGTGGCCTGACCGGGCATCTTGCCGGTGACGGCGAGGTACACCAGGATCTGCGCGGTGCCGTCGTCGGCGCTCACCTCGGTGGGAGCCGAGCGAACCACCCGCGACGTCGTCGAACCGACCTGGTCACCGGCGGACTGCAGCTGCGGGTCCAGCGTGGCCACGACCTGCTGACGAACCTGCTCGAGCGCGTCGCCGGCGAAGCTGGCCTGCAGCCGCTGGTTGAACGCATTCATGTTCTTCGGGTCGATCGTCGTCACATTGAGCATCGCCTGCTCGGCGGCGCCGGTGGCGTCGTCGCGGGCCTGCTGCGCCGGGTTCTCCACCGCATACACCTGGTATGCCCGGTACCCGTAGTACGCAACGCATCCCAGCGCCGCGATCACCGCGAGCACCGCGACAACGGCGGCGACCTTGCGGATCAGGACATCATTCTTCGTCGTCATCGCGCGTCACTGTAACGATCGGACCTGAGAGGTTGCCAATCACGCCAACCGCTCCCCTGCCGCCGCGTCACCCGCCCACGCCGTAGCCGAATCCACCCGGCTTCACCGGACGCACACCCAACAGATAGGCAAGCTGGGTGGCCAGCGGATTGAGGTTCAGCTTGTCCGGATCCTTCTTCGGCGTGGAGTCCCACGGCTGCACGGTGTCCGGATTCGCGTACTCGACGCGCTGCGCGCTC
Organism: Gordonia sp. NPDC003504; assembly: GCF_053587995.1. Lineage (NCBI taxonomy): Bacteria > Bacillati > Actinomycetota > Actinomycetes > Mycobacteriales > Gordoniaceae > Gordonia > Gordonia sp. NPDC003504. Next base: position 229,384 of record NZ_JBSFPC010000001.1, read on the forward strand.
CGCACACCGGTCGGATTGCCGAACGGCACGTCACACGACGCGTTCGTGTTGAACGGGAAGTCGTCGTAGCGGATGTCGAAGGTGGGGTCGCGCTCCTTGATCTTCTTGATCATCTCGTTCGTGCTCTCATAACCCTTGGTGCACGCCGGCGGGTTGTTGGTCTCCAGCACGATGCCGAAGTGGATCTGCCCGTCACCCGGTGCCGGGGAGTGGCTGCCCGCCGACAATGCCGAGAGCATCGCGAAGGTCCCCGACGTCATGAAGGTGGCCGGCTGGATCTCGCGGGCCACCCCGGCCAGATCGCCGACGACCTTGCCCAGATCGTTGCCGTTCTTCTGAATCAGCTCCGAGAGTTGCGTCGCCGAGGCGATGCCATTGGTGAGCAGCCGGCGCACATCCGGATCCGCCGACGCCAGCGTCGCGGTGACCAGGTTCAGGTTGCGTGACCACGTCAGGATCTCGTCGGACTGCGCCGCCTGGGTGGACAGCACCACATCGGAACTCTGGATCAGCGAGATGGTGTCACTGAGATTGTCCGCACCCGCCTTGGCCAGGGTGTTCAGCGAGTCGACCAGCCGCGTCAGGTTGTCGCTCTGCCCGTTGAACGCCTTGCCGAGTTCGACGATGACGGTGTGCAGATCGTCCACCGGAATCGAGTCGGTGAAGTTGACCGCGGAGGCCACCACATCTTCCAGCGGCGCCGGGATCGACACCTTGTCCGGTTCGATCGTCGACCCGTCCTGCAGGTACGGACCCGACGTCGACCCGGACGGCTGCAGATCGATGAACTGCTCACCGATCGCCGAGCGTTCGGCCACCACCGCGACCGCCGACGCGGGGATGTCCGGGCCGTCGGAATCCATCTCGAGGGTGACGTTCACGCCGGTCTGCGTCAGTGTCATCGCACCCACGCGACCGGCCGGGATACCCATGTAGGTGACCTCGGCGTTGGTGAAGATGCCACCGGACTGCTTCATCTCGGCGGTCACCGTGTAGGTGCCCACGCCGACGAGCTTGTCCAGGCGTGCGTACTTGGCGCCGACGTAGACGATCGCGAGGATGCCGACGACGGTGAAGGCGATCAACTGGATCTTCACGAGCTTGCTGATCATGAACTCACCCCCATCGACGCCAGTGTCTTGTCGAGAATGCCCTGTCCCTGGGCCGGCACCGGGGCGTAGGTGGCCGGATAGGTACCGCCCGACGGCGGTGTGTTCGGCCCGGGCCGGGAGTTGCTCGCCGGCGGCAGCAACGTGACCGTCGGCCACCCGTACCGCGGACCGTTGCCGTTGTAGTACGGGTTGGCGCTGTTGACCGGCACCTGGTGACGTTTCGGCGGCGAATAGACCGGGTTGCCCTGGCCGACGCCGAGCGCCTCGAGCTGGTTGAGCGTGCGCAGATCCAGCGTCATGAACAGGTTGGTCGAATCACCTTGCACCGCGGGCAGCAACGAATCCGGGAACGGATGGGTCAGCATCAGCGGTGCCGCGGTGATCAGATCCGGTGCGGCCTTGGACAATTCGGTCAGCACCGGACGCAACGCCTTGAGGTCGGTGACGATCTCCTCACGCGCCCGGCCGAGCACATCGGTGCCGACCTCGCCGAGCTTGTCGAGCTTGGTGAGCAGATCCACGAACTGCGGACGCTGCTCCTCGAGCACGGCCACACCGGCCGGGAGCTCCTTGAGGATGCGGTCGATCTGCTCGGTCTGCGCCGCGGCCCGCGACGACAACTTGTCGAGTCCGTCGATCGCGGTGATGATGTCGTCGCGTTGCCGGTTGAGGGAGGCGATCAGCGTCGAGGCGTTGTTCAGCAGCCCCCTCCACTGATTGGTCCGGCCCTCGAACGCCTTGTTCAGTTCGGTGACGATCGGCTGCAGCTGATTGAGGCCGCCACCGTTGAGCAGCATCGACAGCGCACCGAGCACCTGCTCGATGTCGGTGGCGGTGCGGGTGCGGTCCAGCGGGATCGGCTGATCCGAACCCTGCCGCGGCGCCGAGGTGTCCTGCGCCGGGTCCTCCAGCGACACGAACTTCTCGCCGAGCAGCGAGGTCTGCTGCACCGCGGCCCGCGCCTCATCGGACAGGTCGACCTCGTTCTTCACCTTCACGGTCACCAGCGCATACCACTGGTTGTCGGGCACCTCGATGCTCGTGACGCGGCCGACGGCGATGCCGTTCTGCTTCACCGCCGACTGCGGCACCAGATCCAGGATGTCGCTGAACTGGATCGTGTAGGTGCGTGGATTGTCACCCACGTCGACGCCGCCGGGCAGCGGGATCGACTGGATACCGTTGCTGCCGCATCCGGCCACCAGCACCACCATGGTGAGCGCGGTGAACGCCCACACCATCCGGGCACGGATACCCCGCAGCCGCAGGGGTTTCCGAATCGATTGCAGACTCGCCATCTCAGTTCCCCCCGTTCCGGGTGCTCGGGGCGGTCGAGGTCGACGCAGGCGTCGGGGTGGTCGAGGTCGCTGCCGGACCCGGATTGAGGTTCTGATCGGGCGTGCCGGGAACCGTGCCCGGCACCGGGTACTGCTGCAGCTTGCCGTTGCTCATGATGCCGAACGGCAGCACCGGCAGGATCGGGGTGAGCACGTTGTCGTTGATCTGGTCGGCGATGTTGACGCACTGGTTGATCAACGGGGCGAGGGTATCACTGAACTGCGTCGCCGCCGGGTTGCCCGGCAGCAGCTGCCCGAGGTCGAGGAACTTGCACTGCGGGGCGAGCAGATTCTGCAGATCCGGGAGCGTCAATCGCATGGCGAGGGTGCCGGACTCGGCGTCGTAGGCGTTGATCAGGTTGTTGATCGTCAGCGGCAGCACCGTCAGCACCTCCTTCAGCGAAGTCTTCGTATCGAGCAGGGCCTGTGTGGTCGGCTGCAGATCCTTGAGCGTCTGACCGATCTGCTCCCGGTTGTCCTGCACGAACGTCGCCACGTCACCGAGGGCGTAGGACAGTTTGTTCAGGGCGGTGGCGAGTTGCTGGCGTTCACCGGCCAGGAAGCTGTTGAAGTCGGCCATCTGGGAGTTGAACTGGCGCACCTGCGCGTCGTTCTCCCGCAACGCCCCGACGAAGGTGTTCAGATTCTTGATCGTGTCGAACAGGTCGCCACTGGAATCCGACAGCGTGGTGCTCGCCTTGGACAGGTTCTCGATGGCCGAGCCGAGCTTGTCGCCGTTGCCGTCGAGGTTGGCCGCGCCGGTGCGGATCACCTCGGTGACCGCGCCGTCGGAGTTCGCGCCGTCCGGGCCGAGTGCCTCCGACAGTTTCTGGACGCTGGCATACACCTGGTCGATCTCGACGGGGACCATCGTCTGATCCCGCGAGAGCGTGATGTCGTTGCCGGCCTTCGGGCCGCCCGAGTAGGCGGGGGTGAGCTGCACGTACCGGTCGGCGACGACCGACGGGATGATCTGCACGGCCTTCACGTCGGCGGGCAGGTCGACGCCGCGGTCGACGGTCATCGTCACCTTCACGTTGTCGCCGTCGGGTTCGACGGAGTCGACCTTGCCGACGGCCACGCCGAGGACCCGGACATCGGAACCCTCGTAGATGCCGACCGACCGCGCGAAGGTCGCGGTGACCTTGGTGGTGCCGATGGCCGAGAACAGCCACCACAGCACTCCGGCGACGATCATCGCGATGATCACGCCGAAGATGATGTAGACGATGTGGCGTGGGGTGAACCAGCGGCCGGGTCCGGCCGTGGTGGTGAGATCGGGAGCGGCCGACATCATCCGGTTGCCTCCGTTCCACCGTTGTTCTGCAGCACCTGCTTGTTGGGCAGTCGCGTCGTGTTCTGCTGCGGCAATGCCGGCGGCAGCAGGTTGGTGACCACCGACTCGAACCAGCGGCCGTTGCCGAGCACGTTGGCGTAGAGCCGGTAGAACGGCGCCATGTTGGTGATCGCCGCCCGCAGGTTCGCGTTCTGCTTGGTCAGCAGTTCGTTGACGCCCTTGATGGCGTCGAGTGCCGGTCCGATCTGCTGCTCGTTGTCGCGCACGATGCCGGTCAGTGCCGTCGACAGACTCGTCGTACTGGCCAGCAGCGCGGAGATGTTCTTCTGCCGGTTGTTCAGTTCGTCGAGCAACTGACCGGCGCCGGCGATGAGCCTGACGAAGGTCTCGTTGCGGTCGGCGAGGATCTTGGAGGTGTCCTTGGTCGCGGCGAGCAACTTCTGCACCTGCTGATCGCGGCTGGCGATGGTGTTGGACAGCCGCGATATGCCGTCGAGTGCCGGCCCCATGTCGCCGGCGGTGCCGGAGAAGGCCTCCGACAGCGTCGACATCGACGTCGCCAACTGATCGGTGTCGAGATCCTCGATCTGGGTGGTCGCATCGGAGAACGCCTCGATGACGTCATACGGGCTGACCGTGTCGGTCAACGGCACACCCGGATCGGCGAGCTCGCTGCCGCGCGGGTTGAGCGCGAGGTACTTCTGCCCGAGCACCGTCTTGATCTGGATGGACGCCTGCGTCTGGTTGCCGATCCAGGTGTTGGACACGCGGAAGCGGACGTCGACGCGGTTGCCGTCGAGGGCCACGTCGGTGACCTCGCCGACCTTCACGCCGGCCACCCGCACCTCGTTGCCGGATTTGAGCCCGGCGGCCTCGGTGAACTTTGCCGTGTAGATGGCGGCCTGACCGACCAGCGGCAACGACGTCAGATAGAACGCCGAGATCGCCACCATGAGCAGGATCGCGATACCGATCCCGCCGATCGACACGGGGCTGCGATGACCCCCGAATCGACGATGCGGATGCGTGTTCTGCTTCGGTGCCGGCGCGGACTCGGCCCCCTGGGAGCCGTCTGCCGCGGTGTTGTCATGCTCGGTCATCTCTCATCACCCCCCGGGCTGTCCGTCTTTCCAGCAACGGGTCGCCGCGCTGGTGTAGAGCACATGGTTGATGTCGGGCAGCGGTACCACCGGCTGCGTGAGCAGGGTCGACTTGCCGTTGCCGGCCACCACGTCGATGCCGCACAGATAGAACTGGAACCACGATCCGAAGGTGGCCGCGCGCCCGATCTTCTGCAGCTTCACCGGCAGGTTGGTGAGCAACTGGTTGACGTCGTCGCTGCGGGCGTTGATCTGATCGGCCAGCGATTTCAGTCCGGCGATGTCACCCTGGATGGCCGGTCGCGACTGCGACAGGATCGACGCGGTCACCGTCGTCAGGTTGGACACCGACGCGATGGCCGATCCCACCGAACCACGTTGCGCCGCAAGGCCGGTCACCAACTGCTCGGTGTTGTCGAGCAGCGAGGTGAAGTTCTCGTCGTTCTTGTTCACCGTGTCGAGCACCTTGGTGAGGTTGACGATCAGATCACCGATCACCTTGTCGCGGTCGGCCAGCGAATTGGTCAGCGACGAGGTGGACGAGATGAGGCTGGAGATGTTGCCGCTCTCGCCCTGGAAGATCTTGATGATCTCGTCGGACAGGGTGTTCACGTCCTCCGCCGAGAGCTGCCGGAACAACGGCTTGAACCCGTTGAACAGTTCGGTGAGGTTCACCGCCGGATGCGTGTCGCGGACCTGCGGGTCGGTACCGAAGGTGAATCCGGGCGACACCGTGTCATCGGCGTCGCCGGCACCGCGCTCGAGCGCCAGATACCGCAGACCGGTCAGGTTGCGGTACCGGATGTAGAGCTGGGTTCCGGCCGGCAACGAGCGGTTGACGTTGAACTTGACCATGGCCTTGTTCTGGTCGTACACCGCCACATCGGTGACCTGGCCGACGCGCACACCGGCGATGCGCACGTCGTCGCCCTTGTTGAGCAGGGCGGCGTCGGTGAAGACGGCGTTGTACTTGCTGTCGCCGTCACCGCCGGCATTGGCGATGGTCAGCGCCAGCAGGCTGGTGGCGACGACGGTGACGACCGCGAAGGTGATCAGTTTGATCAGCGGTCCCACGAGAGACTTCACTGGATGTGCACCTCCGCACCGGCCAGCGCCGAGCCACCGAGCATAGCGACCCAGGTCGGCACGTCCGCCGGACGGGTGCCGGTGGCGCTGCCGTAGATGAGCTTGAGCTGGGTACGGAAATCCGGGTCGTCGAAGGCCGACTGATGGATGACGCCCACCGGGGTGGTGGTGAACTGCGGTTGCGGCAGCGTCGGCACGTTACGGGGACCCGCATTCCGGGACGGCGGCTGGTAGGAGCCGTCGGCCAGTCCGCCGCCGGGGTACTGCGGGAACGGACGGCCATTGGTCGCCGGTTCGTAGCAGACCGCGGGCGGATCGGTGTCGAAGAACCGCGGCTCGTCCTGGTTGGGCAGATATCGGCCACGCGGATTCACGAACTGCAGGTTCACACGCACACCCGGATTGTCGGTGTCGGCACCGACGATCTTGCGGGACTCCGGGACCAGCGTCGCGAAGTTGTGGAATGTGCAGACGAACGTCGGTGACTGCTTGGCCAGGCCGGTCAGCAACTGCTCCGAGTCGACGAAGAGGTCCACCACGTTGTTGCCGTTGCGCTGCAGCCAGCCGGTGGTGTCGGTGGCGGCGACGCCGAGGGTGGCGATCAACGTACGCAGGTCACCCTGGCGTTCGACGATGGTGTTCGACGTGGTCCGGAAACTGTCGAGCGCGTCGATGACGTCGGGTAGCGCCTCGGAGTAGGTCTGCGAGAAGGATGCGAGTCCCTGGATCGTGCCCTCCAGCGCCGGGAGATTCCGGTTGATCCCGGCGAACACGGTGTTGAGGTCTTCGACGGTGGCGCCGAGCTTCTCGCCACGCCCCGCGAGCGCCTGCGACAGCGAGGTCAGGGTGACGTTGAGGTCCTGCGGCGGGATCGCGTCGAGCACCGGCAACAGTTTGTCGAACAGATCCTGCAGTTCCTTGGCGTTGCCGGAGGAGTCGGTCTCGATCGTGTCGCCGTTGGTCAGCGTCGGACCGCCGGTCGTCGTCGGCACCTGCAGGTCCACATACCGCTCACCGAACAGCGTCTTGGGCAGGATGCGCGCGGTGGTGGTGGCCGGGATCTGATCGGCCAAGTCCGGTTTCAGGCCCAGCTCCACGTTGACGCTGCCGTCGGCTGCGGGGTCGACCGAACGCACCTCGCCGACGACCACGCCGCGTGCCTTGACGTCGGCGTTGGCCGGCAGGGCGTTGCCGACCGCGTCGGTCTTGAGGGTCACCGTGGTGAAGTCGGTGAACGTCTTGTTGAACTTCATGATCGTCACGGTGAAGAACAGTGCGACCACGATCAGGAATGCGATGCCGAGAAGACGGCGGCGCAGCGTCGCCATCTCGGCTAACCCCCCACTCTGACGGTCGTCGTGGTTCCCCAGATCGCCAGACCGAGGAAGAAGTCGAGCACCGCGATCAACACCAGTGCGGCACGCACGGCGTGTCCGACGGCCACACCCACACCGGCGGGGCCACCGCTGGCGTAGTAGCCGTAGTAGCAGTGCACCAGGATGATCACGAACGCGAAGATCAGGACCTTACCGAAGGACCACAGCACGTCCGCGGGCGGTAGGAACAGATTGAAGTAGTGGTCATAGGAGCCACCGGACTGCCCGTTGAACACCGTCGTGATGACGCGGGAGGCCAGATACGCCGACAGCAGGCCCAGCACATAGAGCGGGATGACGGCGATGAACCCGGCGATCACCCGGCTCGACACCAGGAACGGGATCGACGGCACCGCCATCGATTCCAGCGCGTCGATCTCCTCGGAGATGCGCATGGCGCCGAGCTGCGCGGTGAAACCGCAGCCGACCGTCGCCGACAACGCCAGGGCCGCCACCAGCGGCGCCACCTCGCGGGTGTTGACGTACGCCGAGAGGAATCCGGTGAGTGCCTGCGACCCGATCTGGTCGAGGGCCGCATAGCCCTGCAGGCCGACGACGACGCCGGTGAACCCCGACATCAGCACCATCACGCCGACGGTGCCGCCGATGACGGCGAGTCCACCGGAGCCGAAGGCCACCTCGGCCAGCAGCCGCAGCACCTCACGGGTGTAATGCACCAGCGTTCGCGGGATCCACACCAGGGTGCGGCCGTAGAAGGACATCTGGTCGCCGGCGCCGTCGAGGATCTTCAGCGGTTTACCCGCGATCTTCTTGGCCTCGTAGAGATAGTACTCCGGGCGGCTCTTGGCGATGGTCACGCCGCTGTTGGCCACTGCTAGCTCCCCTTCGGCGGGACGATCTGCAGGTAGACCGCCGTGATGATCAGGTTGGCGAGGAACAGCAGCAGGAACGTGATGACGACGCTCTGGTTGACCGCGTCACCGACGCCCTTCGGACCACCCTTCGGGTTGAGTCCCTTGTAGGCGGCGATGACACCGGCGATGACACCGAAGATCGCGGCCTTGACCGTCGAGATCCACAGGTCGGGGAGCTGCGCCAACGCACCGAACGAAGCGAGGTAGGCGCCGGGCGTACCACCCTGGACGACGACGTTGAAGAAGTAGCCACCGCCGATGCCGACGACCGCGACCAGACCGTTGAGCAGGATCGCCACCAGCACCATGGCCAGCACCCGCGGCACCACCAGGCGCTGGATCGGGTTGATGCCCAGCACCTCCATCGCGTCGATCTCCTCACGGATGGTTCGCGAGCCCAGGTCGGCGGCAACCGCCGACCCGGCCGCACCGGCCACCAGCAGTGAGGTCACCAGCGGCGATCCCTGCTGGATCACCACGAGCACGCTGGCGGCGCCGGTGTACGACTCGGCGCCGAGCTGCTTGATCAACGACCCGGTCTGCAGCGACACGATCGCGCCGAACGGGATCGCGATGAGCGCCGTCGGCAGGATCGTCACGCTGGCGATGAACCAGGCCTGCTGGATGAATTCCCGGAACTGGAAGGGCCGGACGAAGGTCTGGCGCGCGACATCCACGAACAGCTGAACGATGTTGCCCGTCTGGGCCAGAGCACTCGTTCCGGCTGCGGCGATCTTGTCCGCGCCACGCGTGGTGGCATTGGCCATTCTCTGTTAACTCCGCCCGCCGCCGTGTTTCGGCGTCTTGGTGGTGTCGACCTGTTGGGTCGCCTGCTCCGCTGGCGGCACGTCCCACTGCTGGGTGGGAGCGTCGTTGCCGCCGAAGTCGTAGGTGTCGGTCTCGTCACCGGGGTATTGCTGTGCGAAGTTCTGTTCCTCGCGCTGATAAACGTCGGTCGGGGCGTCGGCGACGGCGACACCGCCGGCCGCGGGCGTCCATTCGCCGCCGGAACCCTGCGCGGCGCCCTGTCCCTGTCCCTGTTCGCGGGCGTGGGCGTCGTTGGCGGCGCGGACATCGTCCTCCTTGGCCATCGATTCGCGGATCGCGCGTTGGGCGTTCTCCGGCAGCGACGGCAGCAGTTCGAGCACCCGCTCACGATGACGGGCCACCGCCTTGCGTTCGGGCATACCGGGATTGGGCTGCACCTGCGGGATGATCTCGGAGAAGTCGTCCTTGGTACCGCCGCCGCCGATACCGGCCGCCTGCATGGCCTCTTCCTGCTTCTGGACCGCCTCGTCCTTCTCCTCGGACATGCCGATCGGACCGAAGCGGTCACCGGAAAGGAACTGCTTGACCACCGGCTGGTCCGAGGTGAGCAACTGCTCACGCGGACCGAACATCACCAGCTCCTTACGGAAGAGCATGCCGATGTTGTCCGGGATGGTGCGGGCGATGTTGATGTTGTGCGTCACGATCAGGATCGTCGCGTCGATCTGGGAGTTGATGTCGATCAGCAACTGCGAGATGTAGGCGGTACGCACCGGGTCCAGACCCGAGTCCGGCTCGTCGCACAGGATGATCTGCGGGTCCAGCACCAGCGCGCGGGCCAGGCCGGCACGCTTGCGCATACCACCGGAGATCTCACCGGGCAGCTTGTCCTCGGCACCGGCCAGACCGACCAGGTCGATCTTCTCCATCACGATGTCGCGGACCTCGTTCTCCTTCTTCTTCGTGTGCTCACGAAGCGGGAACGCGATGTTGTCGAACAGGCTCATCGAACCGAACAGCGCACCGTCCTGGAACAGCACACCGAACAGCTTGCGGATCTCATACAGCTCTTTGGCCGAACACTGGGTGATGTCGGTGCCGTCGATGATCACCGACCCCTGCTCGGGATGCAGCAGACCGATCAACGTCTTCAGAAACACCGACTTACCGGTACCCGACGGCCCCAGCAACGCACTGACCTCGCCTTCCGGCAAGGTCAACGTCACATCACGCCAAATGTTCTGAGAACCGAACGACTTCGTGAGTCCCTCGACACTGACCTCAACACCCACTGCATTCCTCCAGACGATCACTGCCCCCAGTGACACTTCGTGCGAAGTGACACTCGCCGGCGACATTTGTGGTTGGGGTCACTCTAACGGACTGACAGTTCACGACCCACCACACTGTTGTCGAACCCTCTCCAGCGCGGAACGTGAGGGAATCTACCGCTCGGTAACTTATCCCTCGGGCACTGACATTAGCGGATCGAATCGGATCCGGAAAGTGGGCCCGGTTCCATCTGTGGCGGCGACGTGAGCCGCGCCTCTCTCGTGCCCGATCCCTCCCAGATCTCCCGGACCCGGGCGAACGGCAGCCACCAGGAGATCACCAGAACGAGGAGCAGCCAGATCAACGACGAGTTGCCGTAGATGTTCTCCCACCATCCCCAGCGCAGTTCGTTGAGCTGTGCGCTCGGCAGGAACAACGACGGGCCGGGCAGTTGCGCCACCAGACCCAGCACGCCGAGCGTGATGAACACCCACGCGACGGTTTTCGACGAGACCCCGGCAATGGTCGGCGGGGCATCGGGTAGCGGCTCGTCGTTCTGCGGCTCCCGCAGCGCTCGCAAGGCCCGTACGCCGACGACGAGGAACACCAGGATGTACACGCTGGTCAGCACCCAGTGGTGAATCCAGGCGGCCGGGGTGGCCAGCAACGCCACCGCCCAGGCGGCCAGGAAACACAGTTCGTACTCGCGGCGCTTGGCCAGATGCCACGCGAGCACCAGACAGTAGAGCCCCGCGATCGCACACAGCGGCAGCCACCAGTGCGAACGTTGGCTGTCCGACATCCCCATCCGGGCCAGCACGCCGGCGATGCCCTGGTTGTAGACGAAGGCCAGCCCGCCGATGCGGTCCGGGTCGAACACCGTCGACGTCCAGTACTTCAGCGAATCCGACGGGACGATCGCCCACGCGATGCCGGTCGCGACGACGAATCCCACCCCGACGTTGATCGCGGCCCGCCACTGCCGACGCGCGATGAAGTAGATGATGACGACCGCGGGGGTCATCTTGATCGCCGCGGCGATGCCGACGAGGAGTCCGCGGTAGGGCTCGGCCCAGGCGGGTCGCCGATCCCACAGGGTGTCGGCGATGACGAGGCCGGCCAGGATCAGGTTGATCTGTCCCAGATCCAGCGTGATCCGAACCGGCTCGAGCTCGTAGGCGATACCCGTCAGCAGCAGCGTCCAGCCGATCGGGAGGTCACCGCACCCGACGCGGCGCAGCAGCACCCGGATCAGCCAGAACGTCAACAGGCACCCGATGACGAGGAAGATCACCGACAGCACCCGCACCGGCAGCCAACTCATCGGCACGAAGGCCAGCGCCGCGAACGGCGGATAGGTGAACGGCAGGATGGAATCGTTGGCCTGCGGCATCGGCCCGTCGTACAGGTGCTGCCCGTGGAAGAGGAACTGGCCGCCGTACCGATAGATCTGCAGATCGACCGGCGGTCCCCAGAACTTGGTGGGTCCCAGATGCACCAGCCACGGCTGTCCGAACACCCGGCACACCCCGAGGAACAGGACGACGGCCCCGATGATGTTGATGGCCGTGAACGCCCGACGGGGCAGCACTGCAGTCACGCGCGGAAATACTAGTCGGCGAGGGTGCGACGCCGGTTCGCCGGTTCCCTCGGCCGCGTCAGGCCGTTGTCGTTGACAGCGCCCGCCACGACGTTGACAGCGCCCTGTTCGTCGTTGACAGCGCTCACCCCGTCGTTGACAGCGCCCTGTTCGTCGTTGACGGCGCCCTGGTCGTCGTTGACGGCGCCCTGTTCGTCGTTGACGGCGCCCGCCTACTCACCGACGGCGCTCAGTTCGACGCCGACGGCGTCCTCAGACAGCACGAAACCCGGGACAGACTCGCTGTCCCGGGTTTCGCGGGTATGTGTCAGGCACGCGCGTAAGCGCGGTGACCCACAGGCGCCGAAGCGCCGGGAATCACTTGACGGAGACCTTGGCGCCGGCCTCTTCGAGCTTGGCCTTGGCAGCCTCGGCGGCGTCCTTGTCGACCTTCTCCAGGATCGCCTTCGGAGCACCCTCGACGAGGTCCTTGGCTTCCTTCAGGCCCAGGCCCGAGACAACCTCGCGCACGACCTTGATGACCTGGATCTTCTTGTCGCCGGCAGCCTCGAGGACGACGTCGAACTCGTCCTGCTCGGCAGCAGCCTCGGCGGCACCGCCGGCAGCCGGAGCACCGGCAGCCGCAACGGCGACCGGAGCAGCCGCGGTGACCTCGAAGACCTCTTCGAACTTCTTCACGAAATCGCTGAGCTCCAGCAGGGTCAGTTCCTTGAACTGATCGATGAGCTCGTCAGCGGTGAGCTTCGCCATGGTGGCGTCCTTCCTGTCTGTCCCCGGTTCGGGGGTAAGTCATCCCGACCGGGATGGGGTGTGTCTCCCGCGGAGCGGGAATGGTTCTTGCAGTGGCGAGTGGGGTATTACTCGCCGGCTTCTTGCTGCTGCTTCTCCTGCAGGGCCGCGGCGAGGCGCGCCACCTGCGATGCCGGCTGGTTGAACAGGCCGGCAGCCTTTGCCAAGTTGCCCTTCATGGCACCGGCGAGCTTGGCCAACAGGACCTCACGGGTCTCAAGGTCGGCGATCTGTTCGATCTCGGCCACGGACAGCGCACGGCCGTCCATGAACCCGCCCTTGATGACGAGAGCCTTGTTGTCCTTGGCGAACGTCTTGATCGCCTTCGCGGCCACCACCGGCTCGCCTTCGATGAAGGCGATCGCGGTCGGACCGGTGAACAGCTCGTCGAGCCCTTCCACGCCCGCCTTCTCGGCGGCACGCTTCACCAGGGTGTTCTTGGCGACGGAGTAGGTTGCACCCTCACCGAGGGAACGACGCAGTGCGGTGATCTGGCTGACGGACAGGCCACGGTACTCCGTGACGACTGCAGCCGTGGCGCCCTCGAACTGCTCGGCGATCTCTGCAACTGCAGAAACCTTGTCGGACTTGGCCATACTTCGCCTCCTTCCTCATCACTCGAGTTGAGTTTGGTCAGGGTTCAAGGCAGAGGACCGAGGTCGGGATGACCCGAGAGACGACAAACGCCCCGGCACACAGAAAGGCACGGGGCGTCACACTCAGAAGCTCGCCACAGGGGCGTGATCTTCGGTTGTTCCTCGTTCTCCCTGCGTGGGCCGCCGACTTTCGTCGTCCTTCGATCGGGATCACTCCCGATGACCAACGGTCTCTGGTTGAACCGATACGACGCGGCATTGCGCGTCACACCGAGGAATAACGGTACCGGAGCAGGGGTCGACAACCAAATCCGTGGGCGCAGGCTCCCACCGGAGTTCCGGCGCGAACCTTCCCGCGCAACCATTCACTTCCCGCGTTGCGAGATGAGTGCGCGGGAAGCAAATGAGTGCGCGGGACCGGGCACCAGGCCGCCCGAGCCGTCATCCATCCGACCAGCCCACCTGTCCAACTGGACGGTTTTGCCCCCAAACGCCAAGCTGTGACCTGGCCTTTTACCTCCGTGACACAAATGCGTCCGACCTGGTTGCCTATCCGATACCTGCCATGCACTATCGTCGGCGGTCGGAAGTGATGTGCGACACAAAGTGTAAGAGCAGTCTCACTCGCTTCCGCGGACACGAGGGGGTGTGCGAGGCGGCGTCCACGCCGTCGGGCATCCCAGGCAGGGTGAAGCGCCATGACGTACCAGCTGGACACCAGTTCGATTCCCCGTGCGACGCCGCAGCGCGCGACGCCGGTCGGTGCCCCACACTTCGGCACACTGCCCCTCGGCGATCCCACCGGCGGCGCCGACGGGATCCGCTGGCGCGAGGCCGTCGACGGCGAGCAGACCTACCCGCGCGTGGTCATCGACCGCGACGTCGCGATCACCATGAGCGACGGCACCCGCCTGCGCGCCACCGTCGTTCGCCCCGCCAACCGCTTCGGCCAGACCGTCCTGACCCCCTATCCGGCCGTCGTCAACATCAACCCGTACAACCGGGCGGCGGTCGACCTCATCGACACCACCACCCACGCCCCGGCACTGGGCAAGGCGCTGCGGTCGGCGTCGGCGTCCATCGACGCCACCGGCACCGCCGCGGCCGGACTGACCCGGCTCACCGGCACCCTCGCCGGCGGCATCCTCGACGTCTTCGGCATCAACCGCTCCCTGGTACAGAGCGGATACGTGCAGGTGATCGTCGACGTCCGCGGCACCGGCGCCAGCGAGGGCAAGTGGCAGATCCTCGGCCAACGCGAACAGCAGGACTCCGTCGAGGTCATCTCCTGGGCCGCCGAACAGGACTGGTGCAACGGCAAAGTCGGATTGGCCGGCTGGTCGTATTCGGCGATCAACTCGCTACAGGCCGCCGACAAACGTCCCGCCGAACTCGGCGCCGTCTTCGCCGTCGAGGGCTGCGACGACATCGTCCGCGACATCTACATCACCGGTGGCATGCCGTCGGCGTTCATCCCGCTGTGGTTGTCGGTGGTCAACATCCTCAAGTGGGTACCCAATCCGTCGACCACCCTGCGTGACGTCCTCCGTGGCGATTCGCTGAAGTTGCTGCGCGATCGCATCGCCTCGCCGGCAACCGAAATCCCCTCTCTGCTCTGGGGATTCCTCACCGCGCGCGACGACCGCATCTTCGACGACCCCTACTTCGACGAACGAGACCCCCAGGTCGACCGCATCGACGCCCCGACATTCACCGTCGGCGGCTGGCACGACCTGTTCGGGCGCAGCGCCACCGGCATCTACGAGCGGATGACCCTCGAACCCGGCCGCAAGCAGATGCTGGTCGGCGACGGCTACCACTTCGACGTCGGCACCGGCCAGGGCGGCGCATCGGCCCCGCCGCGGCTCGACGTCCTCGAACGCGCCTGGTTCGACCGGTGGCTCAAGGGCCACCGCAACGGCATCGAGTTCTACGGCCCGGTCACCATGCTGCAGCAGGGCGGATCCTGGACCGCCGGAACCGCTTTCCCGCGCACCGGGGTACGACCGGTGAAGCTCTTCCTCACCGAGGAGCCGACCGACACGGCCACCCACGCCGTCCACGACGGCTCGTTGAGTTCATCTCCCGCACACGGCGTTTCGTCGCTGCACGTACACCCGGACCTGCGCGGACTGGTCTCACGCGACATGACGCAGGTGACCGCGGGCGCGTCGATGGTGTTCGGTGACCGCTTCACCCTCGACGCCCGCTTCCAGGAACGCGGCGGCCTGTCGTTCACGAGCGCACCGGTCACCGAGGCCACCCAGGTCAGCGGTGCGATGAACCTGCGCCTCAACGTCGCCACCACCGCCCACGAGGCGATCTGGGCGGTCACCGTCAATGATGTTGCGCCCGACGGCACTTCGACGGTCCTCACCAACGGCGCACTGTCATCGTCGAACCGCGCACTGGACCGCTCGAAGTCCACCTACGCCTCCGACGGCAGCCTGCTCGGCGCCCACCACTTCCTGTCCCGCAAGCGCAAGCTGCCCGTACCCGCCGACGAACCGGTCCGCATCGACGTCGACCTCGTGCCCACCGACGCCGTCCTGCAGCCCGGGCACCGCCTGCGCGTCGACGTCTACGCGGCCAGTTTCCCCCGGTATCTGACGGTGGTCCCCGACCTCATCAAGGCCCGCGGCCGGCAGCAACGCCTCGTCCTCGATCCGGACAAGCCGAGCTACCTCACGTTCTGCGCGGGCGGCACCTGGTAGCCCCTCGAGCGGGCGCGGTTCCGTTGACAGCGCCCTGAAATCCGTTGACAGCGCTCACTGCAACCCGACACCCCCAGCCCACGGATCCGGACCCGGCCACCTACCCCACGAACCGCTCCGCAAAGCGGGTCAGCAGATCCGGTCCGATCCCGCACGCCGCCAGGTATCCCGCCGTGTCACCGTGTGTCGCGGCCATCGCCGCATCCGCCGACCGCAGGTAGTCGACGTGCACTCCGAGGTAATCGACGGGAATCGATTCGGCATCCGGATGTCGGCGAATCACCATCTGCCGCAGGTGATCCACCGCGTCGTTGCTGCGGAGATAGTCGGCGTGCACCGCCGTCTCCGGCACACCGGCGGCCCGCAGCACCGACGCCACCGCCCAGCCGGTGCGGTCCTTGCCGGCCGCGCAGTGCACCAGCACCGATCGTCCGTCGGCGATCGATTCGACGATCGCGAGGATCGCCGCCGACGCCCCGGAAAGGTTCGGGTAGGTGCGGTAGATGTCGGACATGTGGCCGCGCACCGCGTCGGCGGACATGCCACGTGCGGAGAAACTCGAACGGTCCACCGCGAACGGCAGCACCCGCCCGCGCACATGCCCGGGCAGCGCGTCGTAGCCCTCCGCGTCGCATTCGGCCGGCGCGCGCAGGTCGATCACCTCGTCGACGCCCAGCGCGGTCAACGCCGCCCGGCCGTCGTCGTCGAGGTCCCCCAGGTGCGCCGACCGCAGCAGCATCCCGGGCCGGACCGACCGGCCGTCGGCCGTCGGCAAACCCCCGACGTCACGCACATTGAACGAACCGGACAGCACGAGATCGTCGCCGGAGATCGGAAGCCCCATGCCGCCCACCGTAGCGGGCAGCTCGGGGACACCACACCCGGGACCGCAGATCACCCCACCCCGGAATCCGACAGGATCACCCGATAGACAAATCCCGCTTCCGGCCCGAGAACGGTACCGACCAACTCGGTGAGCGTCAGCACGAATCCGCGCCCGTGCGCCGGACCGTCGCCGTCGTCGAGGTGATGCGCAAGCTCATGCAACACCACCAATTCCCTTAGGGCCCAACGCCCTTCGCGGCTTTCCGGGATCGCGATCTCGGCAAGCGCCCAGCGGTACTCGGCGGCCCGATGGCCGCGGCGGGCGCGCACCGTGACCGGGACATCGGCCCGCGGGAAACGTTCCCGCACCGCAGGCATCGCCAGCACCCGGGCCACGTAGTCGCCGACCGCATCGGCCGACGAGAACCGCGCCTCGCTGGGCAGCGTCAGTTCGGTGCCGGCGATCTGCACGGTCCGCGACGTCCCGACCGACGCCTGCGCGGCCCGATCGAACATGCGCAACACCAGCCGTTCGGCCTCGTACAACTGCGAGCGCCCCACGTCACGCGGGCTCATCGGATCGGCTCCCCTGCGCTCACCTGCCCGATGGTATCGGCGCCACGCCGACACCTCGCACGTCGATGTCGCGCGCGACCACTACGATCTGCACAGCCACACCCGCGAAAGGAATCACCGATGGACCCCGTCCAGTCGCCGCCATTCCTCGAGCGCATGCGGCAACGCGGGCTCGCCCTGTACGACCGGGGACTGCAGGTGCCCGGCGCCCGTCTGATCCTGCGGATGATCGGCGACATCGCGACCAGCGGACTCACCGACCGCGCGATGACTCTCGCCGCCCAGGCCTTCACCTCGGTGCTGCCGTTCGCGATCCTGATGACGACGGTGCCGATCGGCCGCCGCTTTCTGGACAAGGCCTTCGAGGGCTTCGGGATGAACCCGGAGAACCTGGGCCTGCCGCCGGTGGACACCACGCAGCGGCTCGGCGCATTCGGCTGGTTCGGCGCACTCATGGTGATCGCCGGCGCCACCTCCCTCTCGCGCGCACTGGGCCGCATGTACCTGTCCGCCTGGCAGGTCGAGAAACTCAACTGGCGCGGCTGGTGGCGCTGGGTGGCGGTGCTGTTTCTCATCCCCGCCGCCGTCGTCGCGCAGGGGCTGATCACACCGGTACACGAGTTCAGCCTGATCGGACGCACCTGGTACGGCTTCGGGGTGACCGGACTGATCCTCGAGATCATCGGCACCGTCATCATCTGGTCGGTGCTATGGACGGTCATCCCCCGTCTGCTCGTCTCGACGCAGGTGCCGATGCGCCTCCTGGCGGTCAACGGTGTCCTCACCTCGATCTTCATCACCATCTACCTCATCGGCAGCCGCGTCGTGCTGCCCCGCACGATGCCGGAAACCACCCGCCACTACGGGACGCTCGGTGTGGTGTTCGTGACCATCAGCTGGTTGTTCTTCTACACGTGCATCCTGGTGGCCTCGGCCACCATCATGAACACCATCGTCACCGACGACGGTTTCCTGGGCCGTCACCTCTCCCGCTTCACCGGCCGGCCGACCCCCTTCCCCCCTGCGGCTAGCATCGCGTTCGGGGTCCGTCCCGCCACGTCCACCGATGCGGGCGACGGTCCCCGCCACGATCCGGTACCACAGGCGGAGCCGACGACGCACCGCGAGAAGGAGACGGGAGCCGACGATGACGCCCACCACGCATCCGAGAAGAATGAGGCGCGCCGCGACGGCCGCGGTCCTCGTCGCCCTCGCCGCGATCCCGACGGCCTGCGCGGCGACGGAGAACACCGTTGAGGACGCCACGTCGTATTCCACCTCGGTGAGCAACGCCCCGGCGCCGGGCACCCTGGACACCCTCGCCGACGACGTCGCGGCCGCCGGGCTCCCGGTCACCGGGCGTCACACCGGTTCGGCGCAGGACTGCTCCGACGCCGGTTGCGGCGGCATCCTGATCACCGATCAGTTCACCCTGATGCAGTTCGAGAGCACCGGCCGCGCCGAGCTCTACGCGGGTGAGCACACCGACGCCTTCCAACTCCTCAATGTGGTCGTCACCTTCCCCGCGTCGGTGAGCGACGAGCAGCAGACCCGCTACGAGGACGCCATCGAGCACGCCCTGAACTGACCGGGACCCGATTCGCCACGCCCCGAACCGGCCCACGGCGCGTCACGACCCGAGTTGCCCACGCGGCGCACCGAATTGGGGGTCGGCGCCGATCTTGGCCCGACGACCGGCCCGGTCACCGGCCTGCCGCGCCCCCGCCGAATAACCCGCCGACGCACTCGTCGGCCGCCAGGTGCCGCGTGCGGTGGATTCCGACCGGTAGAAGTCGGTCACCTCGATCTCCTTGTTACGCAACACCACCGCCGTCGACGACGCCGAACCCGCCACCTCCGGATCGTCCCCGGCGATCGCCTCGGAACGCTGCTCGTCGCGCGCCACGGCCAGTCGCTTACCGATCCGTTCGGCGAACGCCGACTGGAAGTTCAGCCGGGCAGTAATGGGCGCCAACGGTTTTCGCTCCACCACCCGCCGCGCCCGCCACCCGCTTCCCCGTCGGACGATCCGCGCCGACTCCTCGTCGCGATACTCCCCCGACCGCAGGTAGGCGTCGCTGGCCGCCACCATCTGCACCAGCAGGGAGGTGTAGAGCGCCTCGCACATGTCGATGTCGGCGGCGTAGCCGTAGGCCAGCACGAACGTCGAGTTCCCCGCGACGTCGACGGTCACATCGTTGGCGCGCGCGATGGCGACGAACAGTTGCACGTAGGTTTTCAGGCCCCGTTTGCCCGGCTCCCCGATGGCGATCTGCCGTGACACCGGGGTGGCCTTCGCCCGGGCGGCCGGATCGTGCGCCCGCGCCACCGCCAGGTCGATCGAGGCCGCGGTGGCCAATCGTTGGGCGGCGGCCATGAAGGTCTCCGCCTCGTGCGGGTTGTCGGTGTTCTCCGCCTGGCGCAGCAGTCCGGCGATCCGGGTGAGCAACTTGTCATCGCGCATACCGATCAGACTATTTCGGTGGGCGCCGGGTTCCACGCCGAGGCGACGTCATCCACACCCCGACGACATTGTCCACAAACCCTGAGACGAACCCGCCGGGTCTACAACCCGAACTTCGCCTGCATCGCCCGTAGCGTCTCCGCCGATTTCATCAGCCCCTCGCGCTCGCTCTCGGACATGGCGATCTCCAGCCGCATCTGGGCGCCGGCCCGGTCGACGATCGTGGGCAGCGACAGACACACATCCTCGAGTCCCTCGAAGCCCGAGGCCACCGTCGACACCGGCAGCACGCGGTGCTCGTCCTTGAGGACCGCCTCGACGATGCGGGTGGCCGCCAGGCCGATCGCATAGTTGGTGGCGCCCTTGCCCTCGATGATCTTGTACGCGGCGTGCACCACCTCGTGGTGGATCTCCGCGCGCACCTTCTCGTCCATCGCGTCGTAGCCGGGCAGTGGCTGCCAATCGGTCAGCGGCACACCACCGATAGATGCCGAACTCCACAGCGGGATCTCGGAGTCGCCGTGCTCACCGGCGATGTAGGCGTGCACATTCTGCACCGCCACCCCGGCATGCTGGGCGATGAGGAAGCGCAGCCGCGACGAGTCGAGTACGGTACCCGACCCGAACAGCTGATTACGCGGCAGTCCACTGTATTTCAGCGCCGCATAGGTGACGATGTCGACGGGATTGGTCACCATGATGTAGATCGCATTGGGGGCCACCTCGATCAGGCCCGGCATGATCTTCTGGGTGAGTCCGATTGTCGCCTCGGCGAGTTCGAGTCGCGACTGTCCGGGCTTCTGCTTGGCGCCGGCGGTGAACACCACCACGTCGGCGTCGGCGCACACCGAGATGTCGGCGCCGCCGATGATGTCGGTGCGCGGCACGAACTCCAGTCCGTGCGACATGTCGAGGACCTCGGCGGTCACCTTCGGTTCGTTGATGTCCATCAACGCGATCGTGCGCGCGACGCCCCGGATCAGCGACGCGTACGCCACGGCGGTTCCGACCGCGCCGGCCCCGATGATCGCCAGCTTCGTCCCTCGTGTGTCCATCACTACCTCCACGCTCGCTCGGCCCCTCCTCCAGTCCTATCGCATCCGCCTTGCCGACGCCGCACATCGGCGGTTGTTGTCACCCAAGCTTCACGCTGCCGAACGGGAGTTCCCTTTTCTCCCGGGGTGCCCAGAGGGATGACCGGCGATCCTGACCTTCCGGACAGTTTCCCACTCTCCTGCTGGACTGATCATCTGTGTATGTGTTCAGGTGTTCTTGTGGGAAGTGTGACGACGGCTACATGCTCGAAGAGTCACCCCGTACCGACACAGGAGATTGAGGATTCATGGCCATCGAGCTGAATCAGATCTGGGACTTCCCCATCAAGGACTTCCACCCCTTCCCCAACGCCAAGCTCGGCGTCGGCGCCCACGACATGCTCGGTGTCGAGGCCAAGAATCTCGGCATGACCCGCGTGTTGCTGATGACCACCGGCCTGCGCGGCTCGGGCATCATCGAAGAACTCAAGGGCAAGATCGAATACCAGGGCGTCGACGTCGTCCTCTACGACAAGGTCGAGTCCAACCCCAAGGACTACAACTGCATGGACGCCGCCGCGCTCTACCAGAGCGAGAAGTGCGACGGCATCATCTCCGTCGGTGGCGGTTCGAGCCACGACGCCGCCAAGGGCGCCCGCATGGTGATCGCCCACGACGGCCGCAACATCAACGAGTTCGAGGGCTTCTCCAAGGCCACCAACAAGGAGAACCCCAAGCACATCGCGGTCTCGACGACGGCCGGCACCGGCTCGGAAACCTCCTGGGCCTACGTCATCACCGACACCTCCGACATGAACAAGCCGCACAAGTGGGTGGCCTTCGACGACACCTGCCTCGTCGACCTCGCGATGGACGACCCGCTGCTGTACTACAGCTGCCCCGAGCACTTCACCGCCTTCTGCGGCTTCGACGTGCTGGCCCACGCCTCCGAGCCCTACGTCTCGCGCCTGGACTTCGCCCCGTCGCTCGGCAACGCGAAGTACTCCATCGAGCTGATCCGCGATCACCTGCGCACCGCGGTGTACGAGCCCCGCAACCTCGAGGCCCGCACCGGCATGATGCACGCCCAGTACATCGCCGCACAGGCCTTCAACTCCGGCGGCCTCGGACTCATTCACTCACTGTCCCATGCGGTTTCGGCGTTCTACGACAGCCACCACGGCCTCAACAACGCCATCGCCCTGCCGCGCGTGTGGGAGTACAACCTGCCCAGCCGCTACGAGCGCTACGCCGACATCGCCAAGCTGCTCGGCGTCGACACCACCAACATGACCACCGTGCAGGCCGCCGACGCCGCGGTCGAGGAGGCCATCCGACTGTCCAAGGACCTCGGCATCCCGGACAACTTCGGTCAGCTCAGCGTCAACAGCTACGAGAAGAACCGGATGAACACCGGCAAGTACGAGGGCCGCGGCGACACCATGGACACCTCCGACAAGCAGATCCGCGCCATCGCCGAGCACATGATGGACGACTGGTGCACGCCGGGCAACCCGCGCGAATGCACCGTCGAGTCGCTCATCCCGATGGTCACCCACGCGATGACCGGCAGCTACTGAGGTAGTTCGCCGCGCTCGGCCGGTCGAGCCGCCCCCTCTCGCCGGCCGAGCGCACTACCTGCCGAACGAGCCCGACCTCTCGCCGGTCGAGCACACTGCCCGCCGAACGAGCCCGACCTCTCGCCGGTCGAGTAGCCTCGACCGAGCGACGCGAGGCCGCGGCATATCGAGACCCCCGGGAGCCTGAGCAACTCCCGGGACACGTGGATCGGTCCGGGTGAGGTCACTGACCTGACCCTTCACCCGGATCGATCCACACCTTTCCTCCCCCAACACTTTTGATCTCCATACCCTGGTGATCACCGCACCGTCGCGAAGAGGAGCCATGTCGGAACCCTCGGCCCTGCCCGGCCCGTCCACCGAATTCGAGCGCGTCGACGACGTCGTCGACGCGCTGGCCGGTCAGGGGTACCTCATCGACGCCGACCTCGCCGTGGTCGTCCACCTGGCCACCCTGCTCGACCGGCCGCTGCTACTCGAGGGGCCGGCCGGCGTCGGCAAGACCGAATTGGCCAAAGCCCTTGCCGCAGCGTCGGGTCGGGAGTTGATCCGCCTGCAATGCTACGAGGGTCTCGACGAATCACGCGCCCTCTACGAATGGGATTACGCACGCCAACTCCTGCATGTGCAGATGCTGCGTGACCGCATCGGCGCCGAGTTGGCCGAACAACCCAGCCTGGCGGCGGCGTCGGCGGCGCTGGCCCGCACCGAGGTCGGGCTCTACACCGAGGATTTCCTCGTCGCCCGCCCGCTGCTCGCCGCGATCCGCTCGGCCACGCCGACGGTCCTGCTCGTCGACGAGGTCGACCGCACCGACGAGGCGATGGAGGCGGTGATGCTCGAGGTGCTCGCCGAACGGCAGGTCACCGTCCCCGAACTCGGCACCTTCACCGCACGCTCCGCACCGTGGGTCATCCTGACCTCCAACGATACTCGTGAACTGTCCCCCGCCCTCAAACGCCGCTGCCTGCATTTCCAGGTGGCCTATCCCGACGCCGTGCGGGAATGCCGGATCGTCGGCATCCGCGCCCCCGAGGTGGAGGAGTCGGTCATCACCGAGATCGTCGACCTCGCCCGCCGCCTACGCGACCTGCCGCTGCGCAAGAGCCCGTCCATCGCCGAGGTCATCGACGCCGCCCGCGCCGCGTCGTTCCTCTCCGAGACCCGGGACGCCGACGGCGCCGTCCTCGACCGCGCGCTGTTGTCTCTGCTGGTCAAGTTCGGCAGCGATCTCGATCTCGCGCGCCGCGAACTCCACACCCCCACCGCGGCAACGTCATCGGGCTCGGCACCGATCGGCACCGACGGGTCGGGTCCGGCGGGTTCGGTGACCGCCACCACCTTCGGCGCCGGACGCGCCCGCAGTTCGGCCCGGCGCTGAGTCTCGAGGTCGGCGACAATGGCGTCCCCACACCATCATTCATCCCTCGAGCCGACGCGGGAGAACACCGTCGACCGCCTGGCCGTCCTGTTCGGCCGGGTCCTGCGCCGCTTCGGGGTGAACGTGTCCCCCGCGGAGGTCATCGAGATCCGGCGGGTCATCGGCATCATCGGCGGCGCCGACCCGCACCGGTTGCGGGCCGGCCTGCGTTCGGTGAGCGTCAAGTACGACTACGAGACCGCTGGTTTCGAGTACGCCTTCGACGTCTTCTTCGGCGGCGTAGACCTTACCGACGACGACGAGCCTCTGCCCCGGCCTCGCGGCGCGGCCGCCGATCTACCCGACGACATCGTGTGGGACGAGGATTTCACCGGCGCCGCACGACGGATCGGTGCCGACGAACACACCGACGAGATCGGTGATCTGATGGTCGACGACCCCGACGCCGCCGAACGCCGCGGCGAGAGTGCACACCGCGAGGAGAACGACTTCACCGTGTCGGCGGGCACCGAGGAACTCGGCGTCGATCAGAATGCCGGGTCGGTGGCCGGCGGCGTCACCTTCACCATCGACGTCGACGAGGCCGACTCCTCGACCGTCGGCGAACTCGTCGGCACCGCCACCCGCGTCCACGGCACCCCGCTCGGAATCGACGGTGCGGCAGCCATTCTCGCCGCGCTCGACGCCTACGACGCCCGGCGCGCCTACGGCACCGACGGCGCCGAGGGCCTCGACGACCGCGAACGGGCCGAACTGGAGCGCGCCCTCGAGGCATTCGTGGAAGCGCTCTCACAGCGTCTCGGCGAGGCCACGGCGGCCGATTCCGACGATCCAGACGACCGCCGCGTCACCTCCGACCAGGCCGACATCGACCGCGCCTGCCATCGCCTGATCCAGCGGATGCGCGGCGCGCCACTGCGCACCGTCCGACACACCGATCGGGGTGGCCTCGACATGCGTCGCACCATGCGTTCGGCCGTCGCCACCGACGGTGTACCCCTGGAACTCTGGCGCCGCACCACCCGCCCCGGCCCGGTCCGCCTGCTGCTGCTCGTCGACGTGTCACTGTCGGTGCGGCCGGTCGCCGGCTTCCTGCTCCGCCTCGCGCAGACACTGCATCGGCACGGCGACCGCTGCGAGGTGATCGCCTTCGTCGACGACCCGATCCGCGTCACCGACGAACTCCGACGCAGCGACGGCGAGTCCGCCCTCACCTCGGTCCTCGCCGCCGACGGGCTCGACCTCGCCGCAACCAGCGACTACGGCACCATGCTGACGCATCTGTTGGCCCGCCACGGCGATCTCATCGGTCCCCGCACCTCGGTGGTGGTCGCCGGGGATGCCCGCAGCAATGGCTTCGACCCGCGCGTCGACCAGTTCGCCGAGTTGGCCCGCCGCGTGCACCGCGTCGCCTGGATCACCCCGGAGCCGCGCCGATACTGGAACCAAACCGGTTGTGCCCTCGCCGATTACCTCGAGTACTGCGACGCCTTCGTCAGTGCCCGCGACGGCGCCGAGCTCGTCGAGCACGTCGACGAACTCGCCGCGGCCCTGCGCTGATCGCGCCCTCGTCACCACTGACAGCGCTCTCTCCCACGTTGACCGCGCTCTCCCCCACATTGACAGCGCTCTCCCCCACGTTGACAGCGCTCTCCCCCACGTTGACAGCGCTCTCTCCTGCGTTGACAGCGCTCTCTCCTGCGTTGACAGCGCTCACCACACCACTGACAGCGCTCAGCTCAATGCTTCTCGCAGGCGATCCCGTCCTTGTCACGGTCGCGGGCCGTGTTCGCCTTGTAGACGTCGTCGTTGACGGTGAAGTTCGTGACCGGTGTGCCCGACGTCGAGTCGACCGCACCGGCCTTGCCGACTCCATGTGGGTAGTCGGCGTTGAGAGCGGCACAGTTGGCGTACGTCGTCGCCGCGTCGGCCGGGACCGCCACCGCGAACGGCGCGGCCACCACCGTAGATGCTCCGACACACATCATCATCCGTAAGCGACGCACCACCAACAACCACCTTCACATCGATCGATAAAGTCCGGTCGGCGATTACGCCCGGCACTCCTGCCGGACCACCAAAGGGTTCGAAGCCACAGGCACCTGACAGGAGGGCCGGGACAACCGTGCCGCCGCGACCGCGCATATCCGGCACATCGGACACCACCCAGCACCCGGGGTCAACGCGGTCTATGTTTCGGACAGAGCAGTGTCGCTCGCCGAACCACCGAAGAACGCGAAGGACACGTCATGCCCGAGGGCCACGAACAATACTCCGACGACGAGGCCCACCTCGCCCGCCTCGGCTACACCCAGGAACTCCACCGATCATGGTCGGGCTTCTCCAACTTCGCGATCTCCTTCTCCATCATCTCGATCCTCGCGGGCTGCTTCACCTCGTTCGGGCTCGGCTGGAACAACGGCGGCCCGGCCGCCATCGCCTGGGGCTGGCCGATCGTGTCGATCTTCATCCTGCTCATCGGCCTCTGCATGGCCGAGCTGGTGTCGGCATACCCGACGTCGGGTGGAATCTATTGGTGGGCCTCGAAACTGGGTGGCGCCAAGGCAGGCTTCTACACCGGCTGGCTGAACCTGATCGGCCTCGTCGCCATCCTCGCATCAGTGGCCTACGGCGCAGCCACCTTCCTCGATCTCACCCTCGGCACCTTCAGCCAGTCCTGGCTCGACGGCTACAGCCTGACCCGGGTGTTCATCATCTTCCTGATCATCCTGGCCGTCGCCGCCCTGATCAACATCTTCTCCGGGCACCTGCTGTCGGCGATCAACAACATCTCCGTCTGGTGGCACGTGATCGGTGCTGCCGCAGTCATTCTCATCCTCTTCCTCATCCCCGATCAGCACGCGTCGTTCTCCGACGTGTTCGCCAAGACCATCAACAATTCCGGGATCTTCGGTAGCGAGACCTCCCCCGCCGGGTTCATCCTGTACGTGCTGCCGATCTCGGCGATCCTCACCCAGTACACGATCACCGGCTACGACGCGTCCGCGCATCTCTCCGAGGAGACCAAGGGTGCCGCCGGAGCCGCCGCCAAGGGCATCTGGCGGTCCATCGCCTACTCGGCCATCGGCGGCTGGATTCTGTTGCTGAGTTTCCTTTTCGCCGTACAGGATTCCGACGCCGTATCGGCGTCGGGCGGTGCGGTCGCCACCATCTTCAGCCAGGCACTGAGCTCCAAGTGGGCCGGACTGGTGCTGCTGATCTCGACCGCCGGGCAGTTGTTCTGCACCGCCGCCTGCCAGACCAGCGCGTCGCGAATGATGTTCGCGTTCAGCCGCGATGGCGCCGTTCCCGGCCACAAACTGTGGTCGCAGGTGCGCGCCAACGGCATGCCCGCCAACGCCGTCATGATCACCGCGGCCGTCGCGGCCATCATCACGCTGCCCGCCCTCGTCCCCGTCGACATCAACGGGGCACCCGTGCCGGTGGCCTTCTTCGCGGTCGTCTCGATCGGCGTCGTCGGTCTCTACCTGTGCTTCGCGGTGCCGATCTTCTTCCGTTGGAAGGCCGGTGACGACTTCGAGGCCGGTTCCTGGACTCTGGGTTCCAAGTACAAGTGGATCGCCCCGCTGGCCCTGATCGAGATCGCACTCACCTCGATCATCGCCCTGTTCCCGACCTCCCTCGGCGGCATGCCCTGGGATCCGGGTTTCGCCTGGAAGTACGTCAACTACACCCCGCTGCTCGTCGGCGGCGCATTGATCCTGCTGTACGTGTATTGGCATGTGTCGGTGAAGAAGTGGTTCACCGGACCGATCAAGCAGGTGGAGGCGCAACCCGAGACGGTGTGATGCGTCAACCGCTCCCGGCACCCCGGGCGTCGCTGTTAGCCTTGCCCCAACCGTCGCATCCGCGGCGCGCTGGGAGAGGACAACGATGTCACTTCACGAGGTCGAGTTCACCTCACACAACGGGCGCGACACCATCTTCGGCTGGATCTACGTGCCGGTGCGCCCACCGGTCGGGATCATCCATCTCATCCACGGCCTCGGTGAGCATTCGCGGCGCTACCTGCCGCTGATCACCAAGCTCCTCGACGCCGGCTTCGTGGTGGCCGCCGACGATCACGCCGGCCACGGCAAGACCGCGATGACCACCGGCATCTGGGGCGACGCCGGCGACAACGCCGACGAGGTGGTCCTCGCCGACGAACGCACCCTCGCCGCCCGGGTCCGCGAGCAGTTCCCCGACCTGCCGTATGTCATCTTCGGACACTCGTGGGGTTCGATGATCGCCCGAGGCCTCGTCGCCGGCGGCAGTGACGGCGTCGCCGGCCTCATCCTGTGCGGCATCGCCGCGCAGATGCACGGCATCGAGAGCCTCGTCGACCGCACCGCCCTTGCCGCCGAACCGGATCCGGAATCCCCGGTCGGCGAGGCGTATCTCGGCGCGCTGTTCGACGGTTTCGTCTCCCGCTACGGCGAGAATCCGGGTCCGACCGATTGGGTTGCCCGCAACGCCGACGTCGTCCGCGATCACGCCACCGATCCGTTCAACAATTTCGGCGCCCCGATGTCGGTGCGTTTCATCCGCGGCTTCGTCGACCTCTACGACACCGCCAACGGCGACGGCTTCTACGCCGGCGCTCGCCCCGACCTGCCGGTGCTGATCCTCGCCGGCGACGCCGACCCGGTGACCAACTACGGCGAAGGCGCCTATCACGTCGCCAACCGCCTCATCGGCACCGGCCACCCCGACGTGCGCACCCGTGTCTACACCGGTTTCCGCCACGAGGTGCACAACGAACCCGAGATCCGCGACGACGTCGCCGGCGAGATCATCGCGTTCGCACAGCGATGCGTCGCCGAGTAATTCGTCGCCTACCCCGACCTACCACATATAACCGGGACCGCTCAGCCGACTCACGTCAATAATTGTCGCGAGCAGGCGTATTCATCCCGGTTATATCGGCTCCCGCAGCATGATCGGTGATGCGACGCGCTACGCCGCACAGATGCACGGCATCGAAGCCCTCGTCGACCGCACCCGCCCCCGCCTCTACGACACAGCCAACGGCGCCGGCCTCTACGCCGACGCTCACACCGCCACCAACCAGATATAACCGGGACCGCTCAGCCGACTCACGTCAATAATTGTCGCGAGTAGGCGTATTCATCCCGGTTATATCGGCTTCCCCCAGCATCATCGGCGATGCGATGCGATATGACACCCCCACCAACACCGAAGCCCCCGACCACCATTGGTGATCGGGGGCATCGAAGCTGTTGCGCTACAAGCGACTACGCAGATCAGGCCTGCGGAGCCTCGGCGAAGTTCCGGGTGACCGCCGGGTCGACCGGGATGCCCGGGCCGGTGGTGGTCGAGACGGTGATCTTCTTGATGTAGCGACCCTTGGCAGCCGACGGCTTGGCACGCATGATCTCGTCGAACGCGGCGCCGTAGTTCTCCGCCAGCTTGGTGGCGTCGAACGATGCCTTGCCGATGACGAAGTGCAGGTTGGCTGCCTTGTCGACGCGGAAGTTGATCTTACCGCCCTTGATGTCGTTGACGGCCTTGGTGACATCCGGGGTCACGGTGCCGGTCTTCGGGTTCGGCATCAGGCCACGCGGTCCGAGGACACGCGCGATGCGGCCGACCTTGGCCATCTGATCCGGGGTGGCGATCGCGGCGTCGAAGTCCAGCCAGCCGCCCTGGATCTTCTCGATGAGATCCTCGGCGCCGACCTCGTCGGCTCCGGCGGCGGTGGCCTCGGCGGCCTTGTCGCCGACGGCGAACACGATCACGCGGGCGGTCTTACCGGTCCCGTGGGGCAGATTGACGGTGCCTCGAACCATCTGGTCCGCCTTGCGGGGGTCGACGCCCAGCCGGATCGCAACCTCGACGGTCGCGTCGGTGTTCTTCGACGAGGTGTCCTTGGCCAGCTCAGCAGCCTCCAGCGGGCTGTAGAGCTTGGACTTGTCGACCTTCTCGGCTGCTGCCGTGTAGGCCTTGCTCTTCTTGCTCATTGCTCTGTTCTTTCTCCGTCGTCACGACGGGTGTGTGGTGCGGACCGAGCCGGCCCTCCCACGGGGATTGTTTCCGCTGATCGAGTAGCCCGAGGCGCCAGCCGAGGGCGTATCGAGATCTCAGCCTTCGACGGTGATGCCCATGGACCGAGCAGTACCGGCGATGATCTTCGCGGCCTGGTCGATGTCATTGGCATTGAGGTCTTCGGCCTTGGTCTTGGCGATCTCGCGGACCTGGTCCATCGAGACCTTGCCGACCTTCTTGACGTGCGGCTCGCCGGAGCCCTTCTGCAGGCCTGCGGCCTTGAGGAGGAGCTTCGCGGCCGGCGGGGTCTTCAACTTGAAGTCGAAGGAGCGATCTTCGTACACGAAGATCTCGACCGGCACGACGTTGCCACGCTGCGACTCGGTCGCGGCGTTGTACGCCTTGCAGAACTCCATGATGTTCACGCCGTGCTGACCAAGCGCCGGACCCACGGGCGGGGCCGGGTTGGCGGCGCCTGCCTGGATCTGGAGCTTGATGATCCCGGCGAGCTTCTTCTTCTTGGGAGGCATCTCTAGTTCCTTGTTCTGTTCCTTGCAAATCCACGTCCGCTGGAGGCGTGGAAGTTCTTATGTCTTTCTCCGAACGTTCTGCCCGTTCCCTGAGGTGCGAGCGAAGCGAGCCTCGAAGGGTCAGATCTTCTCGACCTGATTGAACCCGAGCTCGACCGGGGTCTCGCGACCGAAGATCGAGACGAGCACCTTCACCTTGCGCTGCTCGGCGTTGACCTCCGAGATCGACGCGGGCAGCGTGGCGAACGGGCCGTCCATGACGGTGACCGATTCGCCGACCTCGAAGTCGACCTCGATGGTCGAGGTGACCGCAGCGGCTGCCGCCTCGACACTCTCGCCGGCCGACGCCGCCTTGGCCGGAGTCTTCTTGGCCTCGGTGCGCGGCAGCAGGAACTGCAGCACCTCGTTGAGGCTCAACGGCGACGGCTTGGAGGTCATTCCGACGAAGCCGGTGACGCCCGGGGTGTTGCGCACCGCGCCCCACGACTCGTCGTTGAGGTCCATGCGCACCAGGATGTAGCCGGGCAGCACCTTGCGGTTGACCTTCTTGGGCTGGCCGTTCTTGATCTCGGTGACCTCTTCGGTCGGGACCTCGACCTGGAAGATGTAGTCGCCGACGTCGAGGTTCTGCACGCGGGTCTCGAGGTTGGCCTTGACCTTGTTCTCGTAGCCGGCGTAGCTGTGGACGACGTACCACTCGCCCGGCGCGCGACGCAGTTGCTTGCGCAGTTCCTCGGCGGGGTCGACCTCTTCTTCGGGCTCGTCGGCGGGAGCGTCCGCGGCCTCGTCGGCAGCTTCGACGGCGGCCTCGCCACCCTCGACGGCAGCCAGCTCGTCCTCGGCGGCCTCGGCCTGCGCGTCGACGCCCGGCTCGTCGGTCTCGTCGACAGCCTCATCGACGACAGCGTCGTCAACAGCGTCATCGACGACGACGTCGTCAACAGCCTCATCGACGACGACGTCAGCGGCGTCGAACTCAGTCGTTTCGGTGTTGTCCGGGGTGCTCACTGCAGCCCACGCTCCTCTTTCATGTGTTCGGGTCGGCCGTCATCGCTGGGACCTTCCCGGGTCGGCCACTCGGACCGTTCCGGTTGGCACCCTCCGACCGACCGGCGAACTCACCTGTGGTGAGTCGCTAGCCGAACAGCCAGAGGACGCCCTTCGCGAAGGCGAGGTCGATACCGAAGATGAAGGCGGTCATCACGATGACGAAGACCAGGACGACCACGGTGTAGGTGATCATCTCGCGTCGCGTCGGCCAGATGACCTTCTTCAGTTCGGAGACGACCTGCTGCAGAAAGACCCAGATCCGAACGATCGGATTGCGGCTCTCCGCAGGAGACGCCTTCTTCTTGCGTTCCTTGACGGCGACCGCGGTTCCGCCAGCGGAATCGGTGTCGTCGTCGGAGCTGTCGGTGGCAGACGCAGAACGACGACGCCCCGACCGCTTACCCGTCGGCCGGAGATCCTTCTCGGCCTCCGCGTCCTTGGTCAGCGAGGTCTTCTTCTCAGCGCTCGTGTCGTCGGAATCCTCGGCGGCGGCATCGGCCACATCGAGCTCGTCGGCCGCCGTGTCGGCGGTCTCCTCCGCGGCATCCTTGGCGCGGGCGGCTCGATCTCGCTTGCTCACCTTCGAGGTTCCTCTCGTCTACGTATGCCCTCTCCAGGGCAGGGGCGACAGGACTTGAACCTGCAACCTGCGGTTTTGGAGACCGCTGCTCTGCCAGTTGAGCTACGCCCCTTTGTGACGGTCGTCGTCCGGGGAGTAACTCTCCGAGCGTCGATGGTCACCGTCTCGATCCACCCTACGGATCTCTCGGAGCCTCCGACCGGTCACCCCGGTGCGAATGCCTCCGACAAAACCAACGCGCCACCCTATGGGTAGCGCGCAAGTCAAAGTCAATCGAGACACTTCAGTGTAGAACATCGGCGACGCTGAACCCAAAAAGCCCACCGACCGCCGCCGGAGCGAGGGCCCGCTCAGAGGCTCTCGACCAGAATCCGCACCGCCTCGTCGTAGCGCTCCACCCCGGTGGCCCCATAGGTCAGCCGCACGAAGGAGCCGTTCGGTTCGGCCGGGAACCACTCCCCGCCCGACGAGATCGCCAGGCCCGCGGCCAGCGCCCGCGCGGCGACGACGTCGGGGTCCGGCACGGTGGCACCGGCGTCACCCATACCGTCGAGCCGCACCCACAGGTGCAGTCCACCGCCGGGCGGGGTGACGTCGAATCCGGCCGACCGCAGTGCCCCGACGAGCGCGTCGCGTCGCTCGCCGAGTCCACGCGACAGCGCCTTGACGTGTCGACGCCACGCCGGCCTGCTGACGACGTCGAGCGCCGCGGCCTGCAGGATCGGCGACACGAACAGATCCGAATGGGCCAGGGCCTGCTCGATACGTAGTCGGGCCGGGCCACGCGCCATCACGGCGGCCACCCGCATGGTCAGCGACATCGACTTGGTTAGCGACCGGATGTAGACCACGTGCCCGTCGACGTCGGCGGCGGCCAATGGTCGGGCGGTCCGGTCGATCCCGAAGTCGTGGGCCCAGTCGTCGTCGATCACGAAGGCCCGATGCGCGGCGACGACGTCGAGGATCTCGGCACGCTGCCGCGCATCCCACTGATCACCAGTCGGGTTGGCGAAGTTGGGTTGGGCGTAGAACAGCCGCGCCCCCGACGACGCGAACGCCGCGTCCAGGTCGGCGGCACTCGGTGCGCCGTCGACGCGCGGCACCGGCACGATCACCAGCCCGGCCTGCCGCGCCGCGCCGATCGCACCCCAGTAGGTGGGCGATTCCATCACGATCGGATCGCCCGGCGCGGCCAGCGCACGGAAACTCGCGGCCAGCGCGGCCTGCCCACCGGAGGCGATCATCACCTCGGACTCGTGCCACGCCGATCCGCCCTCGACGCCCGCATCACTCACCTCGCCGGCGAACCACGCACGCAGTTCCGGCAGTCCGGCGACGGGCGGTCGGCGGAAACTTTCGTCACGACGAGCCGCGCGCCCCACCGCCGCGGCCACCTCACGCATCGGTAGCAGTGACGCGTCCGGATAGCCCGAATGCATGGCGATGGTGTCGTGCGGCACCTGCCGCAGCGTCGACCCCACCGGCGAGGCACCCGAGCGCCGCGGCCCGAGTGCCGCGGTCTGCCACGCGACATCCGCACCCCGGCCGGCCGCCGGCCGCGCGCGGACAAAGGTGCCCAGACCAGGGCGGGTGTCGACGACGCCGTCGGCGACGAGGATCGCCAGCGCACGCTGCACGGTGACCGGGCCGGCACCGAACTTCGCGGCGATCTCGCGGGTGGAGGGCAGCCGCGTCCCCGGCGTCGCGGAGGCCGCCAGAGAACGCAGGTGACGAACGATCCGGTCACTGCTATCGTCAGACATGAATGGCAATAGTAGCGCTATCGCGCCGTCACGCCCACCGCTTTCCCTCCGGGGTCCGACCACCACCCACGGCCTCGCCTGGGGACTGCTGGGCGTGGTCGCATTCTCGTTCACCCTCCCGTTCACGCGGATAGCCGTCGGTGGCGACGCGGGAGCCGGCCTCGACCCGATCGTCATCGGCAGCGGACGAGCCGTCATCGCCGCAACTCTCGCCGCCGTCGTCCTCCTCGTTCGCCGTGTCCCTGTCCCGTCGCCCGGGCAGTGGTTACGGCTGGTCCCGGTGTCGGTGGGTGTGGTCGCCGGCTTCCCGATCCTGACGTCCCTCGCCATGCGGCAGACCACTGCGGGACATGCGGCCGTCGTCATCGGTCTGCTGCCCGCGGCGACGGCGGTGGTCGCCGTCCTGCTCACCCACGAGCGCCCGACACCGAGGTTCTGGCTCGGCGCGACGTTGGGTGTGATCGCGACCGTCGGGTTCACCGTGGTGGCACACGGATCGCTGGGCGGAGGTGGCGTCAGCGACGTGTACCTGGTGGCGGCGGTCGCGCTCGGCGCACTGGGCTACGCCCAAGGCGGTCGGATGTCCCGCGAGATCGGCTCGTGGCAGACGATCTGCTGGGCCCTGATCCTCGCGTCGCCGGTGATGCTCGCCGCCACAGCGGTTGCGCTGGGTACCCGCCCGTTGCATGCGACGCCCGGACAATGGGGCGCGTTTCTGTATCTCGCGGGGATCAGCATGTTCCTCGGCTTCTTCGCCTGGTATCGCGGACTGGCGATCGGCCCGATGACCACGGTCAGTCAGATCCAGCTCGTGCAGCCGGTCCTCAGCGTGATCTGGGCCGTCGTCCTTCTCGGGGAGAAGCTGACCCCGGCGCTCACAGTCGGTGGTTGCGTGGTCATCGGATGTGCGGCCTTCACCGTCCGCGCGCGGATCGCCACCGGCCGAACCGGGAGCCGCGATCACCTGCACGCCGGCGACGGCCCGCCTCCGTCAGCGAACCTCGACGCTCGCTTGGTTGGGGTTCGCAGTCCGTGTGACCGCTCCCCGCACGATGCCTCGGCGTAGCAGGCGCAGACGCCCCACCGCGATGATCGATGCGACGAATGCCGTTGCCGCATAGCCCACGAGCAAGAATCCGACCTGGTTTTTCGCCGACGGATCGACTCGTGATCACGTGGGAGATCGGCGTCATGCTCCCACGACACCCGGATACCGGCACCCTTGATCCCCCGCGACATCCTCGACCCCGCTCAGATATGCACGGTGAGCAACACGATCGCTGCATGACGCCGCACAAAGACCCACCGCGATGCCAAGCCGGCCATCGCGGCGCCGGAATCGCCCTCGGCGATCGAGAACATTCTCGTCGGTGAGAGTTGTTCGACGAGAACCTGATCGAGATGCGGCCTGCTCGCCAACACTCGTTCCAGCGAAGCGTATTCCAGGCGGGCATTCTTGTGGTCACCGAGATACGCCCGGGACACCACCGATACGACGAGTTCGTCGGGCAGGTCCGTCAAATCCTCGACGACGTCGCCGAGACGCCCGAGCCACGCCATCGAAGCCGCGACCGAGGCGCGGTGCGCCAACGGGCGCTCGGTGTCGGCGATCACCAGCCGGAGGTGCTCGGCAGCGTGGTCGGGTACCGATCCCATCGCGTCGAGGATCGACACCCAGTCCGGTCCGGTCGCCGGCCCCTGGGCACAGATGCGCTCGGCCACCGCCGCAGCCGCACCAGCGCCACATTTCCGCAGTTGGCCGGTCATCTCATCCCTGGTCAACGGTGACGTGCGGGTCTCCGCGAGTGCCCGGATCAACTCGGTGGTTCGTGCCGTCACCGACAGTGAGGTCAGCCGCGCGATTTCGGATCGTCGGGCCTCGATCGCCGGGAAATCCAGTGCCAGCCGTCCGGGCGGAACGCACGCCACGATCTGGTCGTCGTCGCCGTTGAGGACCACGACGAGAAAGTCGTCCGTGACCGAGTTCAACGCACGAAGGCAGGCCGTCGCCGCCCTGCTCGCGGCTGCCAGGGCAGCGAAGAAGCGCTGGACCACTGCGGCCCACCGCCCGCCACCGGAGCCGACGGATGCCGTGATCCGACCGGCCCACGCATCTGCGTCAGGACCCGAATCCTGTTGCCAATCCCAGTCTTCGGGCCGCCAATCCGCGTGTGAATGCGGCTCGTCGTCGATTGCGATGATCGGGAACAGGATGAGCATGTCGCGGACGTGGAAGTCGAACAGCGCGGCGCGTCCCGGCACCCGTCGCGGGTGAGTGCCGATCCAGTGTGCCACCGCCGCGACGATCTCCCCGACCACGAATTCCTCGAATCCGGCCCAGTCGAATGACTGGTCGCGATCGTCGATCACGGCATCGAGGGGGAGGTGCGCGGGAATTGGTGTCATCGTCCGCGCCCGTCACACGAATAGTTCTGCTGTGCAGTGATACTCGGTGCCACCCAGCGCCGCAGATAGTCCCTCAGCGCCACACCGGTACGCGGCGGGTGTCCCGGGTCGGCAATCAGGGTCTGCAGCATCCGGAGCATATGCTCGACCAGTTCGTCGAGATCGGCGTCAGACCAGGCCGCCGCGCGCCAATCGACGTCGAATTCCGCCAGAAGCGATCGGCCCAGCGCGACGGCGTCGGCGGAAGTGACCTCGGCAAGAAAGCGTGACGGACCTTCCTGCCCGAACAGCAGAGCGAAACTCGGTTTCTCGCGCAACAATTCGAGGGTCACCGCGATGCCTTCCACCACCGCGTCGGCGGGATCGGCCACTCCCGACATCGCCGCGGCGAGGTCGTCGAAGAATCCCGAGGTGCTGTGCTCGGCCACCGCCTGCAAGATCGCGTTACTCGAGTCGAAATATCGATAAACGGTCTGGCGCGTCACTCCGAGCCGACGCGAGATCTGCAGGATGTTGACCGGTTCGTCGGACTCGACCATCTCCATCGCCACGCCGACGATGCGTCGACGAGCTTCCTCATCGCTACGCGGAGCGGCACCGGACCAACCATGGGTTCGCAACATCTCACCTGTCTTTCGGCGTCACCGACAGCGTATCGGCAGATATGGGGGCGGCGGTCGAATATTCGGATTTGACTAGACACAGATGTCATCAAGTGTATGGTCGGGAGGTATCGCGACGACAGCCCGCCGCCCCGCGAATCACCCCGTCCCCCGACACAGGCAGGTACGACTTTCGATGACGACATCTGAGGCCCTTTCCACCGAGCCCACGCCACTCGGTTGGGATCTCACCCGCCGAGCGCTCGATCTCGCGACCGCGCAGACCACCGACATGGCCACCGACACACTGCGTGTCCCGCTCGAGTACTACCGCGACGACACACTTGCCGCCCGTGAGGAATCCGAAATCCTGCGGAGCGTCCCGATTCCGGTACTCGCGACCGCCCAGATCCCCGACAAGTTCGACTGTGTGGTCCGTACGGTGATCGGCGATTCGCTGCTGATCACCCGCGACCGCGCCGGCACAGCTCACGTGCTGCTCAACTACTGCCGACATCGGGGCGCCATGCCTGCCTGCGGCTCGGGGAACGCCCGCAGGTTCACCTGCCCATACCACGCGTGGGTCTACGACAACTCCGGACGTCTCAAAGGTGTGCCGGGCGCAGCCGGATTCGAGTCGATGAATCGCGACGACTACGGCCTGGTCGAACTGCCCAGCGAGGAACGGTACGGATTCATCTGGGCCGTCCTGACAGCCGACGCCACTATCGACCTCGATACCCACCTCGGCACCATGGGACCCGAACTCGCCCAATGGAACTATCACGACTTCGGCTACCACGACGAGCGCACGATCACCTCGGAGGTCAGTTGGAAGGGAGCACTCGAGGCGTTTGCCGAGGGCTACCATTTCCCCTTCGTCCACGGCAACAGCCTGATCGGGATGAACACGCTTGCCAATACCCACGTCTACGACGAGTTCGGCGAGCATCACCGGATCGGATTCCCGTTCAACTGGATCGGTCAGCTCGACGGCTCCTCGCCTGGCGACAATTGGGATCCGGTGCAGCAGATGGGAATCATCTACTGGATCTATCCGAATCTGATCCTGGCCAACAGCCCCGTCGGAGTCGAGGTGATCGACATCCTGCCCGAGCAGTCGGCAACGCGCTGCACGGTCCGGCACAGTTGGATGGCTCGCTACCCGGCCACCACCGACGAGCAACGCGAACTGTATGACGGAATTTTCGGGCAGGTTCACGCGGCGGTGCGCGACGAGGACTTCGCCATGCTCCCTCAATGCGGCGAGGGTGTACGACGCGGACAGCACGCGCACATGCTCATCGGACGCAATGAGATCGCGGTCCAGCACATGATCCGGGTGATGGCCGCCAAACTCGGAATCCCACTGACGTGACGCGGTTGCGATGAGAGTCGTTGTCACAGGAGCCTGCGGGCTCGTCGGATCCGCGGTCGTGCGAGAGCTTCTCGACCGCGGATCATCGGTAACCGCTACAGATCTCGACGTCAAATCCAACCGCGAGATCGCCTCTGCATTGCAGGATCACGCAGCATCGACCAACGGCACCTTGGAGATTCGGTGGTGCGATCTGACCGCCGCCTCTTCGGCGTCGCGACTGATCACTTCGACCACCCCGGATGCCGTGGTCCATCTCGCGGCGCTGATCCCGCCGTTCTGTTATGCGCGACCGCAACTGGCCCGGGCGGTGAACGTCGACGCCACGCGCCACCTGGTGGATGCGTGCCCGCAGGCCCGGTCGACGCCGCGCTTCGCACTTGCGTCGTCGATCGCGGTCTACGGTCCACGCAACCCCCACTCGCAGACCGACCTGCTGACCGCGACCACACCGCGGCGGGCCACAGACCTCTATGGCGGTCACAAATGCGAGGCCGAGGACCTCCTCACCGCGTCGGATCTGGATTGGGTGATTCTTCGCCTCGGCGGTGTGATCTCGCCCGAGCAATCGCTCGGCGTCGATCCGGATCTGATTGCGTTTCAGGCGGTTCTGCCTGGTGACGGCCGGTTGCAGACCGTCGCGGTGAGCGATGTGGCGCGAGCCTTCGCCGGCGCGTTGACCACCGATCATTCTCGGGCGGTGTATCTCATCGGGGGCGACCGGTCGCATCGGCTTCATCAGTACGAGCTCGCCGAGCGCACCGCCAAGGCCATGGGGATGGTCGGTGGAATACCCGCGGCGCGGTCCGGCGACCCCACGCAGGACGCCGAGTGGTTCGCCACCGACTGGATGGACACCAGCGATGCGCAGGGAGTTCTCGACTATCAACGCGTCGCTTTCGACGATGTGCTGGCACAGACCCGCACACACATCGGGTGGCGACGCCCGTTGTTGCGGGTGATCGCTCCTGCCGCGAAACTCGTTCTGCGCCTGCGGTCACCGTACCGGAGATGGCCGGGCGTGTACGCCGATCCGTGGGGCGTCGTGGCCGAACGTTGGGGCGCACCGGGTCTCGACGTCGTCGAGGAGTCCCACGGTGTACCGCCCGAGTAGACCTACCGCACGCGCCCTATTCGCCGAAGATGAGCCTGGCCGCGGTGCCGATCGTGTCGCGAATCGCCGCGATGTCGCCCGAGCCCGCGGTGAGATCGATCAAGCATGTCGTCAGGACGTGTCCGAGTACCACCGCCCGCTGCCCGGTGTCCTCCCACTCCGGTTCTGCCAGAGCACTTCTGACCAGTTCGACGAAGAGCGGCTGCCACAGGCCGATTCCGGTTCCGGTGGTATTGGTGTGCACCGACGCCAGACCGGCGCCGAGTAGCTTGCGATCCTCGGCCGCCCAGTCGATCAGGTGGGCAAACGCCGCCGCGATCCGGTCGGACTCCGTGACATCCTCGTCGAAATCGAGGCCGGACAACCGGTCCAGGGTCCCGAGCGCCCACTCCGCCATGAGTTGCTGGGCCAGACCGTCCTTGGAACCGAAATAGCGATAGATGGTGACCGGGGTGGTGTTGGCGGCCGCGGCGACCGCGCGGATCGTGAGGCCCTGATACCCCTGCGCCGAAGCCAGCATGCGGGCTTGCTCGATGATCTCGGCGCGACGCGCCCGCTCATCGGCGCCGAATGACCGGACGACGGTCAGCGAATCACGCGACGCCTCGAGTACCGCACGTACGTCTTCCGTCATCAAAACAGTGTAACCAGTCGCTTGGAACTTGTAGTATAACGTGTTACACCACACGTTGAGGAGTACTCAGATGGTCACAGCCCGTGAACTGTTCGCCGACGAGGTGCTGCAGAACCCCTATCCCGTCTTCGAGGAATTGCTCTCCACCGGGGCCGTCCACCACCTTGCCGACCAGGATGTCTACATCGTGATCGGCTTCGAGGCGATCCGCGAGGTGCTCGCCGACCCCGATACGTACTCGAGCAATCTGGTGGCCCTGCTGACCGCCGGCGCCGAGTCCGCCGAACTGCAGGTCGCCGGCACCGGCGGGGTCGATGTCCTCGCGACGTCCGACCCCCCCGCCCACACCGCTCATCGGGGACTCGTTCAGCCGCGTTTCGGCCAACGCGCGGTCGCGCAGTGGACCGATTTCATCGACTCCCTGCTCGAGCCCCGAATCAAGCAGATGCTCGCCGACGGTGGTGGCGATTGGATGACCAGTGTCGCCACGACGGTGCCGGTGCGCGTCATCGGCCACATCATCGGGCTTCCCGAAGCCGACCTCGACCGGTTGGCAGCGTGGTCCGACGACGCCATCGCCCTGGTCTCCGGCGTCGCGACACCCGATCGGATGGGCGAAGCGATGATGAAGGTCATCGAGTTCACCGAGTACCTCGGACAACGTGTCGACGAGGCCATCGCCGAACCCCGTGGCGGACTGCTGGACACGATCGCCGCGGCGGTCGGCGAACAGACCCTGACCCGCGACCAGGCGACGATGTTCTTGGTGCAGTTGGTGACCGCGGGTGCCGAGTCCACCACCAGCCTGCTGGGTACCGCCGTGCGACTGGTATGCGCCGACCCCGCGCTGCAGAGCGAACTGCGCGCCGACTCCGACCGCATCCCGCTGCTCGTCGAGGAGGCCGTACGCCTTGAGAGCCCGTTCCGGGGCCACTTCCGGACGACCACGCGGGCAACAACTCTCGACGGTGTCGCCGTTCCCGAAGGTGCCCGCCTGATGCTCCTGTGGGGAGCGTCGAACCGAGACAGCACCATCTTCGATCATCCCGATGTGCTCGATCTCGACCGGGCACAGCCGCGGCTGCACCACAGCTTCGGGCGGGGCATCCACTTCTGTATCGGCGCCCACCTCGCCCGCCTCGAGGTGTGCCGGGCCATCGACCTTCTTCTGGCCGCCACCTCCGAGGTGACCCTCGCCGGTCCGGCGGACGTGTACGTGCCGAGTCTGGTGGTGCGTCGGCTCGCGCAGCTCGAGCTGAGCCTGTCGAGCGCATGATCGGCGCGCTTGGGCGCCGTGGTGCGCCGTCCCGGTTGCGAGCCGCCACCGACCCGAACGTGACCGGTGGACAGTACTGGGGGCCCGACGGGTTCGGCGACCACACGGGCACCCCGCACTCGTCGATGCGAGCCGGGTACCTCGCAACGCAGGACGAATTATGGTTGGCGGCGAAGGGAATGACCGGTGTCCGATAACCGCTCTGAGGCCTACCACCCCGAGTTACGAAGTGTCGCAACACTGTTGCCACGTGCCATCGTCGGGCACCGGAGCCTGCCGGTGGTCCGGCGACTGTCGAGGCTACCCGGCCGTCGCACGCCGCACGATGTCGACGTCGTTTCGGTGTCCGAGCATGTTCGGGTCCGCGTGTACGGGCTCCCCCACGACGACACACCCCGACCGGTGCTGCTGTGGATTCATGGCGGTGGCTACGTAATGGGATCCGCCGGACAAGACGACGCACTGTGCCGGCGCTTCGCCCGTCGCCTGGGACTGCCGGTCGTATCGGTGGACTACCGACTTGCCCCCGAGGATCCGTATCCCGCCGCGATCGACGACTGCTACGCGGCACTGGCGTGGGTCACCAGCAGGTCATGGGTGGATTCGACCCGCATCGCCATCGGCGGCGCGAGTGCGGGCGGCGGACTGGCCGCGTCATTGGCACTCGCGGCGCGCGATCGGGGTGCGATCACGCCGGCATTTCAGTTGCTCGTCTACCCGATGCTCGACGACCGGACCGGCCGATCGCCGCACCCGAACGAACGCCGCTTCCGGATATGGAATTCGCGGTCGAACCAGATGGGTTGGCAGGCATACCTGTGCGCCACCGACGACCCGAAAGCCGCACCCGCCCGGGTCGAGAACCTCTCGGGTCTTGCGCCGGCGTGGATCGGCGGGGGGTCACTCGACCCTCTTTACGAGGAGGGCCTTGCCTACGCCGCGCGCCTGCGCGCGGCAGGCGTGCCGTGCACTGCACTCACGGTGCCCGGGGCATTTCACGGGTTCGATGCCGTGCTGCCCCGGCGCACCGTGTCTCGCGAGTTCTTCAACGATCAGTGCGCCGCGGTGTCCAACGGACTCGGTCTCTGAACATCGGAGTTGGGCAACTCGTTTCGCTGATCACGAAGCACCTCGACGAACTTGAGGCCGACGCAGGCGGCGAAGAATCCGAGGGTCCAGAGTGCGATGTTGCCGACCGACGCATTCACCGGATTCAGGTACATCTCGACGCCCATGCCGCCGATGACCACCACCGGCGCCGCATCCACCCACGACAATCGCGCCACTCGGGCACGGGTGAGCGCACTCTTCCCGAGAACCGGCACCATCACGAACGTGAACGCGGCCATCGCAACCACGACGTAGATGGCCCACCCGAGAGGCGCTTTGGGGTCACCGAAGAACCGGTCCGCCTCCGAGTAGTCCAGCGTGTGACCGACCCATCGGTACAGTTCCCACTTCTCGCACAGCGCGTTGTAGACGAACATGTACCAGCTGTGGACGAAGCCGTATAGCGCACAGCGCCACAGGTTTTCCCACCACGAATGCTCTCGGGGATCGACGACCACCTTTCCGTCGATGAGCAAGTTGACACACGCGTACGTCGGCCACAGGATGCCTGCCATCAGCAACGGCACAGCGACCGGCACACTGCCGATGTGCGGCCCCAGCAGCGCGGCGTCCCCATAGCGGAGGTCGCCCCAGATGAAGCCGCTGTTACGGATATTCGTTTCCTCGAACGCCCACTCGACAACGGCCGCGACAGCGAAGAAGGACACCAACAGCTGCAGGCCAAGGTGTTTGAGCATGTGACCGAGGAGCAGCACCGCCATCGACGCGATCATCAGTATCTGCGGCACCGCAGATTACCCCGGCTCCGTTTCCGTCCGATTCTGCGACCGCCCATACCGAGGCGGCGAGAAACAGCAGTACCGCTCCTCCGACGGCAAGGTCCAGATTCCTGCTCTGGGCAACCGGCGAATCGCCGACTTCGGGGGGACGTTTGATCATTGTGACTCCTTGACTCGCCGCATTGGTACTGTGATCCTAACAACTAACAAACACATGTGTTTGTTTTTTGCCCTTCCCACCACGGTCGGAAAACCG
Source organism: Gordonia sp. NPDC003504 (assembly GCF_053587995.1). Lineage (NCBI taxonomy): Bacteria > Bacillati > Actinomycetota > Actinomycetes > Mycobacteriales > Gordoniaceae > Gordonia > Gordonia sp. NPDC003504. The sequence continues at coordinate 272,614 of NZ_JBSFPC010000001.1, forward strand.
CCGACCACCACGATCGGAGTCGAGATGTCCACCGAACACGCGATTGTCATTGGCGGGAGTATCGCGGGACTCAGTGCCGCACGGGCCTTGCGGTCGCGGTTCGCCAAGGTCACCATCCTCGAACAGGACACCATCCCGGACCGGCCACAGGGCCGCCGCGGCACGCCCCAGTCCTGGCACAACCACTTCCTGCTCGAACGTGGTCGGCAATCATTGGAATCGTTGTTCCCCGGCTTCACCGACTGCGTCGTCGCCGACGGCGGAACTCTGCTGGATCCCGCCCACGATGCCGTTCAGGCGCTGGCCGGCGGGTGGTTCCCCCGGTCCCGTTCCACAATGCGGGTGCTGATGGCCTCGCGCCCCCAACTCGAGGCAAGCGTGCGCAGCGTCGCACTCGCCGACCCCGGCATCCTGTTTCTGCAGGGAACACCGGTGGCCGGGCTGCTCACCTCCGAGGAATCCGGCGGCATCCGGGTCACCGGGGTCACCTACGTCGATCCCGACCGGCGCGAACGCGTAGACCTCGACGCCGATCTCGTCGTCGACGCCGCGGGCCGCGGCAGCAAATGCGTCAAGTGGATGTCCGACATCGGCGTGCAGGTCGACGAGCGCACCCTGGACGCGCGCGTCAGCTACTCCTCACGCTGGTATCGCTGGCCCACCGAGGATCAGTCCTGGTGGAAATGGTTGACGGTGCTGCCAAGCATCGAGTCCGACTCCACCGACGAACAGCAGTACCTCTGCTCGATCTTCCCCATTGAGAACGACTGCTTCATCGCGGTGATGGGTTCGTGGGGTCTACCGATGCCGACCACCGTCGACGAGTTCGAGGAAGCGTCCCGACTCACGCGCTCCCCCGAGTTCGCCAGGACACTCGACGCATCCGAACCGTTGTCCGGCGTCCACCGGACCAAATCGACCCGTAACGTCTGGCGCCGATTCGATCAGGCCACCGGGCTGCCGGCAGGCTATCTGGCCGTCGGCGACGCCGTCTGCGCATTCAATCCCATCTACGCACAGGGCATGACCTGCGCCGCGACCACGGCGGTGATCCTTCGGGATCTGCTGTCGCGTCACGACGTCACCGACCGCTCGTTTCCGCCGGCGTTCTACGCCGAGCAGGCGAAGCTGCTGGCGCTTCCGTGGCAACTGGCGCTGACGCGCGACGGTGCATACGAACACGCCACCGGAACCGACGTGATGCGCGACGGGACCAAGAAGAAGCTCATCAGCCGCTACACCTGGTCGGGCTTCCAATTCATCACCGAAGCCGCTTTCGAGGACGACGCGATCAACGAGCACTTCGACAACGTGCTCAACCTGCGCGAGTCACTCACCGATCTGCTGCGCAACCCCCGCGTGATCTACGGACTCGCTCGATACGGCGTTCGTAGATCCCTGCGCCGCAGTGTCTTTCCGGGACTGAGTCCGGTCGAGCGTGAGCCGCGCGTCACCGACTACACCCATTTGCTGTCCCCGGCGCGGACCGCGCTCATCGAGTCAGAACCCGCCCCGGCACGATGATCTATTTCAACGACATCACTCGCGTCGGTTGGCGGCTGGACGCCCTCGACCTGATCATCCTGTTGAGTACCGTTGCCGCGGTGACGTTCTCGGTGCATCGAGCCCGCCGCGGCGAGCCACGCTACCTCGTCCTGTGGTTGTCGTCGCTCTTCTATGGCCTGATCTTGGAGTTCACCACCGGGATGATGATCTCCCGAAGCTACATCCAGGGCGACTTCACGTTCATGATCCACACGCGCGCACTGGGTTTCGCCACAGACATGCCGCTCTACATCGTGCTGCTCTACCCCACGTTCATCTTCCTTGGTTTCGTCGTCGTCGAGTCCTTCGGTATCCGATCCGTCCTGGCACGTGCGGTATCCGCCGGCGTCATCATGGTGTTGATCGACGCGCCGTACGTCGTCAACGGCCCGCTCGCGAGCGTCGGCTGGTGGCAGTGGCTGGATTGGCGTATCGGTGATCGGGCGATCTTCGAATACTGGTACGGATGGCCGATGCCCGATGCGTACTGGGAGATGACGTGGCCCGCCCTTGTGATGTGGCTGGTCTGGCAGTGGGAGAAACGCCGCACCGCCCGCATGTCGCAGCCCGAGGCCGGCCAGCAGAATCGTTGGACCACCTTCTTGGGAGTACCGCTGGGTATCGGGGTCCTGGTGAACCTCGGTGGCTTCGTGGTGGCCAGTCCGCTGTCGGTGTTCATCGGCTTGCGCTGGCCGCAGTTCATCGCCGTCGCGATCACCCTGGCAATTCAGGCCATCGTGCTGCTGTTCTGCGCAAAGACGCCCACCGGGATGAACCGGGGCGGGTGGACCGTACTCGGGATTCACGTGGTCGGGTACGGCATCGTCACCGTCGCCAACTTCTGGGCTGATCCCGTACCGGCCGGTCAGATCACCATCGTCGCCGTGGCCACCACGATCCTCGTCACGCTCGCCGTCTACACCACAGTGCGAGCACGGGATCGCAGCCCTGCCACGGGTGGTCTGCCGACCCTCGACGACGAGGCGTCGCCCGGTGTGTCGCGCGATCGCCTGCCCTCTCCGGCCCACGCGGCTGCGCAGATGAACCATTCGTCGGCCTCGAGCACTCGATCAGGTTAGATGGGTGAGTGTCGAGCATCTCCCCCCACGTCGGCGAGCGTCGTCGATGAGTCCTTCGCGGCAGTCGAGGCGAGGATCGTCGACCGCACGTATCGGGCGTCCCCCCGGAAGCACTCGTGAGGAAACGATCCGCCGTCTGGTGACCGCCGCACAACAACACTTCGGCGACCGCGGATTCTTTGGTGCGCGACTGGTCGAGATCGCCGCCGACGCAGGCGTCACGCATTCGTCGATCTACCAATACTTTTCGTCCAAGGAAGACCTGTACCGGGAGGCATTCCGGAGCGCGCAGGCGCAGTTGCTGCCGGAATACCTCGCGGCAGTCCAACCGGAGTCAACGCTGCGCGGCCAGATCGGGGCGATTCTGCGCGCCTCGGCCGCCCTGCACAGTCGTCACCCGACGATCACCCCGTTCCTGGCATCGATGCCGCTCGAGGTACGCCGACACCCTGACCTGCTCGGAGTCCTCGATGATGTGGGTGCCCCGCTGATGGGCGCACTCCACGAGATGTTCGACTCGGCTCGTCAGCGCGGCGAGATCGCCGATGACGTCGGGGACCTCGATCTGCTGGTCACCTTTGTCGGGGCGGCCATGGGAATCGGCCTGCTGAGTTACGGCCTGCTGCAGGACTCGATGAGTGCTCCGGTGGACATCATGGTGCGGGTGCTGTGCGGCGACTTCTTCCGCACCCCGTCCGAGTAACTCACGCTTACGGTGACACCAGATCGGTGCGCCGCACTCCGGCCTCCCACTGCCGGGCCCATCCGGAGTCTGTGGTGCGGTCGTCGGCCGGGACGTCGATGACGATGGGTCCCGCGATCACCCCTGGCGCCCGTCGAGTGGGGAAAATTCCGTCAGGTCGGCGCCCATCTGCTCGAATGGGCACCACCCCGCGCGCCGCTCAGCCCCCGCGCAGGCCTCAGTTGAACTGAACAACCGCCTGCGCACGACCGAAGATCTTGCGATCGCCCTGCTTGCCGACGATGGCGATGGTGCCGCGCCGGGTGTCGGGGTCCAGCGACTTGATCTTGCCGGTGAAGTCGACCGCCGCACTGTCGTCGGCGGGCACATACACCGGGCTGGTGAAACGCACGTTGTACTCGCAGAATGCGGCCGGATCGCCGATGAATTCGGAGATGAAGCTCGCACCCAGGCCCATCGTCTGCATCCCGTGGGCGACGACGTCGTCCATCCCCGACGCCTTGACCAGGTGGTCGGAGAAGTGGATCGGGTTGGGATCACCGGCCACCCCGGCATAGTTGGTGAGGTTGCCGCGGGTCAGCAGGAAACGCTTCGCCGGCAGTTCCTGCCCGACGGTCAGCGTGTCGAAGTCGACGGCCGCGTACGCGCCCGGACGTTCGGTCGGATCGGGCAGCTCGTAACGGCCGGGCTCGGGTTCGACGGTCCGCGCAACCTGCGCCGGCGGCGGCACCTTCATCATCACGTGGTCCAGCGACTCGGCGAGCTGCGGATCGATCTCCATGCCCGGGCGCGCGGCCAGCGACGTGTAGGTGGTCATCACCGGCTCGTCGTGCTGATTCCAGATGACGTTCTTGGTGACCATCAGGTCGATCATCTCGGGGCTGGTGACGTGCCGGAACGAGTCCAGCGACACATCGCAGATCAGGCGGTCGCCGACCTTCATCGGACGGTGGTAGATGAGACGCTGATCGGTCTGCATGATCTGCCACAGGTCATAGCCGGTGATGACGTCCTCGAACAGCTTGCGTTGGGCGATGATGCCCAGCACCGACACGTAGGTCGGCGCAGCGACCAGGGTGTCATGCCCCATCTGCTTCGCCTCGGCCTCATCCCAGTGCACCGGGTGGGTGTCCTGCACGGCGAAGGCGTGCTTGCGGACTTCCTCGCGACCGATCTCGTAGTAATCGTCGACGGTGTAGTTGAAGCCGACCAGCGACTTGGTGTGCTCGGCGATCTCCTCGGGAGAGAGCTTGCCGCCGTCGGTGGTCAACGCCGTCATCCGTTCCTCGGTGCGCTGTGACATGGGATGTGGGCTCCTTACTCGCCGCTCCCGGTGTGGCTGAGACGATATGGACGACGATGTGGACCGACCGGGCATGGGTCACATCGGGTGGGGCCGCTGACGCGTCCACAAAGACTTGCGGGCCGCCTCATCGAGGCGGCCCGCAGTCTGTGAAAACTTATGTCGGAATCGCCGACGACGAGGTCAGCGCGATTCTTTGTGTGCCTGGTGCGTGCCGCAGTTCGGGCAGAACTTCTTGATCTCGAGGCGATCGGGATCGTTGCGACGGTTCTTCTTGGTGATGTAGTTGCGGTGCTTGCACACCTCGCAGGCCAAGGTGATCTTGGGCCGCACATCGGTTGAGGAAGCCACGGTTGTCCTTCTTTCACGGGGGTGGTGCGTTGTTGGCGCTCGCGCCCCCGTGTCCCCGGGCCGCCGCGGGCGCTGCGTGTTGTGTAGCGGTGGAGGGACTCGATCCCTCGACCTCACGATTATGAGTCGTGCGCTCTAACCAGCTGAGCTACACCGCCTTGGCGGCCTGAAAACCCGTACGGGCGTCCAAGTCCAGCGAGCCCCCTGACGGAATCGAACCGTCGACCTTTTCCTTACCATGGAAACGCTCTGCCGACTGAGCTAAGGGGGCGTACCCGTTCCGCTCCGTACCAGGTGGCCCGGGGCGGCTCGAGAGCCTTAACGAGATTACACACCGATCCGGCGGCGCACCAAATCGCCTGCGTCCAGGCAATTGGATGGCACGTCGCGGACGACGATCTTCTCGTTGTGGCAGATGCAGGATTCGAACCTGCGTAGCTTTCGCGACGGATTTACAGTCCGCTCCCATTGGCCGCTCGGGCAATCTGCCGGGTGCTGTCTCCGCGACCGTGAAGACCGCGTGAACAACGTCGTGAAGAATACAACGAACCCTCCCGGTCAGCGCAAACCAGCAGGTCAGGACCCTTTCCGTGAAGGGCTCCGCGACACCGATGCGCCGGTGTCGGGTTCGCATCGGCCCGGTCGGCACAACCGTCAGAGCCCGACGGTCGGACCCGATAGGCTGACGGGTATGGCTGATTCATCGTTTGACGTGGTGAGCAAGGTCGACCGCCAAGAGGTCGACAACGCACTCAACCAGGCCGCCAAGGAACTGTCACAGCGTTACGACTTCCGCGGCACCAACACCGGCATCGAGTGGTCCGGCGAGGAGGGCATCGTGCTGACCTCCGATGCCGAGGAGCGAGTCCAGGCAGGCCTCGAGGTGTTCAAGGAGAAGTTGATCCGACGCGACATCTCACTGAAGGCCTTCGACGCCGGCGAACCCGTCGCATCGGGCAAGCAGTACAAGATCACCGGCAAACTCGTGCAGGGCATCGACTCCGAGCACGCCAAGAAGATCTCCAAGAAGATCCGCGACGAGGGCCCCAAGGGCGTCAAGGCGCAGATCCAGGGTGAGGAACTGCGCGTCTCGTCCAAGAAGCGCGACGACCTCCAGGCCGTCATCGCACTGCTCAAGGGCGAGGATTTCGGCATCGCCCTGCAGTTCGTCAACTACCGGTAACCCCTGCCTCCGCGCGTCCTCACTTCATCAGGCCAGCGTCAGCACCGACTGCTGGTCGGACGGCGTGAGGACGCGCGCGATCTTCGCGTCGAAGGTGATCAGGCGACCGGAGTGGCGAGCCGCCAGATTGACCAGGTGCAGATCTGTGACCTGGCGAAATCCTGCGAGACCGCTCAAGTCGACGGCGGCCTGCGCGAGCGACGAGTCGTCGGGCAGAAACACAGCACGTTCATGCTCGCGAATGGAGCGCAGCGTCTCGATCGCGGCCTCGGCCTCGACCGCTCGGCCCATCACAACCTTGTTCAGTGCCATCCGGAGTAGGCCCGCCTCGGTGATCGGCGTCGTCGCAAACCTCGCTACCGACCTCAACCAGTCCTGAGCTGCGTCGTGATGAATGTGGCCGGGGTGCACGAGCGCGACCAAGACATTGACGTCGGGCAGATCGAGGTCACTCATCAAGCATCGCTTGGGCCACCATCTCATCGGTCACAACGTGTCCAGTCGCCGCCGGCAGCAGGACCAGCCCACTCTTGTCGGTCGACGCCGACCGGGTGGTGGACATGCCCGCGATGGCGAGTTCGGAGACCGCCTCACCGATGCTCTTGTTCTGCCCTTCGTTGACTCGCGCTCGGGCAGCCGCAAGTACACGCGGGTCGATATCCAATGTGGTCCTCACGCACTCAGAGTAGTGCATCACTCATCACGCATCACTAACGCGATCCCCAGCCCAAGGCCTGCACGCCCGCCTGGAAACGCAAACAGCGCGATCCGGCTCGACGACGACGGTCTGGCCGTCCCGACGGGCGCGCCGAGGAGTGACTACTTCCCCGAATGCGGTCCCCGCCGCGCCATCTCCTGCAGCCGGGCGATGCGCTCGGCGGTGGGCGGGTGCGTGGAGAACATCTTCGCCATCCGGTCGGTGGCCCGGAACGGGCTCTCGATCATCGCGTGACTCTGCGCGGCGATGTCGGGCTGCGGCGGCAGCGGCGCCGCCTGGATGCCGCCGGAGATCTTCGCCAACGCCGACGCCAACGCCAACGGGTCGCCGGTCAGTTCGGCCCCCGACTGGTCGGCCTGATACTCCCGCGACCGTGACACGGCCAGCTTCACCAGCGTCGCCGCGATCGGCCCGAGGAAGGTGATCAGCAGCAGCACAAGCGGATTCGCTCCGTTCTCGCGGTTACCGCCGAAGAACAACGCGAAGTTCGCCAGACCGCTGATGATCGCGGCCATCGCACCGGCGATCGAACTGATCAGGATGTCGCGGTTGTACACATGCGACAGTTCGTGTCCGAGCACCGCACGCAACTCACGCTCGTCGAGCAACCGCAGAATCCCGGCGGTGCAGCACACCGCGGCGTTCTTCGGATTACGGCCCGTCGCAAAGGCATTCGGTGACTCGGTCGGGCTGATGTACAGCGCGGGCATGGGTTGGCGTGCCTGCGTGGCCAATTCGCGCACGATCCGATAGAGCACCGGCGCCTCCACCTCGGTCACCGGCTGTGCGTGCATCGCCTTCAACGACATCTTGGCGCTGTTGAAGTACACGTAGGCGTTGACCGCGACGGCCAGGATCACCGACCCCCACAGCACCGTCGGATTCCGGAACGCAGCACCGATTCCGACGATGATCGCCGACATCAGACCCAGCAGGGCCGCCGTTTTCAATCCGTTGAAATGCATCAAATCCTCGTTCGTTCTGGCCACAACCGATGTGGAGTGTCCAGTCTGTCAAACGATCCAAGGGTCGGTTAGGTTTCCTCGCCGCGTCGAAGGCGGATTTCACTCGCTACACTCGAGCCCCGATGACGCGCACTCCCATCCCGGTGAACCAGGTCACCTTCGAGTTGTCCAGCTGGCCCACCCGAGGTGTCGACGACTCCCCGATCGCCGTCCTGACGCCCCACGTCGATGGCGTCAGCCTGATCGGCATCGTCGCCGATTACGAGCGCAACCTCGGGAACGAGTTCGCCGGCGACTATGCCGGCTTGATCCCGCGACACTTCAACTACGGCGACATGGCCGAGTATCTTCTCGGCCGGACACCAGGCCAGTGGCCCGAACCCCACGTTGCCGCATTGCTCGGGTGCTCGTGCGGGGAGGTTGGGTGCGGCCCCCTGTTCGCCCGGGTCACCATGTCGGAGACCGCCGTGTCCTGGTCTTTCTCTGGTCAACGCCGCGACATCGATCACTCAAGGTTCGGGCCGTTCCTCTTCGACGCCACGCAGTACGAGGAGGCGGCCTACGCGGTGCGCGACCGCCTCGCGGCCTGGCCACCTGCCTACGACGAGATGCCCTGACGCGGTTGATCGATCGTGGCCATCGCGGCCCGCGTCAGATCGGTATCCACCCCGGCCACCACCCCGGCACGTTGTCCGGTGGGCAGATCGGCGCCGGGTAGTCGCCGCCCGGATTGTGTCGCCAGGCGACGTACACCCAGGCGACAGCGATACCGAGACCACACGCCACCGCCAGCGCGCCTGCCACGTTCCGCCGCGACACCAGCGCATACGACGGCAGCATGGCGAAGCCCAGCACGATCAGCAGGAACGGCAGATCGAAGAACAGCAGCCCACCGCTGTTGGCCGTGGCGTTGACCCCGACATCACACGCCGACCACATCGCCGCCAGCAGGTAGACGACGCCCACCGCGACCGCGGGACCGGCCACCGCGACGACCGCCCAACCCCCGATCACCCACCGCAGGCGGGGACGACCCTTCTCAGCCGGTGCGTTCAATCGTGTAGTCCACCAGGGAGCTCAACGCCCGATGCGCCGGCCCGGTCGGCAGTTGCGCCAGTTCGGCATTCGCCTCGTCGGCGTAGGCGCGCAGCTTGTCCTTGGCCGCCACCATCCCACCAGATGCGTTGAGCAGATCCAGTGCCTCGGCCACCTCGGCGTCGTCGGTCAGCGGCCGGGCCGCACCGTCGACGAGGAGCAGTTCCCGCAATCGATCCGAGGCCGCGTCGTCGCCCTGCAGGGCATACAGCACCGGCAGGGTGTGCACCCCCTCACGCAGGTCGGTGCCCGGGGTCTTACCGGAATCTGTTGTGACAGAGCTGATGTCGATGATGTCGTCGGACACCTGGAACGCCGTTCCGATGATGTCACCGATCCGGGAGAGGCGTTCGATGTCCTCGGACGTCGCGTCCGCGGCCATCGCGCCGAACCGTGCGGCGGCCGCGATCAGCGACCCGGTCTTCTCCCACACCACCTTCAGGTAGTGATCGATCGGGTCCACGCCCTCGCCGGCGCCGACGGTCTCGCGCATCTGACCGGTGACCAGTTCGGCGAAGGTCTCGGCGATGATCCGCACCGCGTCCGGACCCAGCGTCGACACCAGCCGCGACGCCCGCGCGAACAGGAAATCGCCGGAGAGGATCGCGATGCTGTTGGTCCAGCGGGCATTGGCGCTCTGCGCGCCGCGACGCATCGGCGCCTCGTCCATCACATCGTCGTGATAGAGCGTCGCCAGGTGGATCATCTCGACGACGGTGGCCGAGGTGATCACCTCGTCGGCGTCCGGACGCGCCCCGAACTGCGCGGCGAGGATCGCGAACATCGGCCGGAAGCGTTTGCCGCCGGCCCGCGCGAGGTGCGTCGCCGCCTCGGTCATCACATCATCGCCGGAGGCCAACTCGGACAGCAGCAGGTCCTCGACCCGCGCCAGCGACGACCGCACGGTCTCGGCGAACTCGTCGGACCCCAGGTCTACGCCGGTGAATGTCGACTTCACGTGCTGCGCCACTCCATCTCGAGAAGGTGCCGGGACGGCCCGCATCCACCGCGCAGGCCGCACTGTCTGCCGCCAGCCTATCCGTAGGCACCGACGACGCCCGACACACGTCACCGCGGCGCGCGCCGACATACTGGTCGGGTGAGCACCGCGCAGCCGCCGACCGACCGCCCCGACACCGCCGACGTGCTCGTCGTCGGCGCCGGACCGGCAGGCGCGGCCGCGGCCGCGCACGCCGCGGCGGCCGGTTTCGACGTGGTGCTCGCCGACGCGGCGGTGTTCCCGCGCGACAAGACCTGCGGCGACGGCCTCACCCCACGCGCGGTCGCCGAGATGGCCACCCTCGGTCTCGACGGGCTGCTCGCCGACCGCCCCCGCCTGAACGGCCTGGAACTGCACGGTTGGGGTCGCGCCGTGTACGTGCCGTGGCCGTCCGGGCGCTTCCCCGGCTATGGCAGCGCGGTGGCACGACTCGAACTCGACGACGCGATCCGCGAGCTCGCCGTGGCCCGTGGCGCGCGGATGGTCTCCGGCGCCAAGGCCGTCGCCGTGGAGATGGACGGCGATCGCCTCGGTGCGGTCGCCTTCGTCACCGCCGACGGCCCGCACACCATCCGGGCGCGGGAGGTGATCGTCGCCGACGGCGTGCGTTCCGGCCTCGGCAAGCTGCTCGGCCGGCAGTGGCATCGCGACACCGCCTACGGCGTCGCCGCCCGCGCGTACATCCCATCGAGGCGCGCCGCAGCCACGCTGATGGGTTCGCATCTGGAGTTGCGCGGACCCGACGACGCCCTGCTTCCCGGCTACGGCTGGGTGTTCCCGCTCGGCACGGCCGACTCCGGACCGATGTCCGCGGTCTCCCGCCCCGAGGGTCACGGTCTGCTCAACATCGGCGTCGGAGCGTTGGCAACGTCAAAACGCCCGGCGCACATGGCACTTCGACCGGTCCTCGAGCATTACGCCCGGATGGTCGGCGACGAATGGCAGATCGCCGGCGACCCCGTCCGAATCGCCTCGGCGCTGTTGCCGATGGGTGGTGCGGTCAGTGGGGTGGCGGGCCGCAACTGGATGCTCATCGGTGACGCCGCGGCGTGTGTGAATCCACTTAACGGCGAGGGCATCGATTACGGCCTGGAGACCGCGCGCTTGGCCGTCGCCCGACTCGGCGCGGGTGATCACACCGACGCCTGGCGCGCGACCCTCGTCGAGCATTACGGGCTCGCGTTCTCCGCCGCCCGACGCCTCGCCGGCCTGCTCACGATGCCGCAGACCGTGCCCATTCTCGGGCGCCCCGGCATCCGCTCACAGCGACTGATGTCGCTGGTCGTGCGGGTGATGGGCAATCTGATCACGCCCGAGGACACCGATCTCGTCGCCCGCGCCTGGCGGTCGGCGGGACGCGTGTCCACGAAGCTCGACGACGTGCCGCCGTTCGCCTGACCGCCTCCGCATCACTCGGCCCCGCGTCACTCGGCCCCGCATCACTCGGCCCGCATCACTCGGCCCGCTCACTCGGCCCCGCTCACTCGACTCTGCCCGCCCTACGGACATGTAGGGCCCGTCGACCCAAGCGTGAAGACACATATTTGATAATGTGTTTCAAACACGTCAGCCGAGGCCATCGAGGGAGTATCGTGCCGACCGCATCATCCGTCGCATCCACGATCGCGGGTCGCATCAGCGACCGCCGCGCCGAGCGTTACCGTCTGCGCAACGACCTCGCGGCCACCGATCCCGTCGGCGAACCCGAGGCCTACGCCCGCGCACTGGGCACCCTGGAGTATCCGTGGGGCATCACCATGGCGCTGAGCTTCGCCCTCTTCCGCACTTACGCGGTCCCCTCCATCGGCGACCTGCTGTGCGACACAGGAGAATTCACCGACCGCACCCAGAAGCGCTATGACGATACGGTGCTACTGCTCGACACCCCCGTCGAGTTCGGATTCGCAGACCCCAAGGGCCGCTCCGCGATTCGCCGCATCAACCAGATGCACAGCATGTACGACATCTCCAACGACGACATGCTCTACGTCCTGGCCACCTTCGTCGTCTGCCCGGTCCGCTGGGTCGCCGACTACGAGTGGCGACCGTTGCGCCGCAACGAGATCGACGGCCTCACCGAGTACTACCGCAAACTCGGCAACCACATGGCCATCAAGAACATCCCGGCCACCTACGAGGAGTTCGAGAAGTTCCTCGACGACTACGAACTCGCCCACTTCGCCTACTCCGCCGACTCCCGCAGGGTCGCCGACTCCACCCTCGACCTGCTCGCGACCTTCATGCCGTTCCGCCTGCTCCCGGCGTGGTTGGTGCGCCGCCTCTCCTTCGCCCTGATGGACGACCGTTTGCTCGAGGCCTTCCACTACCCCAAGCCGACCGCCGTCGAACGCGTCCTCGCCCGCTACGGCCTCAAGGCCCGAGGCCTGGCCATCCGGTTCGTCGCCACGCCCCGCACCACCCCGCAGTACGGCCGCGACATGCAGCAGATCCGTTGCTATCCCAAGGGATACGACGTCGATCAGCTCGGCACCTTCTCCCCCGGCTGCCCCGTCCGTCACGCCGGCTGAGCAAGTATTTTGTGAGAACGTGGGTCCTGTTGGACGTCGTGGGTGGTACAGCATCCACGTCCTCCAACAAGGCCCACCTTTGCACGGCCACCACACGACGAACCCCGTCCATCCACAACTGGTGCGGTTACCCCGCCCGATCTGCGAACTTCTGCTTAGAATGCGTGGACGCCGTGGATCTGGCCGCCACCGGAGTGGCCAGAAGGGGGAGATCATGACGGACTTCTTCGTATTGCCAGGCACGCGGGTGCCCCTCGAGGGCTCCGACATGCCCAGCTATCAACCCGACGACGGCCCGATCGGGCTCGGCTCCTCGGCCGGCGATGGCCTCGGCGGCGGTGGCGTCGTACAAGTCGTCGACGCCGAGTGGGGCCGCCGCGCTGCCGTCGCCAGGGGGTTGGCGGGGGAGTTGGCTGGGGTGGCAGAACAGCTGGGCGCAGTCGGCAAGGAAAACAGCTTTGGGATTGGCGCAAAGGAAGGCGAGAAGTTCTATGAGGAAGTACTCGAGTTCATTGCGAAACTACGCGGGGAGCTAACCACACAAACGCAGAGACTCGATGACCTCGCCAGCCAGTGTGATTCAGCCAACGCATCGCTGCATACGGCCGACGTTAGCGGCGCTGATGGCATCACCATCTAGCCACCTACTCACAAGATTCGGACTCCGAACTTTAGTATTGTGTGGCGCGCTCGCACTCGTCTCCGGGTGCGGAGACCCGACCGAACTATCGGAGTCCTCCGCAGTACCGACGATGGTGACCACCGAGTTGATACGGCAGACCGATGATGTCGGAAATGAACTGCCGTTCCGAACGTCATACCCCAATCGCTGGAACAATCTGAATGATGGCTCGAGCTACGAACCTTGCACTGCACTAACTAGCCAGCAACTCGCATCTCTGGAACTGATTGCCGAGTCAGCAGCCGATATCGCCTTAGCCGACCGTCAGACCGCACGAGGCTGCAAGTGGGAATTCTCTGATCTTCGCCTAGCCCACATAAGTCAGATAGTCGGCAACGGACCCGACCTACCGACTTACAAATCCAAACAGGCGAGCACCGTGCAATGGCAACCAGACTCCGAAATCGCAGGCAGATCCGTTGCAATCGGTACGGAGCCGAGTTCCAACTCCTGCACCGCTTACGTCCGTTCCGGCACCGCAATTGTTGCAACAGGGGCCGCAATCCCCATCAACCCACCCCCCACCCCCGAAATCTGCGCCAAGGCACTGGCTTTCACGCGTGCAACGATCGACAAGATGCCACCCTGACCCCGACACCAGCCCCCACCCCCGACCAAACCTGGGTCCAATCCGAGAATCTGTGTGCTGTAGCACCCAGATTCTCCGACACCACCCAACTTTGGTGACCCCTACACCCGAATCCCCGAATGAATGGCCGCGATCCCGCCGGTCATGTTCTGCCAGCGGACGTTGGTGAAGCCGGCGTCGCGGATCAGGTCACCGAGGCCGAACTGGTCGGGCCAGGCCCGAATCGATTCTGCGAGATACACATACGCGGCCGGGTTGCTCGACACCTTGGTCGCCACGGCGGGCAGCGCCTTCATCAGATACTCCATGTACACGGTCCGGAACGGCCGGAACGTCGGCGTCGAGAACTCGCAGATCACCAGGCGCCCACCAGGTTTCAACACGCGACTCAGTTCACCCAGCGCGGTCGGCACATCGTGTACGTTGCGCAACCCGAAGGAGATCGTCGCCGCGTCGAACGACTCGTCGGCGAACGGCAACCGCATCGCGTCGGCGGCCACCTTCGGTACATCCCGGTCGGCTCCCGCCTTGAGCATGCCGAGCGAAAAGTCCGCGGCCACACACTTCGCACCCGACGTCGCCAACTCGACCGTCGACACCGCGGTACCGGCCGCGAGGTCGAGCACCACGTCGTCGGGCGTCAACGCCAACGCCTTGCGGGTCGCCTTGCGCCAGCGTCGATCCTGCGCAAACGACAGCACGGTGTTGGTGATGTCGTAGCGTTTCGCGACGCCGTCGAACATCGCCGCGACCTCGGACGGATCCTTGTCCAGACTCGCACGATCGGTGGTAGCCATGGCGACCACGCTACCCGGCCAGCCGCTGCCCCTCCGACGCGATCCCACCACGCCCATCGCGCTCGGCGATCACCGCGCGATAATGCCCCACCAACTCCTCGCACAGCGCCGGCCAGGTCCGCGCCCGCACCGCCGACAACCCGGCCCGCCCCATCGCCGCCCGCTGCACCGGATCACGCAACGCCTCGACCGCCTCGCCGACCCGATCGGCATACGTCCGCGGATCCAGCAGAAATCCCGTCGACATCGGCGTCACCAGATCCCGCGGCCCACCGGCATCCGGCCCGATCACCGGCAACCCGCTGGCCATCGCCTCCTGAATGGCCTGGCAGAACGTCTCATGCTCGCCGGGATGGGCGAACACATCGAGCGAGGCATACGCCCGCGCCAACTCCTCGCCACGAAGCTCGCCGGTGAACACCGCATTCGGGCACATCCGCGACAACCGTGCCCGCTCCGGCCCGTCGCCCACGATCACCAACCGGATCGAGTCGTCATCGTCGAGCCCGGCCAACCGCTCCACATGCTTCTCCGGCGCCAACCGTCCGACAAAGCCGACCACCAGCCGACCATCCACATCCCACGACGCCCGCAGCCCCTCATCGCGGCGCGACGCCGAGAACTGCGCCGTATCAACCCCTCGCGCCCAGCGATGCAACCTCGGAATACCATGTGCAGCAAGGTCATCCATTGTCGACGTCGACGGCGCCAGGGTCCGGTCACACGCCATGTGAACCCGCTTGGTGTAACGCCACGCCGCCTTGCCCGCCATCTGCATCCGATACGCCTTAGCGAACCCCGCGACGTCGGTCTGAAACACTGCCACCGACGGCACCTGCAACCACTTCGCGGCAGCGGCACCCGCCCCGCCCACCACGAACGGCGACGCCAGGTGCACCACATCCGGCGCCACGTCGCGCAACGTCCGGTACAACGCCGGGGTCGGCACCCCGACCGGCAACGACGTCACACCGGGGAAATTCATCGACGGCACCGTGTGCACCGGCGTCCGACGACCCACCAAGCGTGGCGCCCGCCGCCCCTCACGTTCCGAATCCGGAGCGATGACGACCGCGCAATGGCCGGTCCGCTCCAGATGGTCGACCACCCGCAGCACCGAGTTGACCACCCCGTTGACCTGCGGGAGAAAACTCTCCGTCACAATCGCAACGCGCATGGCGTCATCGTCACCGTCGCCGATGACCCGCGAGAAGGCGCGACGTGACGTTCACGCGAACTCCCCGCAAAATCTCCGACCGCGGCCGAAAGCGATCCTTAGATCGACATCCTCACGCCTGCACCGAAACCCGCTCGCCGGACGGACCGGAACCATCCGATCCCGCATTACCCGACCCGTCATCATCCGACGCAACCTCGTCCGGCCCGGCATCGCCACGCTCGGCATTGCTCTCGGCCCCACCACGTCGACGCCGCCATTGCCGGTTCACCTCGGCGATCAGCAACATCAATCCGATGACGATGAGCCACGCCACCGCCGCCACCGACGCGGCCGGGATGATTGATAACGCCGCCGTCCGCCCGGCCGGTTTCGCCAGGTCAGGATTGGTGGTGTCGTATTCGACGCTGATCCGCTGCCCGGTACCGAGTTCGGTCGGATACAGCAGGCCCAGCCGCGGACTGTAGATCTGCCCGTCCGGGGTCTGGAAATACGCCACCGCATGCAGCCGGTTCGCCGACACGATGTCGGCCATCACGGTGCCCTTGTTGCGGTCGATGGCGGCGTCATTGCGGTAGGCGGCCACCACGATCGCCCCGGCCATCACCGTCACGATCAACCCGAGCACCAGCAGCGTCTTCTGCACGCGCCGCAGGATCGTCGGATTCATGACAGACAGGATACGTCGCCACCCCACCGACCCCGCGCCGCTACCGCAGCCGCGCCACGATGCCCGCGTGCACCGCCCGCAATCGCTCCCGGTCGGTGACCACCTCGATCACCTCGATGCCCTCACCACCCGGCTCGGCCAGCACCGCCGACACCTCACCCACCTCGACCCGACGATGCGGCAGATGGAAACCCGCGCACAGCGACGCCAGGTCCGTCCGGTGCGGCGTGCCGAACACCCGCTCATACGCCCCCGCATACGGGCCGGTGTTGAACCGCGGATCTCCCTGCTCGAGCAGCCCGAAGATGCCACCCCCGTCATCATTGGCGACGACGATCCGCAACGATGTCGGCCTCGGCTCCCCCGGTCCGACGATCAGGCCGGTCGCATCGTGCAGGAACGTCAGATCACCCATCAGGGCGACGGTCCGCGCACCCGGATGGTCGATGTCGTGCGCCAACGCCGCACCGATCGCCGTCGAGTTGGTGCCGTCGATCCCGGCGACACCCCGGTTCGACAGCACCCGCACACCCGCCGGGACCCGCCCGGCCAGGGCGATGTCGCGAATCGGGTTGCTCGCACCCACCACCAGCTGATCGCCGGGCGCCATCGCCGCGCTCACCGCCCGCGCCACATGCAGTCCGGTCGGCGCGCCACCCGCGTCGAGTTCGGCGTCGACCGCCCCGAGCGTCCGCTGATGGATCTGCTCACACTCCTTGAGCCACTCCTCACGCGGTTCGCCGACGGCCTCCACCCGCGTGCCCGTCGCGTACACATTGCCCGACACATCCGGCCACCGCGGGCCGGTGGTCACCGCGTACACCTGCACGTCCGGGTCGGCCAGCAGGCGTGACACCCCGCGGTGCAGCGTCGGCCGGCCGCAGATGATGGCCTGCCTGGGTGTGAGCGTGTCGAGCGCGAGGGGATGCAGCGGCGTCGACGGATGCGGTGCGGTCGGCTCGGCCACCGTCGGCACACCGGCCAGCTCCGGATACCACCCGGCACCGTGACCTGCGACGACGACGGTGTCGACGGATAGATCGATCGGCAACGGGATGTCGAGTTTGCCGACCGGCGCCTGCGTCCACGGCAACCCGCCCGGTCGGCCGGCGAATTCGCCGAACGCGTCGTCGGGTTCGGACCCCGGCCCCGGGACGAGGGGTTCACGCAGCGGGATGTCGAACTGCACCGGCCCGGCATTGCCGGTGCGCGCACCGCGCGCCGCGGCCAACACACGCCCGACCGCCGAACGCCACTGACTGTTCGTGTCGACGTCGGCCTCGGCCAGTCCCAGACTGATCGCCGCCCGCACCTGCGTGCCGAAGATGCCGAACTGTTCGACGGTCTGATTGGCCCCCGACCCGAGCAGCTCGTAGGGCCTGTTCGCGCTGACCACCACCAGCGGCACCCGCGCATAGTTCGCCTCGAAGACCGCCGGACTCATGTTGGCCACCGCGGTACCGCTGGTCATCACGATCGGCACCGGCCGCCCCGACGACGCCGCCAATCCCACCGCCAGATATCCCGCCGACCGCTCGTCGATCCGCACATGCAACCGCAACGACCCGGCCACGTCCGCGGCATGCAAGGCGAACGCCAGCGGCGCGTTCCGCGACCCGGGGCACAGCACCGCTTCCCGAACACCGCCGCGCACCATCTCGTCGACGATCACATGCGCCTGCAGGGTCGAGGGATTCATGCGATCCAGCGTAGTAGTGCCCGCACGAGGGCCCCGGTCGCGGCGGTCAGTCATCGGTCAGCCGACGATGGTGCCGCTCGTTCTGCAGGATCTGCTCGATGTCCTCGACGGTCTCCTTCCACCCATACAGGACGTCGTCGTAGGTCAGGCGCAACGGATCGAGTCCTTTGGTGAGAGCCTTACGATCCCGTCGGCGGTCCTTGCGGTAACTCTCCAGGCTGGTGTGGTGAAGCTCGCTGTCGCATTCGATGAGCAGGTTCTCCACCCGGAGGTCGACCAATCCGACCCTGCTGATGGGCGGTTGCACGATCACCACGTAACCGAGCCGCCGCAACCGCACCCGGACGATGGTCTCGGTCCCCGACATCGACGCCGGATCGCACTCTTCGAGGAGCATCCTCATGTACTCGTCGACGCCCGGCAGCATGGCGATCAGCCACTCCACGTCCAGGCCGTGCATGTTCATCACCGAATCGCAGACCACGATCCAGTGCTCGTCGGTCATGCAGTGCGCCGCTGCTGCCAGCGCCACCATCAGCGGATCGAGGATCGTCGTCACCGGGGTCAGTGACCCAGGTGGCCGGCAGCATCCTGCCCATTGACGAGTCGCCGCCTTCCCCGTCCGGACATGCAGTTGGTCATAGCCGGGCGGCACCCAGATCCCGTACTTCGTCAACGCGGTCGGCCCGCTCACTGCGCCATACCGTCGCGCTGCGGCGATGGCCTCAAGGTCGGCTCCCGGGGCGGCAAACCATCCGCGCCGGATCTGCTCGAGTTCTTTGCGCCGCACCATTCGCTTGATGTCGGTATCGGTCACTCCCGCCGCGAGCAGCTCCGGTCGGGTGCTGACGCCCAATGTCACGATCTTGTCGATGTTGTTCGTGTTGTCCATGGCCATTGGACGCAGCAGGACCCCGTGTGGCTCCATCGAGTTCCAGCTTGGGGAGAAGACGATCTTCGAACCGCGTGCGCTCCACCCGGACCCGCTTCACATCAATCCCATCAGACACTAGTGTCTCATCTGCCACATCCGTGTCACGGAGGATCCCCGGGCGCCCGACCCTGTGCCCATTTCTAGACATTCTCGGAGTAGCCTCGCCGCAAAACCCCAGGTCAGAGCGATCTGCTACTGAGCGGGATGTCTAGAAATGGGCAGAGGGTTCGGCCTACCCTCACTTCCATGGCCCCCGGCTTCTATGATCGCCACATTTTGCCCCGTCTGATCAATCTGACCTGCGGTTCGTCGCTCATCCGACCGCTGCGAACCACCACCTGCGCCCCACTGACCGGCCGCGTCGTCGAGATCGGGTTCGGTTCCGGACTCAACATCGTCGCCTATCCCGACACGGTCACCGAGGTCGTCGCCGTCGAACCCTCCGACGACGGCTGGGCCCTGGCCGCCGAACGCGTCAGCACGGCCACCGTCCCGATCACCCGCGCCGGCCTCGACGGCCAGTCACTCCCCTTCGCCGACAACACCTTCGACTCCGCGCTGTCCACGTTCACGATGTGCACCATCCCGGATCTGTCCGCCGCGCTGTCCGAATTGCGCCGCGTCCTCAAACCCGGCGCCCCGCTGTGTTTCCTGGAACACGGCGACGCCCCCGACTCCCGCGTCCACCGCTGGCAGCACCGCCTCGAACCGATCCAGCGCCGCGTCGCCGGCGGCTGCCACCTCACCCGCGACATCCCCGCCGCCCTCACCGACGCCGGCTTCACGATCACCGACCTTGACCGCTTCTACCAGCGCGGTACGCCCCGCACCTTCGGCGCCATGTCGCTCGGCACCGCCCACGCCCCCTGACCCACGCCCCCTGACCCCACGCACCCTGAGGGCTCCGCGCCTACCCTGGACCCAATGCGCCGCCACACCCTCCTCCGCTGGATCGGGTTGGCCCTCCTCACCGCGATCACCACGGCGCTCCTGCAACTCCTCGACGTCGACGCCGCCGCCCTGTTCGCCGGCTTGGTGGTGGCCGCGGTACTCGCCATCGCCGGGATCGCTCCCCGCGCCACCGCCGACAACCCGGACGCCCCCGTCATCCCGCGGCCCCTGTTCCTGGCCTCGCAGGGCGTGCTCGGCGTGTTCATCGGAACGATGGCCGACCCCGACACCCTGTCCGGACTCGGCTCGGCGTGGCTGCCGGTGCTCGTCGTCGGCCTGGGCACGCTGGCGCTGTCGGTAGTCGGCGGCATGCTGCTCGGCCTGCACAAACAGGTCGACACCCTGACCGGCGCCCTGGCCCTCGTCGCGGGCGGCGCCTCCGGATTGGTCGCGCTCACAAGGGAACTCGGCGGCGACGAACGGATGGTCGCCGTCATCCAGTACGTCCGCGTCGCGTTGGTCACCATCACCATCCCGCTGATCGCGACCGTGGTGTTCCATGCCAGCGCGGATGGCGTGGTGGTGGAATCCCCGTCGGCCGGCGACCAGGGTTGGGGTCTTCTCCTACTCGCCGTGTGCATCGGGATCGGCCTGCCCCTCGGCCGCCTCATCCACCTCCCGGCCGCCGGCCTCCTCGGCCCGATGGCCATCGCGACAATCATCGAACTCACCGGGATCGCCGGCGACGCCGCCGTCTCCGGCATCCTCCTCGGCCTTGCCTACGCGGTAATCGGCTGGCAGGCCGGCCTCGGTTTCACCCTCGACCGCCTGCGTGCCATCGGCCGCGTGCTGCCGTTCGCCATCGTGTTGATCCTCGGCATCGGCGTCGGCTGTGCACTCCTCGGCGTGCTGCTGTCGGCGTGGACCGGGGAGTCGATGTTCGACTGCTACCTCGCCACCACCCCCGGCGGCATCTACGCGGTGCTCGCCGCCGCCACCGCGGCCGGCGGGAACGTGGCGTTCGTCGTCGCCGCCCAGATCCTGCGGGTCCTGTTGATGCTGTTCGTCGCACCCTTCGCCGCCCGGTGGGTGGCACGACGCGCCACCCCACTGTGATCGGGCTCGCACGACGACTAGGCTCGCCACCATGACTAGCGGGGAAAGTGTCAGCGCAGACTTCACCGACGACGACGTCACCGAGGAACCCACGGTGGCCGAGAGTGCCGAGCAGTCCGACCGCGAGTTCGACGTCGTCGTCTTCGGCGCCACCGGATTCGTCGGCGCGCTGACCGCGAAGTACCTCGCCGAGCACGCGCCCGCCGGCACGAAGGTCGCCCTGGCCGGGCGGTCGGAAACCAAACTCGCCGACGTCCGACGCCGCCTCGGCGGCCACGCCGCGCACTGGCCGTTGATCGTCGCCGACTCGTCGTCACCGAGTTCGCTGGACGCGATGGTCGCGCGCACCCGCGTCATCTGCACGACGGTCGGCCCGTATCTGAAGTACGGTGAGTCGCTGGTCATCGCGGCCGCCTCGGCCGGCACCGATTACGTCGACCTCACCGGCGAGGTCCCCTTCGTGCACTTCGCCATCGACAAGGCCCACGAGACCGCCCAGGCCAGCGGCGCCCGCATCGTCAACTCCTGCGGATTCGATTCGGTCCCTTCAGATCTCGGCACCTACCTGCTCTACCGCAAGGTCGGCGACGACGACGCGGGCACCCTCACCGACACCACCCTCATCCTGAAGTCGTTCCGCGGCGGTGTGTCCGGCGGCACCATCGACTCGATGCGGGTGATCGCCGAGCAGGCCAAGGACTCCCAGACCCGACGTCTGCTCCTCAACCCGCAGGCGTTGTCGGGCACTCCCGGGAACACCCCCAAGGCGGCGATGTCCTCCGAGCCAAGCGACATCGCGATCGTCCGGGCCCGCAACGTCGACCCGTCCCTGCGCGGCACACTCGCACCGTTCTTCATGTCCTCGCACAACACTCGCGTGGTACGACGCTCGAACGCGTTGCTGGACAACGGCTACGGCCCTGACTTCCACTACGCCGAAACGATGAACGTCGGCTCCATCCCTGGTGTCTCCACGCTGGCCGCCAGCGCTGTCGGCGTGGGGGTGGGCGCCTTCCTCGGCCTGATGAGCTTCGGCCCGACGCGCCGCCTTCTCGACAAGGTCCTCCCCGAACCCGGCGAGGGACCGAGCGAAAAGGCCAGGGACAACGGCTACTTCGTCACCGAAACCTTTACGCGCACCAGCACCGGCCGACGCTACCGTTCGACGATCCGAGCCACCGGCGACCCGGGCTACAAGGCCACAGCCGTCATGCTCGGCGAATGCGCACTGACGCTGGCCCTCAACCGCGACAAACTACCCAAGCTCACCGGCGTCCTCACCCCTGCCGCCGCCATGGGCGACGCCCTCATCGATCGCCTCCGCGAGGCCGGTATGACGCTGGAAGCCGAAGAGCTGACCTGAGCCGCATCGTTGCCGCCCGGCGAGACCGTCGCGAGAACACGAGCACGAGTCCACGAGCACCGGCTACGGCTGCCCCGGCTTCAACGCGATGAACAATGCGTCGAGCTCGGCACACAGCCGATCGCCGTCGTGCAGCGTGCCTTTCACGAAGGCCTTGCGCCCGTCGAGTTCCTCCACCCAGGTGTGCATCCGCAGCGGGATCTCCAGTGGCGTCAGCGACCGGTAGTTCACCGTCAGATAGGCGGTGCGGGTGATGCCCTGGACCTTCAACGCCGATGCCATGCCACCGAGGTCGTCGAATGCGACGGCGACGTGCCCGCCGTGGGCGGCCTTGTTGCCGCCGAGATGAAAGGGCCGGAAGGTGACCGCGGCGACCACACCGTCGGGCCCGCCCTCGGTGATCTCAAAGGGCGGCAGCGTGATGTTGCCGCGGGCCGGCAGGTCGATGCGGGTACCCGCCGGTGTCTGCCACTCGTCGATCTGCACCTGTTCCAGGCGCGCATTCAACCCGCGCATCTGATCGATGAAATCGGCGACCATGTCGTCGGGCGGGCACGCATACCGCGCCAGATCCATCATTCGACGGATCTCCTCGTTGAGTTCGCCGTACCGCGGCCCACCCCGCTCGGTGGTGATGTCGATGCGCGCCCGGAACCCGCCCTCGTGGGGGGAATCGTTGTCGGCGGGCTGAGCCCAATCGTTCTGTGGCGCGGAGGTCATGCCTCACACCGTATCGGCGGGCCACACAGGCCACGTCGGCGGCGTCACTCGCGGCGGCGCACCCGACCGGCGCCGACGACGGCATGCGGCCCCGTGGTGTACTGCGTCCGGGTGGCCTCCCGGCGATCACGCAGCCGGATCATCGCACCGATGAGAAGGGCGGCCCCCACCGACAACGCCACCCACGCCAGGGCGACGAGCAGCACAATTTCCCACACCTTCACCACCCCAGGGTGCCAAAGAAACGACCGAAAGTGTCCCCGATCCGAGGGACACGCGCGGAATTGTCAGCAGTCCCTCAGCTTGCGGCTCGGCGGCTCTCAGGTTGCACCGCGCGATTCCACAGCGCCACGGTCACGCCCCAGAGCTCGTGATCACCACGTCGGCCCACCGCATCGGTGTGCTCGACCAGCAATCCCTCCCGCTCGAACCCTACGTCGGCGAGCACATCCGACAATGAGGACTTCGGCATGCAGACCACCGCCACCCGACGCAGCCCCCGCACCGCGAAAGCACTACTGACCAGCGCATTCACCACCGCCGCCAGCGACTCGTCGGTACCGGGGCGCAGGTCGAACCACGCGGTCACATGCGACGAGAGCTCATCGAGACCCCGCAGTCCGCACACGCCGGCCGGCCCGCCGTCAACCGTCACCGTAAACGTGACGTCGCGTCCGGGACGCGCGGTCAGGACGACGCCGCCCTCGTGCACGGGCCGACGGACGACGCGGTGCCGGCCGATCCTGCCCACGACGCCGCACACGCCGCCACAGAGTACGCCGAGCACGTAACGCAGGCCGTCACCGACGGTCGACAACCGCCAGTAACGCGGCCGCGCGGCCCGCGACAGGTGCCGTCCCACGGCGTTGCCGCCGGGATCGAAGTACCGGCTCAGGCTCCGTGTGACGCCTTCGGCGGGCACCGTCGACAGACGCAGAGTCAGCTGCAGATGGTCCCGTTCGACGCCGTCGGCCCCCACCCGGAAGTAATTCCGCATGAGCGCCTCCTCCGCGAAACCACTCTTACGGCAGGCACCGGCGGCGCGGACGTTGTCGACGCACACCGGCGCCGTCACCCGCTCCGCTCCGAGCGTGGCGAACGCGAAATCCGACAGCAGGGAACCCGCGAGGATCGCCAGACCTGACGATGCGAGCGTCGAGTCGACCCAGATCCCCAACTCCGCCGACCGGCCTCGCCGGTCGATGTCGGTCAGTGCGCACTGGCCACGCAGTTCCCCGTCGACGTCGATGACGAAACCCACCGATCGGCCGGCCCGCGCCTCACGGCGGCTGCGCAGGCATTCCCGCAGCCACGCGCGGTCGGAGTGACGCTGCTCCCACCGCAGTGGCGAGTACGCCCAGAACGGTTCGATCAAGTGCCGGTCGCGCACCCGGATGCCACGCCAGGCGTCGACGTCGTCGAGGCGTGGCGGACGCAGCACCACGCGATGCTCCCCCATCGGCCACGGCCCCAGTTGCAGATGCGACAGATCGGGTCCGGACCTACCTCTGATCAGCGTCATTGCCGCGCCCCGATCCGGATGCGTGTCCCGATGAGACGCAACACGGCACGCATCTGCGTGGGCATCGCCACCAGCAACGCGGCGGCGTACACCGTCACGAAGAACACACCGCCCACGGCCAGGAACGCGACACCGCCGATGACGCCACGCGAATCCGAATGCAGCACGCCATGTTCGAGCGTCCACGCGGCCACGGTGGCCAGCGTGGCACACAGCAGGGACGGCACCGTGGCGGCGATCACCTCACGCCAGGCGAAGCCGACCATCGGGCGTGCGAGGAACACACAGGTCATACCCACCACGATCGCGGTCACCGACGCCGACAGCGCCGCACCCCACAATCCGAACGGACCGATCAGCGCCAGCAGCAGGCCGATACCCAGTGTGACCTCAACCGCGGTGTACCAGTTCAGAAGTTGGGTACGCCCGGTTCCCTTGATGGCCTCCTCGCTCACCGAGATCAGGGCCTTGCCGACGCCGAGTCCCGCCATCGCGACGACGACGACGCCCGCATCCCGCCACTGCTCACCGAAGACCACCACCACCGCAGGCTCGCCGAAGGCGATCATCATGCCCGACAGGGCCGCCGCTCCCAGCATCGCCCACTGCAGGGCTCGCAGGAAGGCCGGTTTGAGTCGCTCCGGGTCGGATTTGAGCCGTGAGAACGCCGGAAACAGTGCGATGGCACCCACTTCGATGATCGCGCGTTCCGGCATCGCCGAGACCCGTTGCCCGTAGCGGAAATTGCCGAGGTCGGCTTGGCTCAGACCGCGGCCCACCACCACCGACTCCACCACCGATTGCA
The DNA here is from genome assembly GCF_053587995.1 of Gordonia sp. NPDC003504. Lineage (NCBI taxonomy): Bacteria > Bacillati > Actinomycetota > Actinomycetes > Mycobacteriales > Gordoniaceae > Gordonia > Gordonia sp. NPDC003504. The sequence goes on from NZ_JBSFPC010000001.1 coordinate 298,049, forward strand.
CTCGGGCGCCGATCATGCCCAGTACCAACGGCATTCCGTACCGTGCCAGTTCCCGCCACAGTCGTACCGAGGCGCGGCCACGGCGGGGCCGCCAATCGGTGATCACCCACAACGTCGCAACCCACGCCACGTAGGACGCATAGAATCCGGCCACCATCGCCCACACACCCCACCCGGCGACGGCGGTTCCGACGGCCACCGCGGCATACACCACCGCAACGGTGGGCCCGACGATCAGACGCCGCTTGACGCTGAACTCTCGCTGCAGCAACGCTTCCGGCACATTGGTGAACGAATACAGGAACAACACACCCGAGGTGGCGGCGGCAATCAGCCCGACCTCGCTGCTGTGGAACGCCCACCCGATGAGCGGGCTCGCGGCCAGGGTGAGCAGGCTCATGCCGAGCCCGGCGATTGCCGTCACCCAGAACACGGTCTCCGCGGCATCCTCGAGTTCGTTGTCGCGGTGAATGAGTCCCGAACGCAAGCCGCCCTCGACGAAGTTGCCGAGGAATGCGGCGACGACGGTGCCGGAGATGAACAACCCGACCTCCGTCGGCGTCAGCAACCGGGCCAGGGCGATGGTCTGGGCCAAGGTGACGATCTCGCCGAACACCAGTGCCGCCGCCGACGCCGCGGCGACGTTGCCGACGACACTCGACATCGACCGTCCGTCGCGTGTCTCGTCTTCTTCGGATACGCGGTCCTTCGAGTCGGTGCTCATCGGATCACCGGACCGTCGATGCTCATGCGTCGGTCCGCCCGGCCGCCGCGGCGTGTCCCGCCGCCACCGAGTCGAGGAACCCGTAGAGCGTGTCGGTGCTCGCCGCGATCTGCTCGGCCGCTCTGGACCGCAACGGCTCTCGCACATCGTCGGCCGAATCCCACGCGTCGGTCAGCGCACCGGTCAGGACGGTCTCGAGGTCGGGGTCGTCGAGGTGAACCACCGTGACACCGGTACCGAACATCTCGGCCAGACCGTAGAACTTGTCGTCGTAGTAGGCGGTGGAGGTCAGCGCGATCACCGGAATACCCTGCGACAGAGCGAAAACCGCAAGGTGGTAGGCCCCGGTCACCACCACCCGACACGCTCCGACGCGCTCGATCACCGCCGACGGATGCGCATACCGGTGCGGCATCGCCCGCACCTTCGGATACCCGTCGACCAGTGGCAGCGTCGAGATCCGGTCCTGTGACTGGTATTCGGCGATGGCCAGTGGCGCGATCGTTGCATCGTGTCCGGCGGCGACGGTACGGACGACCCGACCGACGCACTCCTGGGCCGCAAGCGCCACCGGCGAGTAGTCGGCCACCCGCAGACACAGGCCGACGTCGCTGCCGACCTCGTCGGTCCGCGCACGGTAGGCCAGTTCGATGGCGTCGTCGCCGGTCACCACCACCCGGTCACGTGGCACACCCAGCGACTCGAGGAGAGCCGGACCCCGACGGCCCTCGCGCAACGCGATGACCGATGCCGCCCCGAGCGCGCCCGCCGCCCGTTCCCGCAGCGCGGGATCGTCCAGCGGGCCGAGCCCTTGGCCGACCAAGGCCACCGGAACACCGTGCGCCACCGCATGTTCCATCAGACCGAACACCCGATTCGACTGCGCGCTGTCGGCGTCGGTGAGGTAGCCACCGCCCAACGCGACGATCACCGTGGCCTCTTCGGCCGCCGCGAACGATCCGCGGGTGACCGCCACCCGCGGCGGCGGAGGCACGATCTCCTCGGGGCGACCGATGAGCACCAGCCACGCCCGGCGCAACCGGTTGCGTGCACCACGCGCCCGCTGCGGCAACCACACCCGCGCACACAACGCGGCAATGACGATGGGCCCCACCAATTGTGGGCCGACGTGCTGCGCGAGATTCTCCCACCACGTCGGCGGCCCCCACGGGTCGGCGTCGCCGACGGTGACCGCCTCGACGTCACCAAACAACGCGCGCAACAACATTGGCGAGTCAGTGAGCACCGCCACCCGCGCATGGGGCCACCGGCGACGGATGCGCTCGATGGTCATCTGCATCATCGCCATGTCCCCGTGATTACGGAGCCAGTACTCGCTGTTCTCGATGAGCACCCGTGGTCTGGTTCCCCCCACAACCACAGATGCCGCAACTTCCCCCATGAAATTCTCCGAACTCTTCTGCCCCGGAGACACCGGCCTACCTGTGTCGATGCACCCCAGCGCTCCCCCGGCATGACGGAATGGCCACGCCGTTTCCCCCGCGCCCACTTTACTGTAATGCACAAAAGATGGTTCACTTGTCCAAGGACAGTTCTCGGTGAGCGTGCGACACCCGTCTGCGGATGTCACATCAGGGAGGCACCGACGCTGTCCACACGTCCGGGGGGACGCTACAAGCGAAGACATAGGATGCCCAATTTGGGGGGGCCTCCGCGTACAAACGCGAAGGGAAACATCGTGAATACGAGCAGCTTTGCTGCGATCCATTGGGATCGCATCTGGCGGCGACGCTATCTCGTCGCCGCCATCGCGATCATCATCACACTGATCGGGACGGTGTCGTCGCTGACCACCGCGACGACCTATTCCAGCAAGGCCACCCTGTCGGTTGCGTCACAAATCCGTGCGCCGGAACAGGATTCATACCTTGCGCAGGGATACATCAACTTCTTCAACGATCCCGCCTACCAGGCCACCCTGCGCAGCATCGCCGCGGTACCCGCGGATGTCACTTTCGCCGCGTCGTTGGCCGGGCCGAGTCCGTTGATCTACATCACCGCCACGTCCACCGACTCCGCGCAGGTCGAGGCCGCGGCCGGGCAGATGGCCACGGCATTGCAGAACACCGTGAACGACGCAATACGGGCAGAGCAGGATCGTTCGGTTGCCGCCATCCGCAAACCATTTGACGACATCCGCAGTGCCAGCGGGGTGATCCCGCAGCAATCCCTGGCGCAGTTGGAGGACCGCATCAGTCAGATCACCGGCGATTCCACCAACCAGGTCACCACACTCGGCCTGCGGTCGGAGGTGTCTTCCTCGGGTGGACCCAGCATGATCACCATTGCGTTGGCATTGCTCGCCGGCCTGGTGGTCGGCGCCGGTGTCGCACTGGCCTGCGGCATCTTCACCCGCCGGACGGATTCCGCACACGACCTGCACGCGATGACCGGGCTCGAGTCGCTGGCGACGGTACCCACCGCCGAACCGGCCGGCACGCGCAGTCTGCAACATCTCGCCGTCGCACTCGATCACCGCGCCGAACCCACCTCCCCGCTGATCGCGCTGTGCGGCACCAGTTCCGACGATTCCGCCGCACACGCCGCAGAAGTGGTTGCGCGCAGCTGGCGCCGCTCCGGACTGCGGGTGGCGATCATCGACGCCGCCCACGGCCGTGATGAGGGCGACCCGACCACGGAGACCTTCCTCGCCGATGAGTCCGAGGACTTCCTGGCCCTCGAACTCTCCGACGACGCACCTCCGCCGGCCGCGGCGCTGCGCACCCTGCTCGACGGGGCCGGCGGCCGCTACGATCGCATCCTGCTCATCCTGCCGCCCATCACCGAATCCAGTGACGCGCAGGTACTCTGCAGCGTCGCACGCGAGTGCGTGCTGGTGGTCGACCAGTCACGATCCACCAACGCCACGGTCGGTTCGACCGTCGCCCTGCTCCGACAGGTTGACGCCACGATCCTCGGCACCGTGTTCGTCGAGCATCCGATCCCCGTCGTCGGGCGACTTCCCCGGTTCCGTACCGGCGGTGAGGCCACGGCCACGTCGGACACCGCGGACGGCGTGACATCACCGACGGACGACATCGACTCGCCGGCAACCGATGTCGACGCGGAGAACACCGACACCGCCGACACCGCCGACACACCGGAGGATCCGGACGTGGCCACCCACCCGACCTGGCGTGAGTCCCGCGGATCGGATGCGGACGCATACGGGCGCAGCGAACCCGCCATGCAGTCCGCCGGCACACGCTGATCCGGTGACACCGGTTCCGATCCCGCTCGCGCACAACAGATCGCGGGCGATCCGGGTCATCGTCGCTGCCTCGGTGGCGGTCGTCGTCACCGTCGGTGTGCTGGTCGCTCCGGCACAGTTCCCGCTCTTGGCGGCCCTCGGGGTGATCGCGATCGCAGCTGCCGCTGCCGGTTTGGTCAATCCGCAGATCGCGGTCGCCTACCTGATGGTGGCCATGTTCGGCCGCATCGCCCTGAGTGCGGTCGCCCCGGTCGATCCGTTCGTCCCCGCCTTCGCCGGAGTGCTGCTCGCGATGCTGCTGTGGCTGTCCGCACGCCACGGCGCGCTGCCACGACCCACCTGGCTCGACGCGATGATGGTCGGCTACCTGCTGTGGAACATCTACTCCTGGTGCGCGCCACACGATCTGTCGGTCAACTATCCGCTGACCGACACCGACCTGTCGGTCTACCGTTTCATCCTGACCGGCACCGCGATCCCGTTCACGATGTACCTCGTCGGCCGGATGGTCTATCGCAGTGAGAAGTCCGTCCGGGTGATCATCTGGATGACCGGCGCCTTCGGTGCGTACTCCGCACTGATGAACACCTGCCAGTTCCACGCACCCGCGCTGGTGTTCCCGCGGTACATCGTGACCGCTCCGAACTGGGCCGGGCGCGCCAACGGCATCTTCAATCAGCCGGTCGCCAACGGGATCTGCCTGATCGCCGGGTTCCTCGCCGTCATCACCGTCGCCACCGATCCACGTCTGCGGTCGGTGTGGATTCGGGTGCTGCTGTATGTGGCGGCCGGGGCGATGGCCTACGGCGTGTACCTCACCTACACGCGCGTGGTGTGGTTGGCCTTCGTCATCATGATCATCGTGGGGGCCGTTCTCGCCAAACCCCGCACACCATATGTGATCTCGTTGCTGGTGGTCATCGTCGGCGTGATGGCCACGTGGAGTCGGCTGACCAGCAGTGACCGGTCGGCCGGCGGTGTCGCGTCGGTCAACGAGGTCGACGACCGGCTCAACTCACTGGCCACCTCCTGGTGGGCCATCCAGGAGAAACCACTGTTCGGCTGGGGTATCGGACGTTTCACCGCGCTCAATACGGTGCACCATCAACGGTTTTCCGAGGACATCCCGTGGATGCGCGGTTTCGGCATCTCCTCTCACCAGAACGAGTCCGGGATCTTCGTCGAACTCGGGATCGTCGGTGTCGGGCTGTGGCTCGCCGTCCTGATCCTGTTGGCTCTCGCCCTGGTTCGCGCCGTCCGTGCCCTACCCGACGCCGGAGTCTGCGGCCGAAACCTGGCGTTGCTCGCCGCAATGACGATGCTCACCCTCGTCATCGCCGGCACCACCGTGGACCTGCGGTTCTTCGACTTCCCCAACGCGTTGGCATTCCTGCTCGCCGGCATCGCGATCGGCTGGTACGAACGAAGCCGCGGGCCGGGTGTCGGTGCCGCCCAGGTCGGTGCCGCTGCGATCGGCACCCCCGGAAAGGTTCCCCACGCCGAGAAGGTCTCCCATGTCGCCGTCCACTGACAGGATTGCGGCGTCGCCCATGATCGACCAGTTCTCCACGTAGGACAGGTCGAGGTGAACCGACTCCTCCCACGACAGGTTGGAGCGTCCCGATACCTGCCACAGTCCGGTCATTCCGGGCTTGACAAGCATGCGCCTCGCGACGCGACCGTCGTAGAGTTCGACTTCCTCGGGCAGCGGCGGCCGCGGACCGACCAGACTCATCGTCCCACCGAGCACATTGAGTAACTGGGGTAGCTCGTCGATGCTGTAGCGGCGCAGCAGTTTCCCGAAGCGGGTGACGCGCGGGTCGTCGTGGATCTTGAACAGCACACCGGAGCCCTCGTTCTGATCGAGGAGTTCCTGCTTGCGCAGTTCCGCATCGCGGTACATCGACCGGAACTTCCACATCCGGAACGGTGCGTTGCCCATGCCGACGCGTGTCGCACGGTAGAACACCGGTCCGGGCGAGTCGAGTTTGATCAGCAGCGCGATCAGTGCCAGCACCGGCGCGATCAGCAGCATCATGACGGTGGCGCCGCCCCGGTCGACGAGGGCTTTCCGGAACCGGGTGGCGGCCTCGTACTGCGGTTTGTCGATGTGCAGCAACGGCAATCCGGCGACCGGGCGCACCATCATGCGTGGGCCGGCGATGTCGGTGATGCCCGGCGACACCATCATCGAGACACCGACCTTCTCCAGGTCCCAGGACAGCTCCCGCATTCCGGCATGTCCGAGGGCTTCCGCCGAGGTCACCGCGACCACGGAGGCGCCACACGCCTGCACGGCAGCACCGACGTCGTCGAAGTCTCCGAAGACGCCGACCTCGGCGTCGTCAACGATCAGAGCGGTCTCGGCCGGCCGCATACGCGCGGTCGGCAGGCACGCCCCGGCGACGTGCAGACCGAGTTCGGGGCGGGCAACCAGATGACTGATGAGGTGTGTGGCGGAGCGGGTTTCGCCGACGACGAGGACTCGCTCGATGAAGTCACCGTCGGATCGTCGGCGCGCCAGCCACTTTCGCCACAGCCAGCGCGATACCAGCAGGGCCACCGTGCCGACGGGCAGCGCCATCGCGAAGAATCCGCGCGAGACGTCGAGTTGCAGGGCGAGCGCCAGTATCGCCAGCACTCCGAACACCGACAGCGACGCCGAGACCACGCGACTGTATTCCACAGAACCAGAACCGATTACGCGTCGATCCAGCGTCTGGTACACCCGCAGTGCCACCATCCAGGCCACGATCAAGCAGATCGAGATCGCCGTAACCGGCAATCCCGCCGAACCCGACGGCTCGGTGTCGAAACCGAACCGCACCGACTGCGCCACGAACACCACCGCGGTGATCGCGATGAAATCCGTCCAGCCGAGCGCCATCGCATAACGCCGTAACACGTCCGCCGAAACTGACTGTGCAGCAGACGAATTCAACCACCGCAGGTGCTGTGCGCGCGTCTTCCCCCCGTCGTCTCCCGCGCAGAAGACGACGCCGTAGGCGTCACTATAGATCTCCCCCTCAAGAAGAATCACTTGTCCCGGCCCGTCATCATCACTTCGCAGCCCCCCAGCCGCGTCCCCACCGTGATGAGAAAAGCCAAGCAGAAATGTACTCCTTTGAACGGCCCGAGGCAATAGAACCGACAGCTCGCACCGGCCGCCGCGCCCACTGACAGCGCTGTCTCGAGAATCCGCGGGGCACGAGGGAATTCACGTTGGTCCTCCGGCCCGTCTGCCCATTTCTAGACATTCTGCGAGTAGAGATTCGGCAAAAGCCCAGGTCGCGGGGGTGGGTGTACTCGGCGAATGTCTAGAAATGGGCACGGGGTGTGCTCGACCTGCGAGATTCGTGTGCGTCCGCCGTCAACGGAGAAGAGAGCGCCGTCAACGCCACCCCATCCGTCCCCGATAACCTGTCTGCATGAGCACCGCAGCGGCGCAGTCGCAACCGTTCGACCCGACCCAGTGGGCAACCGTCCCCGGATTCGACGACCTCACCGACATCACCTATCACCGGCACGTCGGTGCGGGTCGAGCGAACGGCATCGTGCGGATCGCGTTCGACCGCCCGGAGGTGCGCAACGCGTTCCGGCCCCACACCGTAGACGAGCTCTATCGCACCCTCGATCATGCGCGCCGCAGCCCCGACGTCGGCACCATCCTGCTCACCGGCAACGGGCCGAGTCCCAAGGACGGCGGTTGGGCCTTCTGCAGCGGCGGTGACCAGCGAATTCGGGGTCGCTCCGGCTACCAGTACGCCACCAGCCACGACAGCGACGTCACCGCCGCCGGGGCGCACACCGTCGACGAGGCCCGCGTCAAAGCCGAGGGCGGTCGGCTGCACATCCTCGAGGTGCAGCGCCTGATCCGCACCATGCCCAAGGTGGTCATCGCCGTCGTCAACGGATGGGCGGCCGGCGGCGGTCACTCCCTGCACGTCGTCTGCGACCTCACCCTCGCCTCCCGCGAACACGCCCGGTTCAAGCAGACCGACGCCGACGTCGGCTCCTTCGACGCCGGGTACGGCAGCGCCTACCTCGCCAAGCAGGTCGGCCAGAAGTTCGCCCGCGAGATCTTCTTCCTCGGCGAGTCCTACGACGCGGAGACGATGCACCGGATGGGGGCGGTCAACCGCGTCGCCGACCACGCCGAGCTGGAGACCACCGCCATCGAGTGGGCGCGCGCCATCAACGGCAAATCGCCCACCGCACAACGCATGTTGAAGTTCGCGTTCAACCTCGCCGACGACGGACTGATGGGTCAGCAGGTGTTCGCCGGTGAGGCCACCCGCCTGGCCTACATGACCGACGAAGCGGTCGAGGGCCGAGATGCCTTCCTGGAGAAGCGTTCTCCGGACTGGGACGCGTTCCCCTACTACTACTGACCCACGCCGACCACGTATGCTGCGCCGACTCCTGATCACCCTGATCGTCATCGTCGTCGGAGGGCTCACCGCCTTCTACGGCCTGGGCTACCAACTGTTCTACCGGGATCACTCCGATCAGCTGCGTCACGTCGACGCGATCGTCGTGCTCGGCGGCGAGCACGACGGTCGCGAGGACTACGGAATCCAGCTGGCGCGTGAGGGTTACGCGAACACGGTGGTTATCTCCAACCCGGAACTGGCCATCCCGCCGGAGTACCTCGAAGGCACGTATCAGTTGATGCAACGCGTATGTTCCTCCAGCACAGCGCAAATCGAGGTGATCTGCTTCGCACCCAACCCGTCGACGACGCGCGGCGAGGCGATGGAGGTGCAGCGAATTGCCGCCGAACGCAATTGGCACTCGGTGATGGTCATCAGCTGGCGCTACCACATGGTGCGCGCCCGCTACATCTTCGGCCAGTGCTTCGACGGTCAGACCGTCATGAAACCCGTCCCACGTTCATACACAAGCAATTTCGGTTTCTGGACCAAGGAATTCGCCTACCAGTACACCGCACTGGGCAAGGCCGCGATCCTCGGCTGCGACTGACGCAGCAGAACACTCACCCCTTCAACGACCCCAACGCCGCCGGCCGCCCGAACAGATAGCCCTGGGCGTAATCGAAACCCAGCGTATTGAGGATCGGGATCAACTCGGGCGATTCCACTCCCTCGGCGACGGTCCGCAGTCCGGTGGCCTGCGCGAGGTCGCAAATGGTACGGGTGATCGCCACCGCGACCGGATCGACGAGTAGCTTGCACACCAACGCGATATCGACCTTGAGCACCGCGATCGGCAGATCCTTGATGTAGCTCAGGGCGGAGTATCCGGCACCGAGGTCGTCGATGCACACGGTGCAGCCGACCGCGCCGAGCTGCTCGATGGTGCGGCCCGCCTGACTCGGCCGGCGGATGATCTCGTCCTCACGCACCTCGACCCAGATCCGGTCGAGGGCGATCCCCTTCTCGGCGGCCGCATCGACGATCGCGTCCACACATCGCGGGTCCAGGAGCTGACGCTCCGACAGATTGATCGCGACGAAGGCCTTGGGGCAGTGGTTGGCGATGGCGCCCGAGGCGAGCGCCGACACCGCGGTCGCCAACGAGTCCCGCGTCACCGGACGCAGCAGCGCCGTCTCCTCCAGAAACGGGAAGAAGGCCGACGGGCCGTACAATTGCCCGCCCGAGCCGTACCACCGCAACAGGGCTTCATACCCGGCCACCTCACCGTCGCCGAGGGAGACGATCGGCTGGTAGTGCACCCGGAAGTCGCTCGGCGTGGCGCGGGCGAGCAGCTTCATCTGGGCGGCCTCGTCGTCGGTGACCGCGATGAGTGCGTCGTCGACCACCACGACCCGCGACGCCGACCTCAACGTCCGCGACAGCCCTCGATGCCCGAAGCGCACGAGCTCGCCCCAACTCACGGCTTCTGTCAGCATCCAGGCACCGACCACACCGAGGCGGACGTCGACATAGTTTGGCCGCTCGCCCGTGTCGATGAGAATTGCCCCCGCCTCGAAGCGACTCCGCAGCGCATCCAGTGCACCCGGTCCGCCGTGCGGGATCAGCAGCGCGAACCTCGTCGTCGACAGTTCGACGACGGTCACCTCCGCATCGATCGCCGACACGGTCTCGTCGATGTGCCGACGCGCCACGGCAACGGCAGCGGAATGCCCCAGCGTGGACGCCAGCCGATACATGGGGTCGACCTTGATGACCGCCACCACCGCGTCGGGCGTCGGCTCACCGACGACCCGCTCACGCTCCATGACTCCGCCTGCCCCCTGTGTTCCGGCCGCCGCCGCGCGCCACGACGCTAAACCCGAATGATTCCACGCCGCAGAACGCTTCGCACAACCGACTACCCGATTGACCACCGATTTCGCAAAGTCAGAAAGCCGCAATGTGGTTCACCGCTCGGGGCCGTGGCGAAATGGGTCAGGCGATCCATCCGACGGCCCACCGTCAGCCGAAGATCTCGGCGAGCTGCTCCATGTCGGAAACCCGCTCGGCATGGGTGGGCGCCAACGGCCCGGCCAGCACGACGGTGACCCCGGCCTTGCGGAACGCCTCGACCCGCTCGGTCACCAACGACTTCGGGCCGATGAGGCTCATCGCCCGGACGAGCTCGTCGGGCACCGCCGCGGCGGCCTCGGCCTTCTTGCCGTCGAGGTAGAGGTCCTGGATCTCCTTGGCCGCGTCGGCGTAGCCGTAGCGCACCGCGAGAGTGTTGTAGAAGTTCTTGCCGCGCGCACCCATGCCACCGATGTAGAGAGCGGCGTGATTGCGCACATGCTGCATGGCGCGTTCGATCTCGTCGGCATCCTCGGAAATCCGGGCGCTGGCGCCGACGACGATGCCGAGGTCGGGCAGCGACGGATCCCGCTTGGCCTTGCCCGCCGCGAGGGGCTCACCGAAGGCCAGGTCGACGTACTCGGGATGGAAGAGGAACGGCTGGAACTCCTCGAACATCTCTGCCGCCAGCTCGGTGTTCTTCGGCCCGATAGCTGCCAGCAACATCGGAATACGATCGCGCACAGGGTGATTGATGATCTTCAGCGGCTTGCCGAGACCGGTGCCGCCGTCCTCTTTGGTCAGCGGCAGCGTGTAGTACTCGCCCTGATAGTCCGACTTTTCCCGGCGCCAGATCTTGCGAGCGATCTCGGCGTTCTCCCGAGCCCGCCCGACGGGGTAGTCGTACTTGACGCCGTGGAAGCCCTCGATCACCTGCGGCCCCGACGCGCCGATACCGAGGATGAACCGTCCACCACTGATGTAGTCCATGCCGGCCGCAGTCATCGCGAGATTGGTCGGCGTGCGGGAGTACATCGGCAGGATGCCGGTCTGCAGTTCCATCTTCTCGGTCTTGGCGGCGATGTAGCCGAGCTGGCTGACCGCGTCGAAGCTGTAGGCCTCGGGTACCGCAATCCGCCCGACACCGGCATTCTCGAAGTCGACGAGGTTGTTGATGGTCTCGCGGAAGTCGCCCGCGTAGTTGATCGGCATACCCAGCTTCAGCGTCATGCCCGGATTCTTCCACACCCTTTTCCGACGACGACGCGCCCGTGCGATCGCTCGGTCGTGCCGCTTCCGGTATACCCATGGGGGCAATTAGATGAACAGTTGGTGAACACGTGCGCTTACGGCATGAACTCGCAGGTCACACCGCTATCACGACCCGATCCAGATGACCCGATTTTTAGGCGGAACGACACCGAGAGTCGCATGATAATCCGCATGAGCGGAGAGATGCTGATACTTGTGCTGCTGGTCATCACGGCACTCGGCTTCGACTTCACGAACGGCTTCCACGACACGGGTAATGCCATGGCGACTTCCATCGCCACCGGTGCACTCAAGCCCAAGGTCGCCGTCGGGATTTCGGCCATTTTGAACCTGGTGGGTGCGTTCCTGTCGGTTGAGGTCGCTGCCACCATCACCAAGGGCATTCTGAACCTGCAACAGACCAAGGGCGCCGACAGCGGCGAGCTGGTCGCGGGGATCAGTGCCACGACAGCACTGTTGATCATCTTCGCCGGCCTCATCGGCGGCATCCTGTGGAACCTGTTCACCTGGCTGTTCGGCCTTCCGTCAAGCTCCTCGCACGCCCTGTTCGGTGGCCTCATCGGCTCCGGCATCGCCGCCCTCGGCCTTTCGGGCATCAACTGGAGCGGCGTGTGGACCAAGATCATCCTGCCCGGCCTGATGGCGCCGGTGATCGCCTGCATCGTCGCCACCTGCGGCACCTGGTTGATCTTCGCCATCACCAAGAAGATCGCCGAATCCCACAAGGAAGCCGGTTTCCGGTACGGCCAGATCGCCTCGGCGTCGCTGGTCTCCCTGGCCCACGGCACCGGAGACGCCCAGAAGACGATGGGTGTCATCGCGATGGCCCTGATCGCCACCGGCCACCTCGAGGCCTCCAGCGTCAGCCACGGCCTGCCGTTCTGGATCGTGTTCACCTGCGCCGGCGCCATCGCGCTGGGCACCTACCTCGGCGGCTGGCGCATCATCCGCACCCTGGGCAAGGGCCTCGTGGAGATCACCTCGCCGCAGGGTATGGCCGCCGAGGCCAGCTCCGCCGCGATCATCCTGACCAGCTCGGCCGCCGGTATGGCGCTGTCGACGACGCAGGTCGCCACGGGTTCGATCCTCGGTTCGGGTGTCGGCAAGAAGGGCGCCCAGGTCCGCTGGGCCGTCGCCGGCCGCATGGCCGTCGCCTGGGTCACCACCCTGCCGGCCGCCGGCATCGTCGGCGCCGTCTGCTTCGGCATCGCGCACCTGCTGGGCAACGTGCTCGGCGCGCTGGTCATCTTCGCCATCCTGATCGCCCTGTCGGTGTTCATGTGGTACCGCGCGCAGCAGAACAAGGTCGACTCGAACAACGTCAACGCCGAATGGGACGAGAGCACCAACTCGATCATCCCGGCCGAGATGAACACCGAGTCCGTCGACACCACCAAGCCCGGCTCGACTCCGGTCGCCTGAACCCCGTCATCTCCTGACCAGTAAGGACACTGGAATCCCATGACAACTCTCGAAGCGATCGGCAAGGTCCTGATCGTCGGATTGATCTTCGGTGCGGGACTGCCGGCCCTGTTCGCGGTGGGACTACGCGTGCACGCCGCCGGCATGGGTGACGCCAACGCCGACGGCTCCGTCACCGCCCCCAACCCGTTCCTCAAGGCGGTCGGTTACCTGTTCTTCGCCATCGTGATCGCCGCCATCGTGTTCGGCATCCTGTGGATCACCCGGCAGACGCTCAACTACTACTTCGACATCAAGATCTTCCCCGAGTGGGCCTACAAGAAGTAGTTCGACCGTCCACGTCGTCCGCCCGAGTCATCGACTGATCCGAAAGAGGACTTGATGAGTAACACCTCGCTTTTCGAATCCGCCGTCAACTGGATTCGCAAGGGGTACCCGGAAGGCATCTCGCCCACCGAGTTCCCGCCGCTGCTGGCCTTGCTCATCCGCACGCTGAATGAGGAGCAGGTCACCGACGTCGCGCTGCGCCTGGCCCGTGAACACAATCTCGATCGGCCGTTGTCGGAGACCGACATCGCCGACGCGATCGCCAAGGTCACCTCGGAGGTTCCGACCGACGACGAGATCAATCAGGTGGCCGGTCGTCTGGCCGCCGCCGGGTGGCCGCTGTCGCAACCGACCGCGAACGTCTGAGCGCCTCGCCCGACATTCCGAAGCGCCCGAACCCGGCCGACCTCGCATCGAGGCGGCCGGGTTCGGCCATGTGAACCAAACGTGGCGATCACCGTCGTGGCCCCTACAATCGCGACAGGGGGCAGTCGGGACTCGTCCGATGAAGAGAGGTGGTCACTCGTGGCCGATCGACCGTTGGTGGGGCGGATCATCGACTGGCTGCGTGCCGGGTATCCCCACGGTGTCCCCGAACGCGACTACAACCCGCTGCTCGCCATCCTGCGCAGGCAACTGTCCGAAGAGGAGGTCGAGCACGTCTCCGGCGAGCTGATCTCCGAGGCCGCGCCGCCCCCCGAACCGATCTCCAAGATCGACGCCGGCGTCAAGATCACCGCCGTCACCCACGAACTCCCCCACGACGACGACGTCTCCCGCGTGCAGCGCTATCTCGAAGAGCACGGCTTCCCCTTCGACGACGCCCCGTTGGCGCCTCCGTCTCCCCCCGCCGAACCTTCCCCGCCCGCCGATCCCTCCGCCGGCTCACCTCCCGCTGGTCAAGGTGCCCCTTCCGATGGTCCGCCGTCCCCCGATGGTCGAGGTGCGAGGAGCGCTAGCGACGAGCCTCGAGACCCCTCCCCCTCCGCTGGTCGAGGCGCCCCTCCCGATGGTCGAGGCGCCCCTCCCGCTGGTCGAGGTGCGAGGAGCGCTAGCGACGAGCCTCGAGACCCCTCCCCCTCCGCTGGTCGAGGCGCCCCTCCCGCCGGTCGAGGTGCGAGGAGCGCTAGCGACGAGCCTCGAGACCACCGCAGCGGAGAACCCAACCCACCCACCGACGAGTCCGAAGAGGACCAACCCTGAGGCCCCTGCAGCCCCTCCCGCTCCCACCGGGCCCCGCAGTCCTCGACCGCCTCGACGACCTGCGCGCCATCCTCGACGGGTCGTCGGCGTTCGCACCGGTCCCCGCCGACGACCCGCGCGCCACGCAACTCCTGCACGACGCGTTCGCCATCGGCACCCCGATCGACGACGAGGTGTCGCTGGTGATCGCCACCTCCGGCAGCACCGGCACGCCCAAGGGGTCGCAGCACACGCCCGCCACGCTCGCCGCCTCGGCCGCCGCGACCGCCACGCACCTGGGCGGAGAAGGTAATTGGCTGCTCGCCCTGCCGCCGCACCACATCGCCGGGCTGCAGGTGCTGTTACGCGCACTGGCCGCCGGCTTCACCCCTGACGTCCTCGACCTGAGCCACGGCTTCGACCCTGACGCCTTCGCCGATGCCCTCGAACGCTTCGACGGTCCGCGGCGGTACACCTCGCTGGTGCCCACCCAGCTGGTGAAGGTCCTCGAACATCCGCGCGCCACAACAGCTCTCGCCAAGGTCGACGCGCTCCTCGTCGGCGGTGCCGCGACGCCGGAACCGTTGCTACGCAGGGCCCTCGATGCCGGCATCCCGATCATCCGCACCTACGGCATGAGCGAGACCGCCGGAGGCTGCGTCTACGACGGCATTCCCCTTGACGGCGTGCACCTTTCACTCCTCGACGAGAACCCCGACGGTGTCGGCCGCGTCGTCATCACCGGCCCGATGGTGGCCCACGGGTACCGCCAGTTGCCGGAGCATGCGGCGTTTCCAGCATCTCCCGCTCCTCCCGCCGGTCGAGCCGCTCCCCCCGCCGGTCGAGCCGCGGCGAGCCCCCCAGGGCGAGCCGCGAGTCGAGACCATCGCAACCCGACAGCCCAGCGGGAGGCCACCTTCCGCACCGACGACCTCGGCCGCATCGACGACAACACCCTCCGCATCATCGGCCGCGCCGACGAGGCTATCTCCTCCGGCGGGCTGACCATCGTCCCGCAGGTCGTCGAGGCCATCATCGTCACCGACCCGGCAGTAAGCGAATGCGCCGTCGTCGGCCTCCCCGATGACCGCCTGGGCGAGAAGGTGGCCGCGGTGATCGTCGCATCGGAAACCGTTGACATCCAACGCATCCACGATCTCGTCGCAACCCGCCTCGACCGCTACGCCGCACCGCGTGAGATCTTCGTCGTCGATGAACTCCCGGTCCGCGGCCCGGGCAAGGTTGATCGACGGGCACTGCGCGAGCGGTTCGGCCAAACGTCGTAGAACGTCACCCTATGGCGTGACCTTCCACGACGTCTGTGAACACCCCAACTAGTCGATGGAACCGCGAGGCACTCCCCCCGCGTCCAACTTCGCATGACTCTCCCCGCTCCCCTGCGCAGCCTCGCCCTCGAACACGACGGTGTCCTTGTCGCCGCCGACTTCCGTTCCCGCGGAATCAACCGCGCCGCCGTCCACCGACTCGTCCGCACCGGCGACCTCCTGCCCGTAGGTCGTGGCATCCACCGCGTCGCTGCGCATCCACTCACCATGCGTACACGTGTCCGGATGACCGCGCATCGCGCCGGCGGAAAGGCCGTCGTATGCGGTCACGCCGCCGCGTGGTGGTGGGGCGCAACGGACAAGTGCCCCAGCCAGATTGCGATCTCCGTACCCCCTCGCTATCAGGCCAGCGTCCCTGGCGCGATCATCCGTCATCGTCAGCTCCCCGCCGACGACGTGGTCATCAATTGCGGCCTCAGGGTGACGTCGCTGGCGTTGTCGGTGCTGGAAGCCGGCATGGAGGTCGTCGACTCAGCACTTCTCCGGGAGAAAGTGACCGAGGAGCAGCTCCGCGCCGCGGTTGATCGACGACGAGGCTCCCGCGACGTCGATCACCTGCGAAAGATCCTGCTCGGAATCGGATCCGGGGCACGGTCGGCTGCCGAGCGCGAAACAGTGCGCATCTTTACGAGCGCCGGGATCACCGGGTGGATCGCAAACCACCCCTCCAAGGGCTACATCATCGACTTCGCGTTTCCCGCAGCGAAGGTCGCCGTCGAGATCGACGGCATCGCCTATCACGCCAACGACGCCCATCAGTTCCAGCACGACCGGCATCGCAACAACGAACTCTCCGGTGACTGGAAGGTCCTGCATTTCACCTGGAAGGACCTCATCGAGAGACCCGACTACGTCATCGATACCGTCACCAAGGCTTTGGCCGCTACCGCCGCCTGAGCCCACCACATCACCGAGAACGTCGCGGAACGTCACTCCATGGCGTGACGTTCCGCGATCACTTCAACGGGCTGTGTACCTGTCGGGTCAGCAGCCTGGTGGTCGGGCGGAAGACGAAGCATCACCGACTGCCTCGTCGCCGACGGGCCGCGACCGCCTGCGCAATAAGCCTGGCGAGTGGTAGCCTCGTCGACGGATATACTGGTATCGATATACGATCGTGGCGTGTCGCGAAACCAGAAATCCGAAGCACCCATTGAATGGGTCGGGTCTTCGCTGGCCGATCTGCGTGACCTACCGTTACCAGCGAAACAAGACCTCGGGTACCAACTCGAACAGATTCAGTTCGGCTCCGACCCCGACAACTGGCGCCCCATGCCCGGTGTCGGCGCCGGATGCCGTGAGATTCGCGTCCGAACCACTGACGGTGCCTACCGGGCGTTTTACGTGACCAAACTCGATGACTACGTCTACGTGCTGCACGTGTTTACCAAGAAGACCCAAACCACCACGCAACGCGATCTCGACACCGGCAAACGGCGCTACGCCGAGGCTCGTGAAATCGCCCGTCACCGTAACCCCCAGGAGAACCAATGAGCGTCTGGGACGACATCATGGACACCCCCGCCGAGGCCGAGAACATGCGCGTCCGCGCCGCGCTGATGCGGGCCGTGCGTGAACGCATCACCACCTTCGGCTGGTCGCAGACCGTCACCGCCACCAACCTCGGTATCACCCAACCTCGCGTTTCCGA
Organism: Gordonia sp. NPDC003504; assembly: GCF_053587995.1. NCBI lineage: Bacteria > Bacillati > Actinomycetota > Actinomycetes > Mycobacteriales > Gordoniaceae > Gordonia > Gordonia sp. NPDC003504. The sequence continues at coordinate 315,432 of NZ_JBSFPC010000001.1, forward strand.
ACTCATGAATGGACGCGTCTCCAAGTTCAGCCTCGACGCCCTGGTCACCCTCGCCGACAAGGTCGGTGTACACGTCGCGATCGTGCTCGACGCTGACCCCGAATCAACAGCCGCACAGTCCTGAGCTGTCCACAATCACTCCGACGCCTCGACGGCGGGCACACCGAACTCTGCCGATGTAGCGGCCTCCTCTGAGGTCGACGCACCGGCCCCGGACGACTCGGTGACCGTCGCCGGTTCGGCCGCCTCGTCACTGGGCTCGACCGCTTCCTCGCTGGTCGTACTCGCCGCGCTCGTCGTCGTGGCCGCCTCGGAGGTGGGCACGGCCGGTACCGCGGTGGTCGAGGGTGAGACCGAGGTCGTGGGCTCGGAAACCGAAGCACTACCGGTCATCTCGTCACCGGCCACCTCGTCATCGTCGGCCACGACACTGCGCGCGGCCACCGATGCCGGAGCCGACGTCACAGCCGAAGCCGCCACAGCCGAAGTCTTCGTCGATGCCGACGCCGACGCCGCCATCGCCTCCTCGATCTCCTGGGCGTCGTTGTCCTCGTCGGCGGCCCAGGCGATCCAGTTGTGACCGCCGTTTGCGTAGCTGAACGAGATCGGCAGTTCCTGGAGGATGGCGAAGCCTTGCAGGAGCGCCGTCGACACGAGCGCCCCGACCTCCAGCACGATCCCCAACGCCAGGCCCTGCACCGCTGCCGGCAGCAGGACCGGCAGCAGTTCCGGCGTCTCCTGCGCGACCTGCTGGATCAACGTCCATGCCGTGGACAGTTCGCGTTCGGTCGGGATACCGGTGCCGGTGGAGATGATGACGGTCTGTCCGTTGGCCTTGGCCTCGGCGATCCGTTGCGGCACATCGTTGTCGTCCCAGGTGTTGCCGGACGCCAGCGGGAGTCCCCACATCGCCCAGACCCCGTTGGTGATGTCGGCGCGGGCGATCTGGATCAGGGGAATCGCAATCCAGCCAATGGGATTGGCGGTCTGGTAGTAGCCGGAGTAGGAGCGGATGACGGTGAACACCTCGGGATGGTTGAGGCCGAGGATCACCGCGGGCGCCCCCGACATCGACACCCCGACGATCGCGTTGTTCGACGTCGAGACGTCGAAGTTCGTCGCCAGGTATGCGGGAGTTCCGAACCGACGAACCCGTCCCACTGCAGCGCGGTGTCACCGCCGGTGGGCGCCTGCTGCCAGTCGGTCATCCACTCACCGGCACCACCGGCGGGCATCACCAGATTCGTGCCGGTGGAATACGACGCAACCGCACCCGCGTCGACGGTCGACCACGTGCTGTACTCCGGGTTCGCGCCGAGTCCGTCGAGGAAGTACACGGCCTGTTCGGTCTCACCGGCCTTGTTGTCGGAGGCACGGACCTGCACGACGACGTTGCGCCCCAACGATTCTGAGTAGAAGGTGCAGGTCTGGACGCGCTGGGCCTCCTCCTCCGGGGTGCGCCACTCGCAGCCGTCACGCAGTCGGTCGGGGTCGACGGCCCACGCATGACTCGTCACGCCGACCGCCATCGCCGCCGCGGTGCACGCCGCGATCGACGACACCAGCACCCGACGCCGGACACGACGAGACCAGCGAATTGCTATGATGGAGGACCCTTTCCAGTTTCCCCCAACTCAGCTGCGACGCGCCACCTCGACACGCACGAAGGCAACTCTGTTGCCGCAAGGGACATTACGGGCACCTGCGCGCCCCTGCAGCACAACTCCCGCATTTGATTTCGCAACGCGAATGATTGGTCGAGCAAAGCCGTCACGCCCGCCGGTTTCGTCGGGCTTGCACGAATACGGGTACCCGAACTTATAATGTAGGCATGCCCAAACATCGACTTCGCTTGATGACACTCCTGGCCGCCGGAGTGATGGCCGTGTGGACGGTGACCGGATGCTCGGGCAGCTCACGCGCCGACGGCGACAAGCCCGTCGTCCTGACCACGTTCACCGTGCTCGCCGACATCGCCGCCAACGTCGCCGGCGATCGCCTGCAGGTGGAGTCCATCACCAAACCGGGTGCGGAGATCCACGGGTATGAACCCACCCCCGCCGACATCCGCACGGCGTCGACGGCCTCGCTGATCGTCGACAACGGTCTCAACCTCGAGGCGTGGTTCGGCCAGTTCGTCGAGGATCTCGACGTCCCGCACGTTGTGGTCAGCGACGGCGTCGACCCGATCCCCATCGCCTCCGACGCCTATGCGGGCAAGCCGAATCCGCACGCCTGGATGAGTCCGGTGAACGTGGGGATCTACGTCGACAACCTGGTCACCGCGTTCACCGACCTCGATCCCGACGGCGCCGAGACGTACCGGGCCAACGCCGCCGCCTACAAGGAACAACTCGACGCCGTCCAGGGCGACCTCGTCACCGCGCTGCAGGAGCTGCCCGCCAACGAGCGCGCCCTGGTGACCTGCGAGGGTGCCTTCTCCTACCTCGCCCGCGACGCCGGACTCACCGAGCACTACCTGTGGCCGGTCAACGCCGAATCCCAGGCCACCCCGCAACAGGTCGCCGGTGTCATCGATGTCGTTCGCGAGCAACGTATTCCGGCGGTGTTCTGCGAGTCGACGGTGTCCGACAAGCCGATGCAGCAGGTGGTCTCGGCCACCGGTGCCCGCTTCGGGGGCACCCTCTACGTCGACTCGTTGTCCGAGGCCGACGGCCCGGTACCCACCTACCTCGACCTCATCCGCCACGACGTCACCACCATCGTCACCGGCCTCACCGGAACGGCGCCCGCGTCATGACCGCGCCGGATGCCGGGTACGCCATCGACGTCGACGATGTGACCGTCCGCTACGGCGACGTCCTCGCCCTGCACGACACCACCCTGCGGCTTCACGCCGGCACCGTATGCGGTCTCGTCGGGATGAACGGCTCCGGCAAATCCACCCTGTTCAAGACGATCATGGGTCTGATCACCCCGCAATCCGGTGGCGTGCTCATCGACGGTCGCACCCCGGCGCGGGCCCGCCGCGGCGGAACCGTCAGTTACGTACCGCAATCCGAGGACATCGACTGGAGCTTTCCCATCTCGGTGCGTGAGGTGGTGATGACCGGCCGTTACGGGCATCTCGGTCTCACCCGTCGTCCCCGCCGGCGCGATCACGAGGCGGTCGACGAGGCGCTGCGCCGCGTCGAGCTCACCGAGTTCGCCGACCGACAGATTGGCCAATTGTCCGGTGGGCAACGCAAACGGGCGTTCGTCGCCCGCGGTATCGCGCAAGGCGCGTCCATTCTGCTCCTCGATGAGCCGTTTGCCGGTGTCGACAAACGCACCGAGGCCACCATCATCGCGCTCCTGCGGGAACTCGCCGACGACGGCGCCACCGTGCTGGTGTCCACCCATGACCTGCAGGCGCTGCCGCAGTTGGCCGATCAGGCCGTGTTGCTGATGCGCCGGGTGCTGGTGCATGACACGCCGGAGCGAGTCATCGCCCCGGACAACCTCATTCGCGCTTTCGGACACGATCCGCTGGACGACGCGCCGGTCACCGGGGAGCGACGATGATCGACCTGCTCGTCGACCCGTTCGCCTACGGATTCATGACCCGCGCGCTGTCCGCGACGATCATCGCATCGGTGGTGTGTGCACTGCTGTCGTGCTGGTTGGTGCTCATCGGCTGGTCGCTGATGGGCGACGCGGTCTCGCACGCGGTGCTGCCCGGCGTCGTCCTCGCCTACATCCTCGGCGCCCCCTTCGCGTTGGGCGCCATCATCTTCGGATTCCTCGCCGTCGGGTTGATCGGCGCGGTCCGCGACCGTGGCCGTGTCAAGGAGGACGCCGCGATCGGCATCGTGTTCACGACGCTGTTCGCGTTGGGCCTGGTGCTGATCTCGGTGACTCCGAGTCAGACCGATCTCAACCACATCATCTTCGGCAACCTCCTCGGCGTCTCCCGAAGCGACCTGCTGCAGATCGCGATCCTCGGCGGCATCGTCGCGGTCGTCCTGCTCGCCAAACGACGCGACTTCACCTTGTACGCCTTCGATTCCACGCACGCCTTCGCCATCGGCCTGAGCCCACGAGTCCTGGGCGCCACACTTCTCGGGCTGCTGGCCCTGACCGCCGTCACCGCGCTGCAGGTGGTCGGCATCGTCCTGGTGGTGGCCATGCTCATCATCCCCGGCGCCACCGCACATCTGCTGACCGACCGGCTCCCCCGGATGCTGATCGTCGCCCCAGCCGCCGCAGTCGTCAGCGGCGTCGTCGGCCTCTACATCTCCTACTATCAGGACACCTCACCCGGCGGCATGGTCGTTCTGACACAGGGCATCTTGTTCACCCTCGTCTATCTGTTCAGCCCGAAGTACGGGATCGTGACCGGCTGGTTCACTCATTCCGCCAGTCGAGCCGCCGCAAGGCACGGGGGGCGTATCCGCCGGCCCGAGCGCGGGACATCCCCCGCGCGCATCCCTGGTCAGTGACAACCGCACCATCGACTATCCACGGCGGTCCCGGTACTCGTCCGGGTCGTCGGACCCGACCGGCAGAGCCTGTTCGGCCAGGTCGGCGTCGGCGGCTTCGACGGTCACGCTGTCGATGTCGGGCTCGCTGATGTCGGCATCGGCCGGATCGACCGACAGACATTGCTCCACAACGTCCGCCACGTCGGCATCAACGGAGGCACGCAAGCGATCGACTGGCATATGAATCCCACCTTTCGACTAAGGCCGTACTCGTTAACGAATACCTCTGGCAGGGAGGGGTTCTCGGGTCCCGACGACCCGGAACCACCTCACCTGACCTTCGAGATATCACTGTGCGATCGGAATCTTCCTGTGTCACCGGCTTTCACGCGGCGACACCGATCACCTCCTCCCACTATCGGTCGATTCCACGGGCTTGGGCGTCCGGCATCCACCACCGACTAGGCGGTGCGCGCTGCCGACCACCGCGCGACGACGGCCGCCGTCCGCCGCCATCACCGTCGGGATTCTCGGTGCCACCGATCCGCCGCCGAGCCGCACGACCGAACGCTGTTGTCGTTCTGGACCGTGCGACGCAACGGCATCGGCGTTGGTGGGCAGCGGCAAACAGTGCGTCGATCTCGGCGGCCAGCCAGGCCTCCTCCGGCTCCAGAATCTCAGGAAGTCCTTGCGTGACAACCACATCGAGGCAATCCGTCATGTCCATCACCTCTACTGATCAACTCACGTCCCATAGAAACGGAAGTCGATGGGCCCTCAGCCCGCCCCGGCGGTGATCTCCTGGCGCCCTGCCCCGGAATGGCCGATCTCGATCTTGCGGGGTTTGGCCTGCTCGGCCACCGGAATGGTCACGGTCAGCACACCATTGTCGTAGGCGGCCGAAATCCTGGCCGGGTCGACGCCGTCACCGAGGGTGATCTGACGGCGGTAGGTACCCGAGAATCGTTCGCTGGCCAGCCATTGCACCCCGTCGTCGGACCGAGCACTGCGGTGTGCCGACAACGTGAGCACTCCGTTGTCCACACTCAGGTCGATCGAACCGGGATCTGCACCGGGTAGGTCCGCGACCAGCGAATAGTGATCATCGACCTTGAACACGTCGATGGGCATGAACCGGGGAGTACGCCGGGTAGCAACCGGCTCCCCGGCCAACAGGACCCTTGCCCAGTCATCAACAGCAGCAAAAGGATCGACACGCAGCACAGCAAACACCTCCTATGTCCAGGGATGCCGCCAGGTTGACGGCACCACACTCACCATCACTGCGTGCCGACAGATTAGCACTCCCACGTGACGAGTGCCAAGACCTTTCCGGAGCAAAATTCGCCCAACTACGCACGCGTGCAGCATGACTCGTCGGAGCCAACCCGGATCATCTCCGGCAGTCATGCTGTGGTTTCCGTCGGCCGAGTCCGACCCCGCCGGTCCGGTAGACCGAACCGTCGTCGAGCCGACCCTCGTCGGTCGAGCACCCCCTCGTCGGTCGAGCCGCCGCGAACCCCCAGGGCGAGCGGCGAGTCGAGACCACCGCGGTGGAACTGCGCGGCATCAGTCGGTCCTGTCGCGGAGGGAATGGCACGGACGGGCTCACCCGGCCAGAGATATCACCGACGTCGGGCGTCGTCATTCGGATGCCCGAACCCCGATCAACCCGCCCGGGCCGTCGTCGGTGACATCCCACCGCACCCGCCGCCCCGTCCGGAACAGTCGCCCGCCACCCGGTCCGGCCACGAAGCGTGATGCGGTGAGCGCCGGATCGCCGATGTACCCGCGGGCCAGTCCGGTCCCCACCAAGTACAGTTCGCCCACCGCGCCCGGCGCGCCCGGCTCCAACGAACTACCCAACACCACAGCACCCATACCCGCCAACGGATTTCCGATCAGATCGGGGTCGACGCCACGCCGATACCGCACCACTGTCCCGATGACGGTGGCCTCCTCCGGGCCGCGGATGTGGTCGAGGACCGCCGTCGCCGACCACGCGTCGGCCAGCTCGGCGGGCAGCGCATCGCCGGTGACGAGCACATGCCGCACCGCGGGCAGCTCGACGGGCTGAAGCGTCTGCAGCACAGCGGCATTGGCGATGATCACCGAGGCGTGCGCACCGCGCAGCCAGTCGGCGAGTTCACTGTCGTCGCGGGCGGCCGGAGCGACGACGACGGGCGCACCGCCGACCGCGGCGAGGATCAGGCTCAGCACCGACAGGTCCGAGTCAGGGCCGGTGGTCAACGCCACCCGGTCGAGGACGTCGACGCCACCGATACGCGCCAGGCGATGCAACCCGCGATGGGTCACTCCGACACTCTCCGCGGCGAATCCGTCACCACGGTCAGCAGAGCGGACCACGACGTATGCCAACGCATCGGGCGAAACCCACGGATCATGTGACGCGGCAATCGGTTTGGTGGGCAGCGGCGGAATGTCGCTGTGGGTCAGCGCAAAGGGCGTCGCGCATGCCTCGAGCACCCCGGCCAGATCCTCCGTCTCCGCGGCACCGTCGACCATCACGCACGTCGCCCCGACGCGCCCCACGGCCCAGAAGGCGACCACCCATTCGGTGGACCGTTCGAGCAGCAACGCCACCCGATCACCGGCGCCCACCCCGTTGTCGGTGAGGTGGCGGGCGGTGGCCGACACCCACCAGTCGAGTTCGTCGAACGTCAGGGTGCGGTAGCCGTCGTCGACGGCGATGAGGTTCGGATACCGCTGCACCGCAGTCTCGAACAAGTCCGACAGCAGCGGCGGGTCGGTGTCGTCGGGGGTGGCGGCGGCGCGGGTCGCGATGAAGGCCTGTTCGGCACGGGTGAGCAGCATCCGCGACCGCACCGGCTCCCCCGGGTCACCGGTGAGGATGCGCAAGGCCTGCCCGATGCGGGCGGCAAGCAGTTCGATGGGCTTGTGGGAGAACAGGTCCAGCGGATACACCAGGTGGATCTGCCGGCTCTCGGGATTCGGGTCGACGACGACCCGCAGGTCGTACCCCTGTGTATCGGCCTGCACGGTGTCGCCGACAGCGAACTGTATCTGCGTCAATGGTTGCATGCCGTCGGCGACGGGACAGTCCAGCTGGGCGACGATGTCGGCGAGGTCGATCTGCGCGTGGTCGGCAGCGGCGACGTCGGCGTCGCGGACCGCGTCGATCATGTCGCCGACGGTCAGCGGCCGCGGAAACCTGGTGCGCAACACCACCGTCGACGCATCGGCGTCATCGTCTCCCGCACCGATCGGGGTGGCGACGGCGATATCGTCCCGTCCGGTGTGCACACTGAGCGCGAAAGCGGTTGCCGCATGCAAGATATGGACGACGGTGGCGTCATGGCGACGCGCCGTGCGGTCGATGAGACCGACGAGTCCCTCGGCGACGGTCCGGGAGATGACGCCCGCCGACGGCTTCCGTTCAGCCGGTCGTCGGTCGGTGAGGCCGAAGTCGCCCGGGTATCCGTCGAGGGTGCGCGCCCAGAACTGCAGCAGCGCTTCGGCTTCCGTGATGTCATCGGATGCGTCAGGCTCGGCGGTGGCGTCCTCGGTCGGTTCGTCGGTGTCGGGGGCATCGCTGTCGGCATCAGCAGCGTCGTCTGCATCACCGCCGTCATCTGCATCACCGCCGTCGTCTGCATAAGCGCCAGCAGGGTCAGGTTCGTCGACGACCGGCTCCTCGACAGACTCATCGGCGACCGCACCGTTGACAGCGCTCTCCGTCACACTGACAGCGCTCTCCGTCACACTGACGGCGCTCTCCGTCACGTTGACAGCGCTCTGCTGAGCGTTCACAGCGCTGACATCAACATCATCGACCGCGTCCGGGTCCGCCGCCACAGGCTCCACGACCCGCCCGTCGGCGCGTACGGCGACGATCTCGCCGGTGCGGAACATGCGGCCACCGACCTGCTCGGGGTCGGCAACAAAGTGGGCGGCGGTGGCCGCCGGGTCACCCCAATAGCCGCGGGCGAGTTGGGTTCCCGAGAGATACAGTTCACCGGCTTCACCCGGGGGTACGGCGCGGCCGTGCGGGTCACGCACCGACCAGTCGATGCCGTCGAGCACCGATCCGTGGACGTCGCCGCCGTCGGTGGGGTCGACTTCTCCGCCCACCGACCATCCGCCGGTTTCGGCGTGGCCGCGCAGCGCGACGAGCCGCAGGTCGGGGTGCGCGGTGAACCAGTCGGCGTGGGCGATGGGTGTCGGGTCGCCGCCGGTGACGATGCAGCGCAGCGCGGGCAGGTCGGTGGCGATGGTCGCCGCGGCGGCCGGGTCGGTGAGGCCGGCCATCTCCAACGGCGTCTGGGTGACGATGGTGACGGCGTAGGTGTCCAGTGCAGCGACCAGCAACGCCGGGTCGACGATGGCGGCGTCGTCGATCACCACCACCCGACCACCGGAGGCAAGCGCACCGAACACTTCCCAGGCCGACTGCAGTGCGGTGAGCGGGTGCGCCCAACTCCACACGTCGGCGGGTCCGGCGGCGACGACGTCGAGGCCGGCGCCGAGCATGGCGGTGAGGTTGGCGCGGGTGACCCCGACCCACCGTCCCGACCCGGCCGCGGGCAGCAGGTAGGCGTCTCCGGGTTGCGGGTCACCCGCGTCGTCCCGATGCCAGTCGATGGCGAGATCGGTGCCGATCGTCGCGACCGGACCCGCACCCGAAACGTCGTCGTCGGCGTCACGGTCCTGCGGAATGTAGGCCGCACCGGCCATCAGCACACCGACCATGGCGACGACGGTGTCGGCGCTGCGGGGTAGGCGCAGGGCGACGCGGTCGCCGTATCGGATGCTGCCCTTGCCGAGGTCGATGGCCAGGCGTCGGGCGCGGGCCGCGAGCTGCGCATACGACAACACCATCTGCCCGTCGCTGACGGCGGTGGCCGCGGGGGTGCTCACCGTGTGCGGGATGAGGGCGCGGATCGGGTCGAGTGTCGGGGGGCGACGGACCGGCGTCACCGGCGACGCGGCCACGTCGCCCTCTTCCGGCGTTTCCGCTGGACCCGTCACCGATTCCTCCACCACTCACACTTCCTCGGCCCCTGCGGGCCAGACCCACGCACTTCTGAGCACTCTGACCACAGAAACCCTATGTCACCCCGGTCGTCGGGGCATGGGCGTGTCGGGCGGGCGGGTGCGCCGGCGTGGCCGGTAACGGTGGAGTACCCGATGGTTCTGCACACCGAGCGTCGGCCGGCACTCAACACCCGGGCGACGCTGGGCACCACCCGTCCATGCCTGCACATGCATGGGTCACGCTCATCGTCGGACTGGTCGCCGCCATCGGTGTGATCATGACGATGACGCAGAAGCAGCGGGCGGACAATCGTCGCGAGTGGTGGACGCGATTCGAGTGGACGATGGAGGCCACCGACAGCACCAACCGCGACCAGCGGCGCGATGGGTGGCGGGTGATCGCCATCTTGGCCGAGTCGCGGCTGATGACGGCGAGCGAGACGCCGTTGGCAGGGAGCTGATCTCGAGGATGGGCGCAGATATCGCTGATACCGAGACCGACGGCGCAGCATCGGACGGACAAACAGCAGCGAAGGGGACAGCGCGTCACTGTCGACTACAGCAAACGTGCAAGTGATCCGGAAGAACGACGCCTCGCGGCGCTGGCCGCCATCGCTGCAACGAAGATGACGAAGAAGCCGGCACCCCGATGGGCGTTGATTGCCGCGGGGCTGGAACAGGCGCCGTCGAAGGACCCCTCAGAAGCCACCCCGGACGGGAAGCGCAACGCCGACCTCACGAGTGAGTCGTACCGCCACGGGCCATGTCGGAATGATGCTGTCCCAGAACGACTCACGGCAAGCGAACCCACGAGCCCTAGTCACCGTCGATCAAAACAGAAATGTAGTAGAACGTCACCCCAGGGCGCAACGTTCTACTACATCGTCGTCACCGTGGACTCTGGGCCTCGGCGGTCATCAATGCGACAGGTTCCGGCACGCGCTGCGCGACGGCGTGTATCTGTCGCCGGGCGGTCCACATGCCCGAAGCGGCGTCTACGCATACGTAGCGTTATGGGCGGGGGCTCATCCCCACATCTGCTGGACTAGGCACTGAGCGATCGGGGCATAACGCGCGTCGGCGACCGCTCCGCATCACCGATCTATCCTCACCCACACACCGGCACATCAACAGTGACATTCGGGTCATCGACGAGTGGCTGGATCGGTACCTCCGCAGCCCCGTGCGCCGACGTGGGCTCCTCGATCGTCATCTCGACGGTGACAGTCTGCCCGGGCGGGACCTGCACCATCGTCGCCATGTACGGCCGGCCATGCAGCGTCTGATCGATGCGCAGGGCCTGTTCACCATCCACGGTCAACGATTTCAGCGTCGCGCCTTTCGTGGTCAGCATTTCGACGTTGACGAGGTCGGTGCCGCGTTCGACACCGAGGTCGGTGCCGTTGGGCGCGATCACGTAGTCCGGCAATGACAGGTCGGTGAGGGTGTTGGTGAGTGTGACGGCCACCGTGCTCTCCCTGATGTCGCCGGTGCACTGCCCGGACACGTAGGAGATGTCGCGACGCAGGTAGTAGTCGAGCTTGTTGCCGCCGGCATTACCCAACGCCACTTGCAGGTACGGACTGTCGGTGTCCGAGATCTGATGGCCGAGTTCGGTGGTCTCCAGAATCGCCTGCTCCTGCGGGTCTGTGCTGTACACCATGATGCGACGCTCATGCACTCCCCGACCCAACGCCTCGAGCAGACCGCTGGTATCACCGTCGAACGTCGAGACCTGGTCGACGATAGCCCGCGAAATTACCTGCAGGTACGCCTTTCGCGCGTCGTTGTTATTCGCGAACCGTTCGTACGACGTCGACAGGGTGATCGGCACGATGTTGTCGGCGGTGATCTTCTCACCGTTCGGCAGCGTCACCGGACCGGTCACCTTGAGGACGTAACTCATCGCGATCGGGTCGACGGCGATCGCCCCGTCGAGTTGCTGCCCGGTCTGGGATTTCCAGTTGGCCAGCCAGATCTGGGCGGCGTCACGGAAGTCCGCGTCGATGTTGCCGTTACGAAAATCGGTGTACGGATGGAATTGCGAGTAGAGAAGGTTGTACTCGTCACCGAGGTCCACTTGCGGGCGAGCCGGATTGCGGAACTCGTTGTTGGCACCGAGGGTTGGTGTGGTCACGTGCCCGTCAGTGGCGTTGACGATGGCGAACCCACCGACGAGGCCACCCGTTCCACGTGATTCTGACGGCGTCTGGATCGCCAAGAAGTAGTTGCGCGCCCCGTCGGCACCGACCATTCCCGGAACCAGTTGCGCGGCAACGTTGGTGCCATTGATGGTCGCGTCGGCGCGGTCGATGACGTCGACAAGCTGATTGCGGGCGTCGGCCACGGTACCCAGCCACGACGGTTCGATGGACCGCGCTTGGTCACTAATGGCGCTGGATCGCGCTGCGAGGGCAGCCAATTGGGGTTGCGCCCGCTGCAGCGGGGCGGTGTTGATGGTGTCACCGGAACGCAGTTGCGATGGGCTGAGCACCGACGCCAAGTCGGCAGACGGCAGCAGAACGTCGTTGGCATAGTCCGACACGGCGTCACTCATCTGCCGCACCGAGTCCAGCGGGTCACCCAGCCACGGGACGGCCGCCGCGGCTGACCAGATGATGCCGTGGGTGCGGTCGGCGGCGCTCGACGCCTCGTCGGCGGCGGACTGGGCGGCTCGTTTCGCTCCGCTCTCGTCGCCCTTGACGATCAGCGTCTTCGCTTGTTGGGCATCGGTTTTTGCTGCTTCCAAGTCGCCTTTGGTCTTGAACGCGGAGAAAGCCAGCCAGAGGATGGCGAGAATGATCAGGGTGATGATCACCGCGAGGGTGATCCAGAGTTTGCGGTGGGATTTGCGGGGGTGTGGGGGGTGATCGTTGTCGGTGTCTGCGGGGTCGTCGGGTGGTGGGGGTGCGGTGTCGTCTGACGGTTGGGTGGCCTCGATACGGCCCTCGTCCCTCGGACCTACTCGACCCGCGGTAGGTGGAGTGCCGGCGAGGGGAGGGTCGGTGTGGGGAACTGAGTCGCCGGGCACCCCCAACCACTCCGCGACGCGCCCCACCTTCGGCTCGATCTCGCCGAACACCCGCTCGAAGGCTTCTTTCGGCTGTCCCATCGGGTCGACGATGTCGAGGGATTCGGCATTCGTGTCGACCCGCCCCCGCGAGTCGATGACATCCTGCATCGACGCATCGTCGCCGAGCACGTCGAGCAGCTGCACCAGCTCGGTGAGCGTGAGCATCCGCTTCCACCGCGCGGGCAGCATCCGTTGACAGGCGGCGCGGTGCTCACGCGTCATGGTGATGACGAGGTCGGCACCTTCGAGGATCTGTGGGCGCAGGTAGCGGGCCGCGAAATCGGTTGCGTCGTAGCCGTGCTCTTCGAGGACCTGCTCCGCCGACGTGTGCATGGGCTGCCCGTTCTGGGCGCCCACACCGGCGCTGGTGATGGTCACGTCAACGTCGCCGCGCGACGCCATCGCCCGCAGAATCCGCTCCCCCATCGGCGACCGGCAGATGTTGCCGGTGCAGACAAACAGGATCGTCGACGGCCGACCGGTCGGTTCGCTCACATCTCCTCCTCGAGAATGTGGGCGATCCGTCGCATCACGTCGGGATCGCCGAAATCACGGTGCGCATCCGGCAGAGCGATCACATCGACGGCACCGTCGATGAATCGGTCCCAACCGATGGGACCAGGTGTGTCGGACGCGGCAATGTAGAGGACCTTACCGACAGGCACCGTGCCACCACGATGCGAGCGGACCGCCGCCACGATCTGCGGTGCCACCCCCGCGGCCTCCTCGGCGGGTGCGTCGGACATCGTGTCGGGGGTCCGCGGGTCGAGCAGGATCAGGTCGGCGACACTACCGCCGGCCTCGACGATCTGCCGGGCGATCTCGTGGGCGATGACACCACCGACCGACCAGCCGGCCACCCGGTAGGGGCCGGTCGGTTGGACCGAGCGCATCGCCGCGACATGCAGTGCCGCGATCTCCGAGAGCGACGAGGGCAATGTGCCGCCGTCGATCAGCTCCGGAAGCTGCAGTCCCACAACCCGATAGCCGGGCAGCGCAGCGGCCAGCGCGCGATACGGGGTGACCACCCCGCTCACCAGGTGCACCACCCACAGGATGGGTCGGTCAGCGGCGGGCGCCGACAGTTCGACGGTCCGTCGGTCGTCGAGGGCTCGCGGTGTGTCGATGAGTGCTGCGACCTCGGCGGGGGTGGTGTGCGCGTACAGGTCGGCGATGGCGGGCCGCCATCCGGTGCGGTCGGCGATCTCGTCACGCAACCACACCAGGCTCAACGAGTTGCCGCCCGCGGCGAAGTAGTCGTCGTCCATGCCAACGTGCGTGTGCAGGACCGCCCGGAAGGCGTCGACAACTCCATATTCGATCGGGGTAACCGGGGCGCGCCCCGACGCCGACCAGTCCGGGCGAGGCAACGCCGACTCGTCGATCTTGCCCGACGATGTCCGCGCAATGGACTCGACCTCAATGATCCGGGCGGGCACCATGTGCCGCGGCAACGTCCGCCGGCACGCGTCGAGGAGGTCGTCGACGCTCACCGCATCGGGGACGACGACGTACGCCAGCAGCACCGGACCGCCGGGGCCATCGCCGATCACGGTGGCGGCGTGCCGCGCACCGGAGCGTCGAAGGACCGCATCCACCTCGGCGGGTTCGACGCGTTGTCCACGGATCTTGACCTGCCGGTCGACCCGTCCTCGGTAGGCCAGTTCCCACCGGCCCTCGACGTCCACCCATCGGACGAGGTCACCGGTGCGATACATCCGACGGCCGTCGGGTGCGGCGACAAACCGTGCCGCCGTCAACGCCGGATCGCCGAGATAGCCTCGGGCCAGCGAACTTCCGAACAGGTAGAGCTCACCAGTCACACCCGGCCGCACCGGACGCAATGCGCGGTCGAGGACCACAACGCCGACTCCGTCGACCGGGGTACCGATGGTCACCGGCCGACCCGACCGGTGCTGTCCGGCCGTCGCGGCCACCGTGGCCTCGGTGGGTCCGTAAGTGTTGATCAGTGCACAGTGCGACGCCCACCGGTCGGCCAGATCGGCGGGCAACGCTTCGCCACCGACGAACACCATCCGCAGCAGGTGAAGCGGTTCGGGGTCGAGGGTGGCCAGCACCGACGGCGTGGCAATGAACACCGTGACACCCGCCTTCGCGAGCCACGTAGTGAGGTCGGAACCACCGATGATCTCCGGCGGCACCACCACCAACGTCGCACCGGAGTCCAACGGCAGCACCATCTCCATGATCGACGGGTCGAAACCGGGACTGACCATCGCAGCGACCCGGTCGAACGCATCGATGCGTGCCACCGACGACAACCGGTGCAGCCCAGAGTGACTCACCGCCACCGCGTTGGGTTGGCCAGTGGTTCCCGAGGTGGTGATGATGTACGCCAGATCATCGGGACGCACCGCGGCGGGTGGGAACGGGATGATCCCCTGCTCCGGTGCGGCGGTCGCGTCGGGTCGCGGTGGAATATCCGCGACTCTAAGGGCGGTGGCGCCGGTGGCGGCGCGGATCGCCGCGATGCGCTCGGGTGGGTTCGTGACGTCGACGGGCACATACACCGCACCCAGACGCGCGATCGCACGGACGGCCACCATCGATTCGATCGACCGTGGGATCTCCACGGTCACTGCATCCCCGGGCCGGATTCCCTTGTCCACCAGGGCGTGGGCGGTGACGGATACCCAGTCGGCGAGTTGGGTGTAGGTGAGTGCACGGCGTCCATCGTCCAGCGCGAGCCAGCCGCCGGTGCGCTGTGCGGGTGCGTCGAACAGTGCGCCGAGCGACGGCGGTTCGGCAGGTGCGGGGGCGTCGGCTGCCGCGCCGATCAGGGCGGTCTCGGTGGCGCTGAGCAGGTCGGCACCGTCCAGCCGATGTGTGGGATCACCGGCGAGCACCCGCAGGGCCGCCGTCATCCGGTCGGCGAGCCGCTGCACGGTGGCGGCGTCGAAAAGGTCTGCGGCATAGAGGAACCGCACGGTGTGCGTGTCGGCGTTCTCGGTGACGCTGACCCGGATGTCGAACTCGGACTGTGGTGTGGCGCCCTCGTCGGCAGCCGCACCGTCGACACCCGAGTCAACGCCCGCGTCGACGGTCAGCGCGACCTGGGCGAGAGGATTGCGGCCGGGTTCGCGGCGCGCCCCGACGTGTGCGACGACGTCGTCGAAGGCGACGAGCGCGTGGTCGAGCGCGGCGAGATCGGCATCCCGCACCTCGGTGAGATAGTCGTCGACAGCCACTCCCCCACGAATCCTGCTGCGCAACACCACCGTCGACACCAACATACCGACCGCATCCCGCCATTCGGCACGGCGCCGCAGCGAGGTGGTGGTGGCGATGGCGACGTCGTCGGTGCCGGTGTGCACGCCCAACGCCCAGGCGAGTGCGGCGTGCATGAGGTGAAAACCGGTGACGTGGTGGTGGCGTCCGGCGGCGGCGAGCGCGGTGGCCAGGCCGTCGTCGAGGTCACGGTGAACGATTGCGGTGGTGTGGTCGCGGACGGTAGGGCGACTCGCCACCAGGTCGAGATCGTCGTCGTAACCGCGCAGCGTGTCAGCCCAGAACGCGAGCTCGTCGGCACGCGCGGCCCGTTCGGCGGCGAGTAGTTCACGAGTGACGTCACTGAATTGTGGTGCGGCGATGCCTGTTCCGTGCCCGGAGAGCAGCGCGCTGAGGTCGGCGTCGAGGAAGGTGGCCGAGTCACCGTCGATGGCGATGTGATGGATCACCAGTGCGACGGCCAGCGGGCTCCCCGGACCGGCCGCGGTGTCGCCGAGCAGCGCATACGCCCGCACCGGCGGGACGGTGGTCACGTCGAACGGTGTGCGCATCAGGGAACCGATCAGCGCGGGGGTGAGCGCGTCGGCGTCGAGCCAGTGCAGGTCGGGGCGCCAGTCGGGCAGGACGTGTTGCCGCGGGCCGTCGGCGGTGGCCGGGTAGATGGTGCGCAAAGCGTCGTGTCGGGCGATCAGCGCGTCGACCGAGGCACTCACCCGCGACATCGTCGTGCCGTCGGGTACCGCGATGACGATGGGCACCACATACATGGGTGTGTTGCCCACGGTGTGTGCGGCCACCCACATCCGACGCTGAGTAGGCGCGAGCGGGAGATCGCCGCCCTCGTCCACCCCGTCGTCCTCATCATCGACACTGTCCGCCGCCGCGGCATCATCGACGCTGTCCGCCACCGCGGTGACAGAGGCATCACCCACCTCCGATTCCACCGTCAGCGCGGTGATGGCCGCGGCCAGGTCCGCCACGGCGGGGTGGTCGAAGATCATCCGCGTGGGCACCCGCACCCCGATGCGCTCACCGAGGGTGCCGGCCAGCTGTGTCGCCGAGAGTGAGGTACCACCGAGGTCGAAGAAGTCGGCGTCCTCCCCCACGTCGGCGGGGTCGATCTTCAGGGTGGCGGCGATACCGGCGACGACGCGACTCACCGTCATCGGATCTGCCTGCGCAGCAACCACACCAACCACGGACGGAGCCGCGGACGTCACATCGGCAACGCCCACACCCACTCCGACCGGGAACGGCACGTCGATGTCCCCGCCGACCGCCGACACCGCGGCCACCACACCATCGAGTAGGGCCTCGGCCACCTCTCTCGGCATACGGCGTGAGTACACGACGGTCAGGTGTAGTTGGCCCTCGACCGTCGAGAGAACCAGTTCCGCATCAAGTTTCGCGGCGATCTCATCGCCGTCGAGGTCAACGGGTTCGGCGGTCAGCATTGTTCCGTCGACCTCGAGGGTCAGCGGTTCGGTGACGGCGGGCATCACGTCCTGCCCGACGAGCAGGATCGACGTCAGCGGGTCACCCGCGCCGCGGGCGTCCGGGCGGACGGCGCGGGCCACCACCTCGTACGGGATGTCGGCATGGGCGTCGGCGTCGAGTGCGGCATCACGCGACGCCACGATGGCCTGCCGGATGGTGGTGTCGGGTCGGTGATGTGTGCGCAGGGCGACGGTGTTGACGAACATGCCGACCACCGATTCCCACTCGGGTGCCGACCGCCCGTGCACGGGGACACCGATGACGAGGTCGTCGCGATCACTCCAGCGAGAGATCACCGCCGCCAGGGCCGCATGGGTTGCCTGGAAGGTAGTGGCCGAGAGTCGTTGTGCGGCAATGATTATCGCGTCACTGGTGTGGCTGTCCAGTTGCGTCGATACCCGACCGCCCGGGCCGACGTCGACGGCCGATACGCCGGGCAGGCGGACCGGTGCGCCCACACCGTCGAGCACGCCGCGCCAGTGCGTCAGTTGCCGGGCGAAGAGGCTGTCGGCGTCGGCGGGGTCGCCGAGGACGTCGGCCTGCCACTGGGTGAAGTCGGCGTAGGTGAACGGCGGCCGCGCGACGGTGACGCCGTGGTAGGTCTGTACGAGGTCGTCGAGGAGCAGTCGCACCGACCATCCGTCCACGGCGATGTGATGCAGGGTGAGCACCAGATACACCGCACCCGTGGACTGGTCGTCGTCGGTGGTGAGCACGGTGGCGTGCACCGGCAGCCCGGTGTCGAGGTCGAAGGGTCGGGTGATCTCCGCGCGGATGGCGGCGGTCGGGTCGTCGGTGTGCACGATCCACACGTCGTCGGGGTCACCGAGTCGCTGTACGGGGCCATCCGGGGTGTCGGGGTGCAGGGTGTGCAGGGTGTCGTGCCGGGCGAGCACGTCGGCGAGCGACGCACTCAACCGGTCGAGGTCGATATTCCCGGTCAACCGCACCACGACGGGCACGTGGTAGGCCGTGGAAGTGGGGTCGATGCGGTGGTGAATCCAGATGCGTCGCTGCGGATATGCCAGTGGAAGGACGGCGGGTCGCGGTCCGGCGATGGGCCGGGGCCGCGTGGTGGCGCCGGGGCTCTCGGTGATGCGGTGGGCCAGCGCCGCGACGGTGCGGGTGTCAAAGACGGCAGCCACCCCGATGTCACGTCCGGTGCGCTCGGCCAGTCGCGAACTGACCTGCGTCGCACTCAGTGACGTGCCACCGAGGGCAAAGAAGTCGGAATCGGCGGTCAGCGTGGATGCGTCGATGCCCAGCACCTCGGCGACGATGTCGGCGACGGCGTGTTCCATCTCGGTACCCGGCGCGGCCCCCGACGGCGCCGGCTCCGGCACCGTGAGTGCACGTCGATCCACCTTCCCGTTGGGCCCCAACGGAAGTCGATCCAGAACGGTCACGGTCCCGGGAACGAGGCTGCGGGGCAGCCGAGTTCGCGAGTGTTCCCGCACACTGCGTCCATCGAGGGTGACGCCGGGCTGTGCGGTCACCCAGGCGACGAGGGTGTGTTCACCGGTCGGGGTGGTGAGGACACCACTGACGGCGGCGGCGACGCCGGGCACCGCGGCCAGGGCGGACTCGATCTCGGCGGGTTCGATGCGGATGCCACGTACCTTCAGTTGGTCGTCGCGGCGACCGTGGATGACGAGACTGCCGTCGGCGCGGCGGTGCACGAGATCGCCGGTCCGATACCGCCGTCGGCCGTCACCGCCGGCGACGAATGCCGACGCGGTGGCCGCCGGATCATCCAAATAGCCGCGGGCCAGGCCGTCGCCGCTGAGGTAGAGCTCCCCAATGGTGTAGTCGGGCACCGCGTGCAGTGTGTCGTCGAGGATCGCGGCGCCGACACCCGGCATGGGTGCCCCGATGGTCACCACGGGGCCGCTGGCCGAGCGGTACTCGGCGCTGCTGACGGCGACAGTCGTCTCGGTGGGCCCGTACTCGTTACTCAGGGTCCGCCCGGCCGACCAGTCGGCGACGAGTCGCGGTGCCAGCGCTTCACCGCCGACGCCGATGTGACGCACCTGCGGTATCGCGGTGGCATCGAGGGTCGCGAGCACCGATGGTGTGGTCAGCAGCACGGTGACACCGGTGGTGGTGACGACGTCGGCGAGTTCGGCACCGCCGACGACGTCCACGGGGCAGATCTGGATGGCGGCACCGGCCATCAGGACCGGTACCAGACCCATCAGGTGGGCGTCGAATCCCGGTGCGTATGTGTGCAGTACGCGGTCGGCGGCGGACACGCGCAGGCGGCTCACGACGTCGCCGGCCCAGGCCGACAGTCCCCGGTGGGTGAGGTGCACCCCCTTGGGGGCGCCGGTGGTGCCGGAGGTGAAGGTCAGGTAGGCGAGGTCGTCGAGGTGTAGCGGGCGGGCCCGGTCCTCCGGCGTGAACGCGGGACGATCACCGCCGTCGGGGTCGGACGTGTCGACGGCGACCGTCGGGATGCCAACAGCCCGAGACGTGTCGCCGTCACGGGTCACGACGACACGGGCGTGGGCGCGGGAGATCAGGTCGGCGCGCCGGGACGGCGGATCGGCGGGGGCGATGTTGACGAATGCGGCACCGGTGCGAGCCACCGCGACGGTGGCGATCACGCCCTCCACCGAACGCGGTACCTGTTGTGCCACGACGTCTCCCGGTCCGACACCGAGGTCTCGGAGACGCCAGGCCAGCGCGCCGCTGGCGCGGTCGAGGTGCCCGCGGGTCAGGGTGGTGGCACCGTCGGAGACGGCCACCGCATCGGGATCATCGGTGTGGCGGAGGAGGGCGTCAAGAGTTTGCGGTACCGCGGCCGGGCGTGCATCGGGATGGTCGGTGTCGGGCAACCCATCAGGATCGGAACGGCCGACGATGAGGTCGACGGTGGGCGCGTCCGGCTGGTCGAGTACACGTCCCAGTGTGTCGACGAGCAACTCACCGAACGCGGTCAGCCGGTCGGCGTCGGCCACGCGCGTCCCGCAGGTCAGCGTGAGATGGAGTTGTCCGCCGGTGCGGTGCGTCATGATGTCGAGGCCGAAGAGACTGCCGGCCCCGTTCCCGGACGTGCGCGCGGCGACTCCGTCGGCTGTCGGGGCCGGTGATGTGCCCATCCCCAACACGACGTCGAACAGGGGGCGGCCCACGCGGTCTCGTTGTGGGTCGGCGAGGGCGCCGATCTCGGCGAGCGGCAGGTCGGCGTGCGCGAATGCCGCCAGGTCGGCGGCGGTGACGTCGGCGAGCAGGTCGGTGAACGGCCGAGTGAGGTCGATCTTGGTGTGCAGGGGCACGGCTCGTGCGAACAGGCCGGGTACCTCGTCGAGGCACGGGTCGATCCGTCCGGACACCGCGGTGCCGATGGTGATGAGGTCGGTTCCGGCGTGGCGGGCGAGCACCGCGGCCAGCGCCGCGTGCGCCACCATGAACGGAGTGGTGCGATGCGCGGTGGCCAGCGCGTCAAGGCGGTCGGTGTTCGCGACGGTCAGCGCCGTGCGGTGATCCCGCGACGCACCGGAACCCACAGCAGCGAAGTCTAATTCGGGTAGGTGCAGGCCCGTGACGGGTTCGGTGAACACCGCTGCCCAGTGCTCGCGAAGCTCGGTGCGACGCGCGTCGAGCGTTGCGAGCCGCCACCGGGTGTACTCGCGGTAGCCGATCACCGGAGCGGTGTCGGCGGGAGCGGTCAACTGCCGCAGCATGATCGGCAACGATTCACCGTCGGCGATGATGTGGTGGGCGGTGACCAGAATCCATGGTGTGCCGTCGTGCTCGACGAGGCGGACCCGCCACGGCAGCGACTCGGCCAGGTGCAGTGGCGTCCGCAGCCACGCGGTCATCGCGTCGGTGCCGGAACTGTCTGCGACGCTGCCGTCGATCGTCTCGACGGGCAGGTCACCGAGATGGGTGAGCACCTCGTCGTCGGTCCAGAGTCGTTGGTAGGGGCCGGTGTCGGAGTCGGGGAAGCTGGTGCGCAGCGCATCGTGGCGCAGGGCGAGGCGTCGGATAGCGGCCCGCAGCTCGTCCAGGGTGCCGTCCCACACGTCAGTCACGGGTGCGGCACCGGTGAGCAGGTAGCCGGTCAGGTCGGGTTGGGCGCGCCACCGCAGCCACAGGTCTTCTTGTTCGGGAGACAGGGGCAGTCGCGCGGAGCGGGGTCCGACGTCACCCAGATGAGAGCCCAGCTCCGGCAGTGCCACGCCACCGCCGGCCACAGTGCCGTCGGCGGCATCGATCGCCGCGGTCAGGCCTTCGATGGTGGGGTGGGCGAAGATCTGTGAAACCGCGACGCGTCGTCCGCCAGTCGAGAGGGTCGCCGCCAGCCGGGCCGCCGACAGTGAATGACCGCCCACCGCAAAGAAGTTGGTCCCTGGTCCCCAGCCCTGGGTGTCCTCGACGCCGACGACGGCCGCCATGGCCGCGGCCACCGCATCCTCGTCGGGGGTGCGGGGTCGACCGGACGTGTCGGGGGTGGCGAGCTGGGCGCGCAGTGCTCGGTGGTCGAGTTTGCCGTGCGCGGTCAGCGGCCAGTGGGTGAGCACGGTGATGCGGGCCGGCACCAGATGCGCGGGCAGCTGTGCGGCACAGGCATCCCGCAGCGCGGCTTCGGTGAGTTCCGCATCCGTGCCCGCGTTCTCCGGGCCACCGGTGTCGGTGAGCACCGCGCCGACGAGCAGCCGGTCGGCGGGGGTGGCGCCGTCGATGGCGAGGACCCGCGCGTCACGCACTCCGGGCACCGACTGCAGCACGGCGGTGATCTCGCCGGGTTCGACGCGGAATCCGCGGAGTTGAATCTGGTCGTCGCTGCGGCCGAGGTAGCACAGCCGGCCGTCGGGTAGCAGTCGAACGAGGTCGCCGGTGCGGTAGCGGCGGATTCCGTTGGGCCCGGCGATGAATCGGGCACCAGTGAGGGCGGCGTCGCGCAGATATCCGCGCGCCACCTGGATGCCGGACACGTACAGTTCACCGCGGCCCCCGGGTGGGACGGGTCGCAGGCGCCGGTCCAGGACCTCCAACCCGACGCCGGGGAGTGCGGTACCGAATATGGGTCGGTGGTCGGTGAGGTCGGAGACGGTGCCGGCCACCTGCACAGTGGTCTCGGTGGGACCGTAGGCGTTGAGGATGCGAACGTCGGGATGGCGTGTGGCCCACTCGTTCAGCAGGGTGGGGTCGACGGGTTCACCGCAGATCATCAGGCAGCGCAGCGCGGCAAAGGCGTCCGGGTGTGCCGTGGCGATGCTGTCGGTGGTGAGCCGCAGGAAGGAGGTGGGGGTCTGAGTGAGCATGGTGACCCCCTGCCGCGCCAGGGCTTCGGCGAAGGCGGGCGGGTCGAGGACGTCGTCGCGAGCGATGACGGCGAGGCGTCCGCCGGTGACCAACGCGCCGAGGATCTCCCACACCGACGCGTCAAAGGTGGGTGCGTGGGTCCACGCCCAGACGGAGTGGGCGTCGGTGCCGACGAGGTCGGCGGTGGCGGTGTACATCGCGGCCAGTCCGGCGCGGGTGACCATGACGCCCTTGGGTTTTCCGGTCGATCCCGAGGTGTGGATGAGGTACGCGAGGTCGGGGTCGCGGGATGCGGCGGCATCGGCCGGGCCGGGGTGTATCTGCAGGTCGGTGGTGACGATGGCGGTGGGGGTGGTGTCGTCCAGGATGGTGCGGTGCCGGGCCGTCGGCTGTGTGGGATCGAGGGGAACGAAGGTGGCGTCGGCGATGAGGGCCCCGACGATCGCGATGACGGCCCGCGGGTCGCGGTCGAGGTAGAGCGCGACGCGGTCACCGGCGTGAACCCCGTTATCCCGCAATCGTGTTGCCAGCTCGTCGGCGCGGGTGAGCAGGTCGGTGTAGGTGAGGTCGGCGCCATCATCGGAGACGGCGACGGCACTCGGCGCCAGCTGTGCGGCGGCCCGGATACGTGTCAGCACATCGGTGGCGTCGCGGTGAGGTGACGCGGGATGCTCGTCGACGGTGGCGGTGGTATCAGTCGCGGCGATGCGGTGCAGCCAGGCGAGGGTGCGGTCGGCGATGATGTCGGCGGCGGCCGGGTCGACGCGGTGGCGGGCGACGGCGACGCTCACGGTCAGGCCCCCGTCGGCGTGGCGCACGGTGACTTCGGTTGCGGCACGGACGTATCCGGTGTCGATCTCCTCGACGTGCATCCCGGGTGCGCCGAGGATGGCGGAGAGGTCGGGTTGGTAGTCGAGGATTACCTCCGGCAGCGTGGCGGGCGCGGTGTCGGCGTGGGCGATGGCGTCGGTGATGCCGTCGTGGGCGCGGGTGAGGGCGGCATCGAGATTGTTGTCGTCGAGATTGTCGTCGTCGAGGAGGAGATCCCCGATGCCGGTGGCCCGCAGCGTGATTGTGTGGGCGAGCATCCCGACGTATCCGTGGGTGGTGGGATCGTCGCGGCCGGCGACGGGGATGCCGGCGACGACGTCGTCGGAGTCGGTGATCTCGGCGAGGGTGGCGCCGACCGCCAGCCACAGCGCCGGGTACAGGGTGGTGCCGGCGTCGGCGACGCGGCGGCTCAGGGCGTCGGTGAGGGGCGCGATCACGGTGCGGGTCACCCGGTGCGCGGGTCCGCCGGCGAGTCCGGCGGGTTGCGGGTCGGGTGGTCCGGGCAGCGCCAGGTGCTCGGGGATGCCGTCGAGGTAGCGGTCCCAGAACGTGGGGTCGGCGGTGGTGACGCGGCGGCGTGGTCGGGTGGGTGTGTCCGGCCAGTGCGGGGCGCGTCCGGCGCGGCGTGCGTCGAGGGCGACGGTGAGGTCGGCCAGCAGGATCGGTAGTGACCATCCGTCGATGGCGATGTGGTGGGCGACGAGGGTCAGTGTCGTCTGCGCGTCGGGGACGTCGAGGCCATCGAGTGCCGACGAATGCCCGGTGGACACCGCCGCTCGCCACGCGACTTCGGCGGTCAGGTCGAACGGTGTGGAGACCACGTCGCGCCCGTCGTCGACGAGGATCGCGTCGGTCACCTCGGCGGTGGGGAGTACGGACACGACGGGGGTGCCGTTGACGTCGGGATAGACGGTGCGCAGCGCCGCGTGGCGGGCAGCCACGTCCAGCAGGCCCGCCCGGACGGTCGCGGCGTCGGCGGGCACGGTCAGGCGGACCGCGAGATGGTATGCGGGCGAGTCGGGTTCGGCCCGATTCAGCAACCACAGGGCGCGTTGGGCATCGGTGAGGTCGTCTGCCGCGAGTTCGACGGTGTCGGCACCCGGCCCTTCGATCAGTCGGGCCAACGCGCTCACCGTCGGGTGGGCGAAGACGTCGGCCACCGACACCAACCGCTGCGAGGTGGACAGCGCGGCGGCCAGCCGCGCCGCCGACAGCGAGGTGCCGCCCACCGCAAAGAAATTGGCGTCCGCGCCCGTGAGTGCGTCGCGGCCGATCACCTCACCGACCACGGCGGCCACGCGGTGTTCGGTGGTGCTCAGCGGCTCGGCGGGCGTGGTGGTCGCGTCCAGGGTGGCGAGCAGGGCGGATCGGTCGAGTTTGCCGGTGTCGGTGGTGGGCCATCGCGTCACCGAGCGCACCACCGACGGGACCGCGTGCGCGGGGAGCTGCGCGACGCAGGTCGCCAGGACGGCGTCGTTGTCAGGGCTGGTGTCGGCGTCGACGCCGGGCACTGCCTCGGCTCCGATGACGAACGCCACCAACTGCTCATCGCCGTCTCGGGCGCCGGGCGCCACCAGTACCCGCGCATCCCGTATTCCGGGGGCGCGGCGCAGGACCGCGGCGATCTCGCCGGGTTCGATGCGGTGGCCCCGCAACTGGATCTGATCATCGGCGCGGCCCAGATACTGCAGCCGATCGTCGGAGTGCAGTCGCACGACGTCGCCGGTGCGGTACATGCGTCGGCCCGGATGGTCGGGGTCGGCCACAAAGCGCAGGGCCGTACCGGCGGGTGCGCCGAGGTAGCCCAAGGAGACCTGCGCCCCGGACACGTAGAGTTCGCCGCGCCCGCCGACAGGTGTCCGCCGCAGCCGAGCGTCGCGTACGGAGTACTGCACGCCGTCCAGTGGTGCGCCGACCATGCTGCGTGCATCGTCGACGTCCACGTCGCCGGCCGTCAGATGCACGGTGGTCTCGGTGATGCCGTACATGTTGATCAATCGCACAGCGGGATGTGTTGCGGCCCAATCTCGCAGCGTCGGCGGGCGCAGTGGTTCGCCACCGAAGACGACGCAGCGCAGCGCGGGCAGTGCACTCGGGAGGGTCGCCGCGATGGTGGGGTCGGCGAGTCGGGCGAAGGCGGTCGGCGTCTGGGAGAGCACGGTCACCGCGTGGGTGTCGAGCGCGGTGGCCAGTTGCCACGGGTCGCGGACGGTGTCTCGGTCGAGTACGACAATGGTGCCGCCGGAGGCCAACGCGCCGAACACTTCCCATACCGAGAAGTCGAAGGCGTAGGAGTGCGCCCAACTCCACACGTCGGCAGGCCCGGCGCCGATCTCCGTCAGGGTGGCCCCAAGCATCGCGGCAAGGTTGTCTCGGCTGACCACCACCCCCTTGGGGTCGCCGGTGGACCCGGAGGTGTGGATGAGGTACGCGGCTCCCGGAATCCGTTGGTGCGCAGCGTGGGTGGCATCAACCGTCCCGATGTGCAGGCCGTCGCGGAGGATCACCGTGGGTGCGGTGGCGTCGATGAGCGTGTCGATGCGGCTCGGTGGGTACTCGGGGTCGATGGGGACGTAGGCGGCGCCGGCCATCAGCACGGCGACCATCGCAACGATGGTGTCGGTGGAGCGTCCCATCAGCAGGGCGACGCGGTCACCGTCGCGCACGCCGTGCTTCTGCAGGTCGAGGGCGAGGCGTCGTGCTTGGGCGGCGAGTTGGGCGTAGCTGAGGGTGGTGTCGTCGTGGACAACGGCCGCGGCGTGCGGTGTCTCGGTGGTATGCGGGATGAGTGCGCGGATGGGATCGATGGCGCGGGTGTGTCGTGGCGTGCTCGCCGGAGATGGGATTGGCGGGAGGCAGGCATCGACGAAGGTGTCGGGGGTGGCGGCGGCGATGCGCGTCAGGGTGGCGAGCAGGGTGTCGAGGATGCGTTCAGCGCCGGTGGCGTCGACGTGGTGGTGGGCGACGGTCATTCGGATATCGAGGTTGCCGCTGCCAGCGTGTTCGGCGGTGTCGGTGACGATGAATTCGAGTGCGGCGCGCGCAGATCCGGTGGATAGCATCGCCGCGGAGTGCACCACCCCGGGAAGCGATGTCGGTACCGGCACGTCGAGTGTGAGCAGCACGTCGGCCAATCCGGGTGGCGCGGCATCGGCATGCGGGATTGCCTGGGCCAGAGCATCATCAGCCTGGTGTGCAGCTTCACTCAGCAGAAGATCGCGAATCCCGTTCAGCCGCAATGGGACCGTTCGCACAAACATACCGACACGGGCGAGATCATCGGTCCCGGATCGTCCGCTGGTCGGTATCGACACCACCGTGTCATCGGTGCCGGTGTGTGCGGCCAGCGCCGCGGCGAGCGCCACTCGCAGCAGGGTGTGCGGGGTGACACCGCATGCGGTGGCGGTCTCGGCCAACGCGGCGCGGTGAGCGGCGTCGAGACGACGATGGCGGTGGCTCACCGATGCTCCGACGACGCCGCCGGTGGTCTCGGTTGCGGGTTCGGGAAGCGCCAACCGGTCGGACGCACCGGCAAGGTACTCGCGCCAGTACGCGTCCGACTCAGCCATGTCGATGCTGTCGGACACTTCGAGTCCCATTGCCGCGGGCGCGGGCCACATCGGCGCTCGCCCTTCGCGGCGGGCGGCGAGGGCGGTGAGGAAGTCGGCGATCACGATCGGCATGGAGGTGGCGTCGATAGCGATGTGGTGGGCCACCAGCACCAGGGATAGCTGCGAGGCGGAGTCGTCGATGGCGGCGCGCCACGGCGGCTCGACGGTGAGGTCGAACGGTGCGGTGGCCACCGCGTGAATATCGGTGTCGCTGAGCGGCCCGACGGTGATGGGCAGATCGGTGGAGTCGACGGAAATTACACGGGCGGTGGCGGTTCCGTCAGCGGCGGCAGGAAAGACGATGCGTAGGGCGTCATGGCGAGCGGTGACGTCGGTCAGTGCTGCAGTGACGGTGCCGGTGTCGATGCCGTCGTCGAGAGTCAGGTGTGCGGGCAGGTGGTAGGCGGCGATGCGCGGATCGCGGCGGTTGAGCAGCCAGAGTTGTTGTTGGGCGGGGGTGAGAACGGGGGTCGGCGACACGGCCGGTGCCGTGTCTGCGGATGCCGTGATGGTGGGTGCGGCGTCGATGGTGGCGGCGACGTCCGCGAGGGTGGTGGCGACGGTGATGTCGGCGATACGTAGCGTGCGGCCGGTGGCGGTGCCAAGGCGTCCGACGATTTCCATGAGCGCCAGTGAGGTGCCGCCGAGGTCGATGACGGAGGCGAGCATCGACGGGTCGTCGATGCTCAGGATCTGCGAGACAGTCTGGGCCACTGTGTGTTCGGTGTCGGTATTCGGTGCTTGGTAGGCGACGGGTTCGATGGGGGTGGCGGCAAAGTGTTCGGCGATGGCGCGGCGGTCGAGCTTTCCGGTGGTGCCCAATGGCAGCGAGTCGATGACGAGGACGCGCCGGGGCCACATCACCGACGGCAGCGTGCCGAAGAGATGATGGCGGACGGCGGTGGCCAGGGCCGCTGGATTTGCACCGGGCTGCGCGGTCAGGGCAACTTCGATGCTGGTGCCGTGCTCGGTCTGGGCGGGAACGGCCACCGCGGCGTCAACGCCGTCCACTTCGGCAGCGAGGCGTTCGATCTCGGCGGGTTCTATTCGGACGCCGTGCACGGAAATCTGATCGTCGTTGCGGCCGTGGAACTCCAACTGTCGCGAGGTGGGGTCGATGCGAACGACGTCACCGGTGCGGTACATCCGTTGTCCGGGATTCCACGGACACGCGACGAAACGCGATGCGGTGAGGTCGGTGCGCTCGACATAGCCGAGCGCGAGTTGCGCTCCGGCAAGATACAACTCGCCGAGAATGCCGGGTGGCAGTGGCCGCAGCTTGTGGTCAAGGACATACGCCGCCATTCCCTGCACCGGCAACCCGATGGACGTAGGCCGGTCTTGCAGGACGTCGGCGCCGATCTCGGCGACCGTGGCATACAGCGTCGCTTCGGCAGGCCCGTAGGTGTTGCGGAGTGTGCTGACCTCCGCGACCTGCTTGGCCACCGGCGGCGGAAGTGCCTCACCGATGGTGCAGACGGTCGGCGGCAACTGTTCGGTGGGGATGCGCGCAATCAGCGACGGCGTCGCATACAGATGCGAGACATTGTGCTCAACGAGGCGATCACCCAGACCGGCACCCACTTCCGGCATGGGGACGAGCGTGTACCCGAGGCCGGCGCACACCAGCATCTCGAAGTGAGCGATATCAAACGCCGGCGATGCCACTCCGGCAAGACGACCCGGCTCACCCCTTCCGTCATCGAAAAGCTTCTCGGCGTCACGCAAGAGGTTGGCCAGTCCACGATGAGAGACAGCGATGCCTTTAGGAGTTCCCGTTGTCCCCGAGGTGAACACAATGTAAGCGGCATCATCGACGTGCGGCAGCTCCCAGTCCTCACGCCCCACGACTTCCCCTCGCCGAGCGAGCCGGTCCGAGGCGCTATCCGAGGACCGAGTCGAGACCCCCGCAGCCCAACCACCAACCGAAACCACACCCCCACATCCCGAAAGATCGACCCGCCCAGCCGCAAAACCATCCCCAACCACCACAACAACCGGCCGAACAACACCAAGCACATACTCCGTACGCGACGCCGGCTGATCAGGATCCACCAAAACGACAGTCGCACCGGTCCGAGCCACCGCCCACCATGTGATGATCTGCTCAACGCCGCGCCCCAGCATCACCGCTACCGACCCACCCGGCAGCGCCCCGGACTCCCGAAGCTCCTTGGCGAGTCCCCGAGCCAAGGAATCGAGCTCACCGAACGTAAGTGCACCCACTTCGCCGAACGCACCAGCATCAGCAGCCACACGACCGCCAAACCTCTCAACCGTGGCATCCAAAACATCCGGGAGCACAACTGGCACGCTCGCTGTCGACAGCGCCTCCGGCTCATCCACGAGCAAAGGCAAGTCATCGATGAGCACATCCGGGCTCTCCACTAGCGCCCTCGCCACTTCACCGATCATCGCAACAATCTGGCGGTGATGCTCCGCAACTTCTGCTTCGTCGTACCGATTTGGGTTGGCCTCAAGGTCGAGGATTAGACGGCCACTCGCTAACGACTCCTTCGCCAAACCCTCAGGATACAAATTGATCGATAAATCCTCCACGGGACCAGTCGTGATCGGATGAAACTCAGCCGTGAACGCCCCAAACTCCAACTTACGATCGAACATCATGATATTCAGGACTGGACCACCGACGCGAAACCCCATGTTTGCAACTATGTCCTCGTCACGATAGCGCTGATGACGCAATGCTCCCATCAACGAGCCCTGGCTCGAGTGAAGAGCCTGGCTCACAGAAACGCTCGAACTGACGCCGGTCCTTAACGGCACAAAGTTCACCATCGGCAATGGTGAAGCCCGCAGCTCAGCCGTCGTACGGGCGGCGACCGCGAGACTAAACGTAACATCGTTGGCGTCGGTCACACGACTAAAGAATGCGGCAATTGCAGCACAGATGACGCCGGGTATAGTCACGCCCTTGGAACCTTCAATACACCTGAGCAGCGCCATCACCCGCAGGTCGAGCGCTATTGACGCTGTGCGGTTCACGATCTCCGATTGCCCCAGTCGCAGCGCCAAAGACACTGCAGGTCCGTCAAGTCCGGACAAGTTCTGCACCCAGTAATCCCGATCAAGAGCGAAGCGCGATGACCTTCTATATGCCAATTCAGCCCGAGCCGCAACACTAAGGTCAACAGCCGCCAACTGTGACGCTGCTTCCCCTGAAACTACCGCCGCACAGTTCCGAAGGACGCGAACCATGGCACCCATCGCCGCAACACCGTCGGTGACAACGTGATGCGTACGCTGATACAGCACAAAACGCCCAAGGTCTATTTGGAAGAGAATTCCACGACCAACTTCCACCTCGATCGGATTGACCGCTGTGCTCAAGTCAAGATACATCACTTGCAGCGCATGGGACATAGGATCATCCCTACCTCGCACATCCATAAAGTCAACCGCGTATTGACCACACTGGTCGTTACGAGACGACGTACCCGAAGACGACGAAACTAGAGCCGCAGTTTCGGAGAAGAACTGCGATCGCACTTCAGCGCTAAGAGCCCCGAAAAACTCACAAACATCGAGATCCCTACCGTCGATCACAGCAAAATTCGCGATCCTCAAAGGGACCTCGCGTAGCGCGTGTTGGCGAGACAGCATGCTTCGCTGTGCGTCGTTCAATCGCGTACCACTCGACGTCATCACAGAATTCTCATAGTTAATCGAAAGCCTGACAGCGTTTTAACCAAAAAACAGAAACCGCACCACCTCACCAAAAGAACAACAGACAAAACCTCGACGCCCACGGTAGAAAGATAAAACTCCACAGGAAGCACAAAACAGAAGCCAACAGAATCGCAGGCCTCATACTCGTAGAGCGCTGCAATCCCGGTGATCGCATACACAAACCAGGACTTACTAGGGGAGCAGCACTGTCGCTTGTACCACATGTGAGCGACAAGAGACGCATCCACAAACACGAAACGCCTGACACCGCCAATCGCGAGGAAGCTCAAAAAACAGCATAACCTCGCTACCCTGGCCCGAGGCAACAAGCGCGACTCGCGGCCGGAAAGCACTGCAGTTGCCTGGTACACCAACATGGCACAAATGCTAGGGACACCGCTGTGAAAACCACAATTTCCGAATGTCGCACCGAATCTGGACATCAGCACCAAGCGGCCAGAGGTAACGCCACAAACCGACGGCTTCGAAGCGGCAACATCGAACCCTCGCTCTGCAGCCACCACACCACCAACCGACCCGCCGCCACTGTTCGAACACGTCTCCACCAATCGTTCAGCGCCCACGAAGCCGATCGCCTCCTCACGGTTAGTCACCCGTTCAGACGCCGCCTGCGAGCCCGTAGCAGCAGCAGACACACCAGTCTTGGGCAGACGACACCTTGCAAACAAACGAGTTTCATGAACCCGACAATCCGGCCAAGCAGCGCTAGCCAGCGCCGGAATCCCGGACCGAGGTCGAGTTGTACACATCGTAACCGTAATAACCCGCGCGCAATTTGGAATCATTCAATAGCACACCTAGTAGATTCGCACCAACTGCGAAAATATCTCGCGCTGACGAACGCACGTCGGCGTAACGAGTACGGCCATCGCGCACTACCAACAACACACCGTCACACAGGGGGGCCAGCGCCAGACTATCTGCGACAGAACCCAGCGGTGGCGAATCGACGATTACCCAATCGTATTCAATTGAAAATTCCCGCAAGCACTCGGAGAATTTCTGCGAACTTAAGGCCGCCAGAGGATCAGGCGGACACTCTCCACCGGCCAAAATATCAAGACCGTCAATTGAGGTATGCTGAAGAACATCAGAACGATCGGCCAACCCCTGGACTAGATCAATGACACCGAAGGCAGCGGAAACGCCAAAGGCTCCGGGAAGCTTACCCCGCCTTAGATCGCAATCTATTAAAAGTACTTTGAAGCCTTCTTGCGCGAGACAAACACTCAGATTCGCGGAAGTGGTCGACTTTCCATCGTCCGCCGAGGCACTAGTAATAAGTAGACTGCGAGAATCGCCGGGAAACTCCGAGTATCGAAGGGCGAGCCGTAGCCTTCGATACGCTTCGACCACAGAAGACGACTCGCGACCCGCGACAGTCCATCTCTCTAAAACCGATCCGTTCGCGTTAGTGGGAATACTACTGAGAAGCGGAAGTCCAACTTCCGCGGACAATTCGGTATAGCCGGAAACTCTCCGGACTAACCGCGAATACCCAAGGGCAATTGCGACACCCAGAAACAGGCCTACGAACGCTGCGACAAGCACCGTCTCCTTTACTCTCGGACTAATCGCACCGTTACTCGCCGCCGCGGGAGACACCACGGTCACTTTAGCCAACGGAACTCCACCACCGGCGGGTGTCTCCAACGCCGAAACATACTCCGTTATCGAGCGAGACACTCCATCCACCAACTTCACTGCCGACACTGGGTCAGTCGCCTGAGCCGTAACTTCGAATAACGCAGTATCAACCGATGCGCGCGACGAAACACTCTCACGGGCGTCGTCTACGGAAATATCCAGCCCCGAAAGCTGAATGGCACGAGCGAGCACAGCATCTGAGTCAGCCAATTCCGAATACGAACTCACGCGCATCTGCGAAGCCAAGCTCCCCTGGTAAGCTGCTTGTGAATTATCACCGGAGCTAGACGTCACGTAGAGCGATGCGGTCGCGCCGTACTCTGGGGTCACCGACAAGGTGTAGATTACCGCAAAGCAGAGCGCGACTAGCACGCTCAACGCCAACATCCACCAATACTTCGCGAGCGAAATGCATGTGCTCCTCATCGAAGACATCAAACCTGGCGAATCACCATCTGTGTAAAAATTGGGGATCATTCGTCTCTCGCTGACTTGCTTTGCGGACGTGGACATCTACATAATCCGTTCGTAAATCTCGGCTGCACGACCTGCGGTAGCAGACCATGTAAATTCTCTCACAAGGTTTTCGTCCACATCATGAGCAATGCCGCCCATTATATCCGACAACTGATCGACGTCGCCGGGAGTAAAAGAGGGCTGTCCACCCTTCTCAAGTATCTCTGTCAGTCCGCCAACGGCGGAACCAATAACAGGGGTCTTAAAGAACAGACTTTCAAGCGCAACGATACCCAACAACTCGGGTCGAGTAAATCGTGAATCGCCAAATTGATAAACCGACGGCAGAACCGTGCAACCTGCCAAGGCATATAATGCCGCTAAATCCATTTCCGAAACCTCATCTAGGAAAATGACACGCTTTCCGGCAGCCTTCGACTCGAGGAGTTCTTGGTACTGAGCATCATATGGTCGCCCAGCGACCACCATAGTCTTACCCGCCGGCAGAGCATCGATAGCCACGTGAAATCCCTTATAGGGAAACCGGCGTCCAACACAGAGAAAATCAAAACCCGCCGGAAATCGATCGAATAGACTCGAGTCAGAGTCACCGTGCATCCTTAGGTGATCACCGCCCCCATAGAGAACCCTCGATTCTTTCACAACTCCACCGGAATCGATATCGCGTCGGCTCCACTCAGAGACAGGGGCCAGCGCGTCAATGGGGCGCAGTCTCCACGAGCCAAACGCCCGTCCAATGGCCAGCCGACCGCCGCCATGGTCGGTAAGTACAACCGGGGTGTCTATCCCTATGGAGGCTACGATCCCCACGTCAAAACTAAATGTATTCATCTGATGAAGATGAAGAATGTCTGCAGATCGCAGTATCGCACGCAGCGACCCAAATCGAATCCGCTCCAAGCCAGTAGAATCGAAATGCGAGATAAACAACCTCCGATAGTCGTCGATCGCTATACCAACGACGTCGGACCCCGCGTCTCGCTGGGCGAGAGCTAGTTCCTCCACGTACCGTTCAGCGCCGCCCTTACGCCCACTCGAGAAAAATCTGGGAGCTAAATGAACGATCTTCATACGCATTTCATCCTTCACACCTCTATTGATCAACAGCGGGAACGCGACCAGCGCTGCCAAGGTTTCCACCAAGCGCTTGAACCTTCGCTGCATTGAATTGCGGATCACCGCGCTCCTGAGATAGCGCGAATACTATGAACATAGTGACTACAACGCCGTAACTGGTCCACGTAGTCTCAAAGAAGCTATCCACCGTGAAAGCCACGACTCCGGCACATCCACCTAGCGCAACAAGAGATCGTGCGAGACGAACCCCGACATCCGCGTGCGCGGCCTCAAATGAGGACCATAGCAAACACGCAATCAAGCTCAGAAAAGCCATAAATCCAACAAACCCCAGCGTAAACCAAACCTGTAAGAAGTTGTTGTGCGCATGGCCCAGCTCCGCTATGCGTTCCGGTGCATACGAGGGAATAACGGCCTTGAACGTGTCCCTACCATAGCCGGATAGAGGTTTACTGAGAATCGCACGTATAGTTGCGGTCCAGATTTCGGTCCGGTAGAGATTCGAGTTAGTTCGACTTCTCGATAGGTCATCAAAATACGCAGTAGCACGTGGAATGTACGCTATCCCTACGACTACGAATCCAATGATGCCTGGGAGTAGAAACTTCCCGACCACTGCACGCGCCCTCTTCGAGCGTCTCACCAATATCGCAGATGCAACCACACTCGCAACTGCAAATGCTATCCACGCCGCACGCGTTTGCGTCGACAGAAGAATGAAGATTGAGCTCAATGCACCTGCAGATATGAGCCAACGACTTCTTCCAATCTGCCAAATCAGAGCGCTGGAGACTATTGCCGCGTAGGCTCCCAAAACTGTAGGAGAAAAGAAACTGCCAACTGGACGGAAGTCCCCCGCCTCTGTAT
Organism: Gordonia sp. NPDC003504; assembly: GCF_053587995.1. Taxonomy (NCBI): domain Bacteria; kingdom Bacillati; phylum Actinomycetota; class Actinomycetes; order Mycobacteriales; family Gordoniaceae; genus Gordonia; species Gordonia sp. NPDC003504. The sequence goes on from NZ_JBSFPC010000001.1 coordinate 350,183, forward strand.
AGAATCGAAACCTCGGAACACGATATCCTGTCGACTGCAGGTAAGTCAAACCTGCCATTAACTGAAACGACGTATAAGCCGCTACTATCAGGGCGCCGATTGCCAAGCCCCTCAGAGCGGATTCTCTAAAAGATGGCGTAGAGCAGATACGAGCCGCGATTAGGCTGGCCCCGAATATCGAGATCAATCGAACCGCCACTATTGATGGCTGGGAGACGCCACCAAAAAACATCTCCACTCCAACCAGCCTGGCTACTATCCAGGCGCAAAGTGTGCAGGTCAGTACCTCATAACTCGCTAACGCTGATCTAAACACGCGGAGACGAATCCCAACCCAAACAGTCAGCAGCGCATGAATTGTCGCCAATGGAATCGATCCAAGACCAGTCTCAAGTGGCAGATAGCCAATTGGGGCGGTTGCGGTGACCAAAGAAACGAGGCCCTTGTCACTAACAAAAGTGGCGGCACTCAACCATCCCTGTTTACGTTTTACCTCCAGCCGTCTTCGAATCCCCGCCGCTACGGGTTCCTGTGATTTGACAGTCATCTCGCACCCCGATTCAAACGCTGTTTCAGGACGCTAGATTTCAGTAAGCTATACAATAGGATGCCTGACATAATGCAGGGTGCGATGGCTGCAGCCCACGCGGCACCCTCCAACCCGCGCGATACTGCTAGCGAGATAGATATCGGAATGTATGCGGCAGCACAGACGAGTGTCACCGCAGACGCAAATTTCGCTCGTCCATCCTTTTGATGAATCCTTAAAAGTAGATCACCGAGTATTGTCGCGCCCGCGAAGATAGCGAATGCTGGCACTAATCTTGAAGCGCCAGCGTACGCGTCGCCGTAGGCCAGCCTAATAACGACCGGACCAGTAAGAGCAATTCCGATCACCGCCACTATCGTACAAAGTGCGATACTTACATATAAAGATCTGGACTCTTGCCGGGTACGAGTCAGAACCACAGGAGCCAACGCGGCGCATACGGACACCGCAGCCTGCGCGATGCCGTTGGCGATCGCGTAAATACCCACCGAGTACGCCCCGAGGACACTCGCAACGATGAAAATGTCCACACGACTTAGTCCAATCCTGACGATCTGCGGCATACCCAGAAGTAGCGTTTGCGTCGTCTTGTCCTTCGCGTCTTGGAAGCCGCGTCTCCAGGATCTCCCTCGGGTGAGCCAGAAGTTGCGTATCTGTCCCGAGTGGACGACATGGCTATCGATCAGCCGGACGCGCTTGGGAATCATTGTCCATATTCGGATGGCAGCTAAGCCGTATACCGATGCCAACACGCTCCCCGCCACGAGGGTCCCAAATACGAGAGTCACCGTAGTGTTAACGAACCCGGCGACCAACACCAGAAGTAGAAGCTGCGATATCGGCGGTATCGCTCTCACAACGCCGGCGTGGAACGCCTTTCGCTCGCCAACCAGAGTGAAGATTGTGAGCGGCCCTATAAATCCAGATAGCATCAATAGCGCCGAGTAGCCTGCCGCCAGAAGTCCGGGGACGCGGTGTGTGGCAATAAGCGCGAAGTACACAACAACCGACGAAGCCGACGCGGCAATAGCGCTGTATATCCATGGCCACGACCTATTCAACGAGGTCGCAACCTGCGATTGCGTACGCAGCGCGATTAGTTCAGCCGAACCCGCGGTGCTGGCGGCAGCGAGAACTGCGACGATCGATCCTACCGTGGTGTAATGCCCACGGTCATCGACCATCAACAGGCGGGCGGTAAGAACTCCCACAGCGAACGTCGATAACGTAACCAGCGCACTCGATGCCAGTGTGATTATCGTGTCGCGGTGCTGACCACTCTTCTGTCGCAACATCGGCTGCGGTTCCGCTATGCTTTCCGTCGGCTCAATGCTCTACGGCCACCCGGAGTTGCCATCGTGGCTAAGAAATTCTGATATCTTTTGGCGACAACTTTCTCAGTGTACGATTCAGCTGTCTTTCTCGCCTGCTCGCCCATGGCGCGGGCGCTACCGCTGTCGTCAATGATCTCCTGCATCGCGTCAGCTAACGCTACTGGATTACGAGGTTCGTACAGAAGCCCGTCTTTACCGTGTGTAACTGTCTCGGCTGGACCGCCCTCGTTGGCTGCTATTACTGGAATCCCCGCCGCCATGCCCTGCACCACGACCTGCCCAAAAGGTTCCGGTATAGTTGAGCAATGAACCAAGCCTGCGGCACCTTCGAGCTGGTTATATACGTCTTGCACATGTCCTACAAACTGAACCGAATTGTTCAAGTCGTATTGTTGGACCAATGACTTCAGTTTCTCCTCATAGTCCGTCTCGCCAAATAGAGCCGCGCCGACGATCCTCAGTCTCCCGTTCACGCCACGGGATCGTAGAATGCGTAGAGCTTCTATTGCGATATGTTGTCCCTTCCACTCAGCGATGCGTCCTACGCACACAAACAACGGCGAAGCCTGCGCTATGTAGAGCGATACTGCTGGCGGAAACGTTATCGGCGAGGGTATTACGACGCTACGGGCCTTGTCCGGTATCGACATCTTTGTGGATTTTGAATTCGATATCGTTCCCCAAGCGGCTGCGCCTACAATTGCTCGCATTAGCATCACTGCATAGGTTGACATGGTGTTGTAATCGACGTGATCGCGAACGTGCGCGATATAGGGTATCTTGATCCAAGTCAGACTAATTGCACACGCAACGTGTGCTTTCATTGAGTTGGAGACCACCACATCCGGGGCGGCTTCTAAGATTGTCCTTCTGAGACGGAATCCGTACTTCACCGAGGACCCCATTTGCCTTATTTCTCTGCGGCCGAACGAGATCTTGTCGCGACGTACGTTCAGCACGGAGCGATCCATCGGCCTCACCTGGACGTCGATCTCTTCTGTCCTTAGCGCCTGTACGAGAGGGCCATCCTCACCCAGGATAACAAGTATCCTGTCGGATTTTAGATTTCGCAGGGTTTTCAACAGAGCTATCTCGGCTCCTGACATCTGCGCGCAGTGATTAACGACGACAATTCTCATAATGAAATCGCCTCCCGCACCTCAGCCACGAATCGCTCCGTCCCGTACGCCGTCTTTGCCGAGTTCGCGATGGCGTCGGCGTCCCAAACTTCGGTCAGTGCGTTCTTTATACTGTGCGACAGATCTTCAGGTTGGGGCTCATCAAAGAAATTTCCATTGAATCCCTCAACTACTGTATCTTTCGCGCCTCCAGCCCTATACGCGACGACTGGCGTTCCACACGACATTGACTCTATCGGTGTTATACCGAAGTCGTCCTCACCTGGAAATACCAGTAGCTGGGCAGCGGAGTAATAACCCCAGATTTCAGTTCGCGGAACCCATCCTTTAAAGATGACGTTGGTGGGAGCTCGACTTTCCAGCCGTTCGCGGTCCGGACCGTCCCCGATTACGGTTAGCGTCTCTTGCGGTAGTAGGCGCATGGCTTCAAGAAGTAGCTCAAGGCGCTTATATGGTTCGACTATTCTTCCCACCCACACAAGGCCGCACCTATCGGAAGTAGCTATACGCATTGTTTCGCTGCTTGGATTGAGAGTAAGAGGCGGCGCGACTATTGGAATATCTTTAGCTCCGTAGTACCTTGCGATACGATCGCGCACCGCGCGACTGGTAGCGATATACAGATCAGCACTCGCGGCGGCGCGTATATCTTGTCTTCGAAGATATCCTGCCAGCGATTGGAGCCCGATAGCGCGAGCCCAATTGTAGTGTCGGGCGTAGGTTTCTCGTCCACTCCAAACCTGCCGAAGTGGACTATGGCAATAAACGATCTTTCGACCGGTGGCCCTGATGTGGTGTGAGAATCCGTATGAAGACGCAACGATATTGCCTTCGTGTGGTCTCCTTGTTTGGATCAAAAGTGGATATATCGGTGATAGTTCCCGGTAGTTTTTTTGGGTAACGAAGCTCGGGAGTAATCTTTGCGCTTCTCGATGCATCTGCTTCGCAATGCCTGAGTGGCCTGCCAGATATGCTACCGCGGACTTTGGGAGCGCGTCTTGGGCGAGCGAATGTGTTACGAGTTCTGCGCCCCCGTAAACGTACGCAAAGTCATGCACGACCGTATAATCGCCGAAGCCTGTGGGTATGGTCTGCTTCAACTGCTCCGACGTTTCTCTATGCATAGTAGTCCCACCCATCGTTCCGCCAGATCTCGCGATTCAAGCACATTCGGCCATCAATTATAGTCCGTCGTGAAACGACTTGGCTTATCTTCGACGGTGGGAGATTTACAAATTCTTCCCACTCGGTTAGTACCAGAGTAACGTCGGCCGATTCGCATGCCAGAACGGCACTATCCGCGTATGCCAACGTCGGGAATTGCTGCTTGCAGTTGTCCATTGCCTTCGGGTCGTACACCGTTACCGATGCACCCTGGAGTTGTATCTGCCCTGCGACATTGAGTGCTGGCGAATCGCGAACGTCATCTGAATTGGGTTTGAAAGCTGCTCCTAGAACGGCCACTCGAGCTCCGAGCAGCGACCCGCCAGCCTTCTCACGTGCCAGATCGACCATCCTAGTCCTACGTCGCATATTCACGTTGTCGACCTCGCGTAGAAACGATAGCGCCTCCGATGCGCCGAGTTCCCCCGCTCGCGCCATGAATGCTCGGATATCCTTCGGTAGGCAACCTCCCCCGAAGCCTAGGCCTGCATTTAGGTACCGTCTTCCGATTCGTGCGTCATATCCAATTGCGTCCGCTATAGCCTGAACGTCAGCGCCTGCTGCGTCACATACTTCGGCAATTGCATTAATGAAGGAGATCTTGGTTGCTAGAAACGCATTTGCGGAGGTTTTCACTAGTTCGGAGGTTGGAGGGTCAGTAATGATGAAAGGTGTCGAGTCGTCCAGGATTTTGTCATAGACTTCTCGACATACCTCCTCTGCCACGCCCCCACGAAACGCCCCGAGTACGAGTCGGTCGGGATGCAACGTGTCGTGGACGGCATGTCCTTCGCGGAGAAATTCGGGGTTCCATGCGATTTCAACCTTCACTGCAGGTGATAGTTGCTCAACCCGCTTCGAAAGACGCTGCGTTGTTCCGACCGGGACAGTCGACTTGCCCAATATGAGCGCGTCCCGTTCTAGGAGCGGTATAAGCTCCTCGACCACACTGTCAACATACGTTAGGTCGGCGCTATTATCTCCCCTCTTCTGTGGTGTTCCGACTGCGATGAAGAAGACGTCTGCGTATTCAGCGGCATCGGAGTAGGAGTCGGTTACAGTTAAGCTCCCCGAGTCAATGTGCTTCTTTAGGAGCTCTGGTAGCCCTGGCTCGTAGAATGGCACTTCTCCTCGGGCGAGTGCTTCACGCTTTTCGGTTGCAACTTCGACGCCGAGGACCTCATGCCCTATCTCCGCCATGCATGCCGCGTGGGTGGCTCCGAGGTATCCAAGCCCAATCACGACCAACCTCATCAGTAAGCTCCATCCTTCTTCACCACGGCCTTAGCCGTGCGCCACAGGATCACAACATCCTGCATAATCGACCAGTTCTCAACATACGAAAGGTCCAGCCGCACGGATTCTTCCCAACTCAGATCTGACCTACCCGAGACCTGCCACAGCCCGGTGACACCCGGCTTGACGAGCATGCGGCGGGCGACCCGGCCGTCATACTGCTCGACTTCTGCCGGCAGCGGAGGCCGTGGTCCGACGAGACTCATGCTTCCAGCGATGACGTTGAACAGCTGTGGTAACTCATCGAGGCTGTACCGCCGGATTAACTTCCCTACCCGCGTGACGCGCGGGTCCTCACGCATCTTAAACAGCACCCCGGCGCCTTCATCGCGATCGGCCAGCGTCGCGCGGAGTTGGTCCGCATCCTGCACCATCGACCGGAACTTCCACATCCGGAACGGGTGATTGTTTGCTCCTATTCGGGTCGCCCGGTAGAAGACCGGGCCCCGTGAGTCTAGCTTGATCGCGATCGCCACGCCGATCATGAGCGGCAAGGTGGCCAGGATTCCGAGCAGCGCTCCGACCCTGTCCACCGCCGCTTTGCGGAAGCGGTTGGCGCCCTCGTACCGCGGCTTGTCGATATGCAGGAGGGGCAAGCCTGCAACCGGACGAACCAGCATCCGAGGTCCCGCGACATCGGTGACACCGGGGGATACCAGCATCGCCACGTTCATGCCTTCGAGATCCCAGGAAAGGTCCTGCATCGCTTGGTGTCCGAGAGCTTCGCTGCTGGTGACAGCTACAGTGGTCGCCCCGGTGTGGACCACGGCGTCGCGTACGTCGTCGAAGTCACCAAACACCGGAATCATGCGATCCCCTACGCGTAGCTCGCCGGGGGCGCCGCGGTGGGTAGGCGGCAGACACACTCCGGCAACGTCATACCCGAGAGCCGGATTGGCGATGAACCGCTTCACCAGTGGTGCGGATGCCTCGAGCCCACCGACAACGAGGAGTGTGTCAAGATTGCGTGCGCGTTCGCGCTGCCGTATCAGACGCCGACGCCACATCCAGCGTTCCAGTAATAGTCCCAGTGTCCCGAGCGGCAAAGCAATCAGCAGGAATCCGCGGGCGATGTTGAGTCGGAACAGTAGGTCCAGCATGGCGAGGACACCGAAGACCGACAGACATGCCGTGACCATGCGGCTGTATTCCTCTGGACCGGAGCCGATCACCCGGCGGTCGAGTGTTTGAAAGGCGCGTAGAGCAGCCAGCCAAGCAAGGTACAACAGCACCGACACGATCAGCGCCGGCACGCCAAACTTGCCGTTCGGTTGCAGCGGATCGTCAGAGCCAAAGCGGACAACCTGTGCGATGGCCACCGCGCACGCGACGATGAGGCCGTCGCTCCACGCCAGTGCATTGAGATAAGAGCGAGCCCACGGTGTTGCTTGTCGATCGTGCGCCGGATCGGCCGCGGCAGCGAGCCGCTCACCAACGCCGCAATCGTCTGGATCTGCGGTCACAACTTCCCCCGAAGAGTTGAACCGATGAGAGCTGAAGCGTACACCGCGACTCCTCCCTCTGCTGTCCAGGACATGTGGCGCGCACCCAACAGCCCGCCATGCGGCGATGCACTGTCGGACACAATCTGATGCGAATGAACAATTGCCCAAGGAGGGCGTCGGACGTGTACGAAGACTGATTCTATCGGCGCTTCGACCGGCGCACAATTCGGCAAGCGAGCTATTCTCGCAACTTTGGATGATTTCATCCGTCCGTACGACAACACCAGCACTTGACACGTTAGACACTGTTAGACAACAGCTTTCGAGTTGATCGAAATCAGACGCTGCGCTCGAACTCAGAGTTCTCCGACGTGGGCAACCCGCGGTAGATGTGCCAGAAACATGACCGACCCACTCTGCCGAGCAAGAATTCGTCCGAACGTACGACACCGAATTCTTCGATGTTCCACCGAATTCGCTATCGCGAATCTTATACGCGATTTACATGTGTTGCAGCCCACTATTTTACGGCGTCGTTACCGGCCCCTCGCGAAAGTTGCCGCTGCTCGACGACCCTGACGGTGTACACCGGGCGTCGTTCCGGCATCGCGGAGATGTCTGGGTGGCGCTCACGATGTCGATCGGCAAAGCTAGTCGTTGTGTCAGCACACTTATCGCCGCGGCGCACCGAGATCGTAGATGCAGCGATCAGAATTCTCGAACGTGACGGTGTGGACGCGCTGAGCATGAGGGCCCTGGCCAGCGACCTGGGCGTCGGCCCGATGACCCTCTACTACTACGTCCCCAACAAGGCTGCGCTGTTGTCCCTGGTGGTCGCGGAGACCGGCAACCGCATCAACTGACCTGTTCACGTCGGCTCCCCGCGAGAGCGGATGATCGCGCAGACCTTGGAGACCTATCGCTGTCTCGGCGAGATCCCCTGGATGAGTGCCGTTCTCCGCGCGGGAACCAGTGTCGGCCCACCCCCACTGGTACTGGCCGAGTCGTTTCTAAGCGCGGCACTCGAGGCGGGGATCGCACCGGACTGTGCCTTTGGGTTGTGGCGCTCCACCTGGTTTCTCGTGTGTGGCGAGCTCCAGTGGGGCCAGAACGTCCGCGCCGCGCCCGCTGAGCCGTTGGTTCTCCCGCCATCCGAGCCGTGGACGACCGACGAGTTCTCCACGATCCGTCAGTTTGCATCCCGGTGGCCGGAATTTCACGCGCAGTTCACCATTGGGCCACACGTGGCAGCGTTGATCGACGGCACTATCCTGGCGGCGGGACCGAGTTCGCAAGTAAGCTGAGAAGAGCTGGCTCTATCCCCGAGCGAGCAACTGCATCAGGTAGTCCCCGTATCCGGATTTACTCAGCTTCTCGGCTCGCGCTACCAACTCGTCGTCACCGATGAATCCTTGACGCCAGGCAATCTCTTCAGGCACCGCAATCTTGAGTCCGCTGGCGCTGCTCAACAGTTCGGACAAAGTTGCCGGCGTCGAGCAGCGAATCGAAGGTTCCGGTGTCCAGCCAAGCCGTGCCTCGCGGCAGCTCCCGCACCGCCAGTCTGCCCTGCGTCATGTCTTCGATGTTCACGTCGGTGATCTCGAACTCTCCACGCGCGCTGGGTCGAAGATTCTTGGCGATCTCGACGACGTCGTTGTCGTAGAAGTACAGGCCGGGGACCGCATAGTGGGACTTCGGTGCTGTGGGCTTCTCCTCAAACGAGACAGCCGTACCTGCTTCGTCAAACTCGACAACCCCGCAAGCGTGCGGGTTGGCAACCCAGTAGGCGAACACTGCCCCGCCGTCGAGTGCGTCAAATCCAGCTAACTGCGTCCCCAGGCCGGTCTGTAGAAGATGTTGTCGCCCAAAACAAGTGATACGGAGTCGTCCCCGATTTGATTCGCGCCGAGCACAAACGCCTGGGCGAGACTGTCCAGCGACTGCTGCTGCACGTAAGAGATGTGGTGGGAGATCTGGTACTCATCACCTGAGGCTGATGGCGCCACAGAGTTGGCCGATATCAGGCTGGACCCGTGGCTTCCCTCGAACCCGCCATCAATGACTCGCCGACGGCGCCTCTCGACGAATCAGGCCCTCCACCGCCCGGTGCGGAACGCGATCCTGCCAACGAGCGGCATTCGCGTCGTACAGTCGTTGACCTTCTTTGGTGGCAAGGTCGGCGTCGAGAAGAAATTCGCGGCAACGTGCGACGAATTCGGCATCGTCGTCATACGGTGTCATGCCGAACACCGGCCCCAATGAGCCGATGGCTGCGGAGGTGCCAACCACCGGCAGCCCGATGCTGGCCGAATCAAGCAGCTTCACTCGCACACCACCCCCGGTCCGGACAGGCGCAATCAACGCACGGCAGGTACTGAGCAATGCCGAGATGTCGTCGACGAAGCCCAGATCGCGGACACCGTCCGGCAGCGGCGGCGGGGTGGCGCCGTACTTGGCGGCGCCGATGACGCAGAGTTCAGCCCCCGCAATGCCTTTCGAGATCTCGGGCCACAGGCGTAGCGCCTCCAGGAAGGCCTCCTGGTTCGGGGGCCACCCCCGGGTGCCCATGAACACCAGTCGCGGCGGCGCCATTTGCAGGTAGGCGGGTTGTCCCGGCGGCAGTGTCAGGTCGATCCAGCGCGCGCCCGGGACTCCGTGCGCGCGGTAGTACTGTGCCTCCTCCAGGTCGTAGCCGCCCAACGCGTCGGCTTCACGCGCAACGCGTAGTTCGTCAGCCACGATGCGGGGAGCCTCGATGCGCCCCAGTGTTCCGCGGGTCAGCTTCCACACCGACGACTCCGGGTTGACAGTGTTGATCACAAAGGGTGCCTGGCCGCGGTGGCGTGAGCGGAGAAACGCTTCGGCCATATAGGAATGCTCGGCAAAGAAGATGTCGCTTGACGTCGCGTTCACCGCATCGACAAGATCGTCGACGTCGTAGCGGACGTGGCAGAGGCTGCGTCGCCTGACGAGGCTCGACCACGCCAGAGAACGCGCGCTCACCGCGGGTTTGGCGACCCGTGTCAGCGTACCGTCCGCGTTCGGTCCCACCCCGTGACCGGATAGGCACACCGCGCGAACGTCGAAGTTCTCCCGGGCGATGTCCATGACGACCCGGGACAGGGCGATGTCACCGCCGTGTTCGTGTTCGGGGTCCTTGGACAGCAGGAAGGTCACCGAGGTCATCTCACTCCTTCAGTCCCGCAGCATGATTCACGGCCATATCCGGCTCGCTCGGTACCGCCGGGAGGGGGCGGCGCACCGCCGCCAGGTAGATCACCAACAGCACGGCGTCGGTCACCACCGATGCGACGCACGCACCGATCGATCCCCAGCCGGCCAGAGCGAACACCAACAGCAGCTTGATCGGTGCGAGGACGGCGGCCGCAGCACTGCGCACGAGGTCACGTCGCTGCACATAGAGCACCGTCATCAGGACGAAGTTGACCACCCGCATCGCGACGAACACCCCGATGATGACCAACGACCAGGCGAGTTGCTCCGAGACCGGGAAGGCCAACAGGATCAGTCCCGCCGCCATCACCGAGCCGGAGGTCAGTGCGGCGACGCCGGCGATGTGTGATCGCGGTGGCCCGGCCTCCAGTGCGCCACCCGCCGCGCGTAGCGGCTCGTGGTAGGTGTTGCCCAGGGCCATTCCCAATTGCGCCGCAGCCCATCCCACCGTGCTGGCGATCGCGTAGTAGCCGGCGATGTCGCTGTCGGTGAGTGCACCCAAGAGCAGGATGTCGCCCTGCATGTACGCGGCGTTCGCGAGGTGCTCGGAGAAGAGGAGGGCGATCAGGCGGGGATTGCCGGGAATTCCCAACCGGTGCCCGACAACCAGACGCGTACTCCACAGCGCCACAATCACATACGGCGCCGCATACAGCGCGCTGGCGATCTCGAGGCCGGGCTGCGGCGCCAGAAGTAGGTATCCGGCACCGAGTGCGATGCTCGATCCTTGACGGATCGTGTCCAGCCGCATCACCCGGTCCGGATGCCCGTCACGGAGGGCACCGCTCTTGACCGCATTGAACGCGATCTCACCGCCGCCGACCGCCAACGCGAACCACGCCAGGTAAGAGAACGGGACACACGCCGCACCCGCGAGCATCAACGTGATGCCCAGCAGGCTGCGGGTGGCGCGTTCGCTGAGAAAGCGATCGTAGGATTCGCGGATCGCGCGGACGTTGAACGGATTATCCAGCGGCGCAGCGATGATCGCACCGAGCGCGAAGCCCATCGCGTACTGGCCGTACGACCCGACGCCCAGGTGCGCCACCACGATGATCGTCCACAGCAGTCCTGCGGCTCGTCCACCGTACGCCCACAACGCGGCAACCCCGGCCTTGATGACGTTGCGCCGACCGTCGGGTCCGGCAACCGACGACTCGTCCGGGACCGTTCCGGTTCCGGTCTGCTCGGTGTCCGGCGGAGTGCTTCTCATGCGCACGCCACGCCCGCCGCCCAGGCCGAGAGGTAGGTGTGTGCCACGGTCTCGGGTTCACGGATCTTGCGCATATCCGTCAGGGCCGCTGCCAGCACGGCGAGTTGGTCGGGATCGTCGATGGATTCGACGACGCAGCGCGCCAGGGCCGCCGCAGTGTCGTCAACACCAGTATCGGGATCGATTGCGGCAACACCGCCTTCGGCGGTCAACTCCCGAAGGGCACCGTGCCCGGTGGTGACGATGGGCGTCAGATAGGTAATCGCGTCGGCCACCACTCCCGAGGACGGGTACGCGGTGCCGTACGGGCTACGATCTCCATAGGGCACCACCAGCGCGCGGATCGAGGAGAAGAAGTCGGCGAGCTCGCCGTCGTCGAGGCCACCCAGGATCTCGATACCCGCGCGCCTCGGCAGATTCTCGGTACCGCGGCCGGCGATGCGGATGGCGATGTCCTCGGGAAGGTGCTCACGCAGCTTCTCCACATGCTCGAAACCCTTGCCGCGGTATACCAGACCGAACAGACCGACCGCCCGCGGACGCTCGGTCGCGGGCGGCATCGTCGGCAACCCGCGGGCCGGTAGGGGCGCCACATACACCTCGGCTCCCGGATAGCGGGAACGCAGGGACTCCGCACCGATGTCACTGGTGGCGAACAGCATTCGCTGGCCGAACACCCGTTTCTCCACCGCCCGCGACACGGCTCGCACGGGAAAGTGCAGGCCGTGGTTGAGTACGCGCCGACGCTGGAGGAATCTCGTTCGCGCCGGCCACCACACCAGTCCCGGCGGGTCATGCACCGTCGCCGACACCAGCACCGACCCATGATCCTCCACACCCACTGTGGGCCAGAAGGATTCCACCGATCCACCAGACACTTCGACGTGCACCACGGTGGGCCGCGGCGAGCTCTCGATCAGCTCGAGTAGCTCGCGTCGCCGCCGACGCAGATCGCTCACCCGATCCGAGCCCGGGCCGCCGTGCCGGATCTCGATGAACTCGGCAACGTGCGGACGGATGGTCCGGCCGAATCGGTCAGCGAACGAACCCACACCACCGAACTCCGCATCCGGTGCGATGTGGATCACCCGCAGATCTGCCGGGTCTGCCATCGACATCGCCTCAGTAGAACAGCGGCCGGTACTTCGGCCGGTAGCGCAGCGCGGATTCCGGCCGTTTGGAGATCACGCGCGCGGGTACACCACCGACGATGTCGAGGTCGGCGACATCCTTGCCGACCATCGCGCACGCGGCCACCACCGCCCCTCGTCCGATGCTGACGCCACTGACAATCGTTGCGCGACTGGCGATCCACACATAGTCGCCGATATAGACCGGTTCGATGACCGGAGCGAAGTCGGGGCTGGCCGGGTCATGTTTGCCTGCGATGATCTGGGTGTCGCTGGCGATCACCACGTTGTCGCCGATGCAGATCCCCGAACGGGCGTCGAAGAGCACACGAAACCCGATCGAGCATGCCTCACCGATGCGTATCTGATCGATGTCGAAGACCTGACATCCCCGCAGGATGGAGGTGTCCTTGCCGATCTTCGCGCCGAACAACCGCAGGAACCCCTGCCGGATGGTGTGCGACGGGATGAACGTGATCAGGTTGTTGTACAACAGGATCCCGATGCGGTTCTTGGCCTTGGCGATCGTCGAGATCTCGTTGAACGAGTACCGCGGGACGAAATCACTGCGTTGCGGCACCGTCACCGACGCCGGGGCGCTCGCAGGTCCGTTGTCACTCACACTGTCTCCCTTGTCGATGACGTGGCACGTGGCGGTTCGACCTCGACGTCGCGGACGCGTCGGCGAATCTCGTCGATGAAGGCGCGCTCGTCGAACTTGTGGACGTGATGCCGGATGGCATCGGCATCCCACGTCATGGAGGCCACCTGCTCCACCGTCCGCCGGATCTCACCGGGGGTGGGCTCGTCGAAGAATTCACCGTTGATGCCTTCGACAACGGTATCGAGGAAGCCTCCCCACCGCAGGACAGCACAGGGCTTTCCATACATTCCGCCTTCCAGCGGCGTGAGCCCGTAATCTTCGTAACTGGCGGCCACCACCGCGGTACAGTGCTGATACAGCCAGGCCATCTCGGCGTCCGAGAGATCCTGCAGCATCATCACATTCGATGGGCAGGACGCCCGCAGAACGGGGAGTTCGGGGCCCCGGCCCACCACCACCAGTTGCTTGTCGGTGCCGCGGAACGCGTCGATCACCTTGTCGACGTTCTTGTAGGAGAGCAGACGCGAGATGCACAGAAAGTACGGCTGCCCGTGGAGGGATTCATCCGGAGCCACCGCATTGCTGATGGTCTCGGGTTCGGTCACCGGCGCGGGGACCACCGTCGACTCGAGTCCGTAGGTGGCGCGGATGCGGTCACGCACGGCGTTGGAGATCGCCAGATACCGGTCGCAGGTGTACGCCGCCTGACGATCCCACCGCTTGAGCCCGTTGCCCATCACGCTCATCGCGAAGCGTTTGGCGGTGCTGGAACTCTCGCCGAGGTACACGTCGGTCTGATACAGCCAGCGGGCCGGCGAGTAGCAGTAGACGATCTTGCGGCCCGTGGTGGTGAAACCGTGCGCCCAGCCACTCGAGCTGGCGATCACGATGTCGGCGTCGATCGTCATGCGAGATGCGGCAAACGGCAACACCGGAAGTGCCGCACGGTGATTCTCACGCAGGAACCCGATTCTGTTAACCGGCGAGGTCACGATCACCTTGCTTGCGAACTCCGGATACGTCTGATCCGGTTCATAGAGCAGCGTATGGATCTCGGCCTCGGGGAAAGCACGGCTGAGCGATAGGACGACCTTCTCCGCACCTCCGCGCTGCGTCAGGTAGTCATGTGCGATGGCGATTTTCGGGCGCGCACGTGTGGTTGTGGCAGGCATTCACAATCCCTCTCTGACAACAATGCCCCACCGTCGTGAGGATGCCGCGAAGTCGCGGACTACCGCCGTCCCGTCATCGACGAGACGCCTTTACCGAGAGAACATGATCGCCTGCACGGCAGTGGACGCTACCGTTGCGGCGACAGCAGAACGCTAACACCGCCACGCCCGTTCGGCATCCCGAAAGACATGTGACAGGAATCTCTCCGGATTTCCGTAACGTCACTTACAGAATCGGCGACAAATGTCGGATCACCCTGCAAGCACCGACGCCGTGTATTTCAGTCGCCAGTCGTAGGTGAAAACCGCCCCGAAACTCTGCTCCCGATCCGTGGTGCTCGTTCCTGAATCACGGATCGTGTAGATCAATGTCGGACCGTTATACCCACTCGTGGCGGCGAACCACAGCATGTCGGTGATCTGCTTGGCCTGTTCCTGCTCGGTGACGCCGTCCGGGGAACCCGACGCGGTGGGCGCGCCGATCTCGGTGAACCAGATCTTCTTCGCCGAATCCCCTCTGGCGACCATGAGTTCACGCAATCCGACGACGTCGCTGATCGCATTCTCCGGGTTGGTCGACGCCCCGCCGGGGAACACGTAGGGGTGCATTGCCGCAGCGTCGAAATAGCCCTTGACGCCGTTGTTGTACATCGCGGTGTAGTAGGTCAACGGCGAGAACGGGCCCACCGACCGCGCGAGGCCCGCCGACAACACGGTGGCCCCCGGCTGGGCCGACTTGATCGCCGAGTACCCGGCCTTCAGCAGCGCGGTGTAGCGCGCGGCATCCACGGAACCGCCGAAGAAGATCGGCAGATTGACCTCATTCCAGATCTGATAGGTCGACACCCGATTGGAGTAGCGGGCGACGAAGGCGCGGAGGAAGTCGGCGAGGTCGGCATTGTTGGTCGGCGGCGCGGTGAAGAACGATCCACTCGGACGCGCCCAGGCCGGCGAGGAGACCACGGTTGCCAATACTTTGAATCCGTGTTGACGCGCACTATTGATCATTCGATCCGGTGTTGCCCAATTGTAGGAATTGTTGCTGGGTTCAACCGAGTTCCAGTCGACGACCACGCGCAGCCAGCTGGCTTTCGTTGTCGCGGCACCGTCCAGTTCGCGATTCAAATCGGCCTGTGACAACCAAAGCATGTCACTTCCTCCCGCAAAGCCATACTCAGCTTGAGGAACGGTGATATCTGCTTCCGCCTGGCCGGATTCGCCGAATCCGGAAACCGACAATGCCAACATGGTGGACATCGCAACGACGAGGGAAATGCGCGTCAACTTATGCATGCGTACCCACGTGATCCATTTCATCATGACAGGATAGCCGCATTTTGCTATATATTTCTCAGTTCTTTCGCGGTACCCGTCAGCACTGCGGCCTCACCACTCTCCTGCCGGGGACGGTTCGGTCACGCTCGTCGTGCCGATCCGGCCGCCACATGGGACCATTCGGTGGTTGCAATCGCGACGGTTCATTGTTGACGCCACGTCCACACGTCACAGAAACCAGGATCACCATGACAACTGCACTCATCACCGGAATCACCGGCCAAGATGGTCTCTACCTCTCAGAACTGCTGCACTCCAAGGGATACCGCGTCGTCGGCCTCGTCCGCGGACAGAACAACCCCAAGGTCGATCTGCTGGCCAGGACGCATCCGTTCGTCGAGGTGGTCTCCGGCAACCTGCTCGATCTCTCGAGCCTGATGCGCGCGATGACCATCGCCCAGCCCGACGAGGTCTACAACCTCGGCGCGGTGTCGTTCGTGGCCTACTCCTGGCAGAACGCCCGATTGACCAGCGACGTCACCGGCACCGGGGTGTTGAACATGCTCGAAGCGGTACGCCTGTATCAGGACGTCGCGGGCAAGGAGGTGCGCTTCTACCAGGCCTCGAGTTCGGAGATGTTCGGCAAGGTCCAAGACGTTCCGCAACGCGAGTCCACCCTGCTGTGGCCCCGCTCGCCCTACGGTGTGGCCAAGGTGTTCGGTCACTACATGACCATCAACTACCGCGAGTCCTACGGCATGCACGCGAGTTCGGGTGTGTTGTTCAACCACGAGTCACCGCGACGCGGCCCTGAGTTCGTCACTCGCAAGGTCAGTCGCGCCGTCGCCCGCATCCACCTCGGACTGCAGGAGACGATCTCCCTGGGAAACCTTGACGCCAAACGTGATTGGGGATTCGCGGGTGACTATGTGCGCGCCATGTGGCTGATGCTGCAGCAGCCCGTCGCCGACGACTACGTCATCTCCACCGGCGAAACCCACTCGATCCGGGACCTACTCGACGTGGCGTTCGACGAGATCGGCATCAGCGAGTGGGATCGTCACGTCACCGTCGATCCCCAGTTCTTCCGGCCCGCCGAGGTGGACCTACTCATCGGGGACTCGGCAAAGGCACAGAGCCAGTTGGGATGGAAGCCCGAGGTCAGTTTCGATGAACTCATCCGCATGATGGTGCGCGCGGACGTCGCCCTCGAGTCCGCCGCCGGTGCCCGCGGGGTGGCATGACCGGGGTTGATACCTCGCAGCCACGGACCGTCCTGGTCACCGGCGCAGGCGGCCAAGACGGGCAGATCCTGACGCGGGAACTCCTCGCTCGTGGCTGGTCGGTCACCGGCGTCGTCAACAAGCCCGCCGCGGGCGACCCGGCATATCGACAGTTGTCCGCCGATCTGTCCGATCCGGCAGCGTGTGCAGAGGTGGTACATGCCGTCCAACCCGAGGTGATCGTTCATCTCGCCGCGATCTCCTCGGTCGGGTGGAGTTGGCAGGATCCCGTGGGCACCGGCCTCGTCAACGGGATGTCGACCGCCGGATTACTCACCGCGGCACGCGATCTGGTACGCGAAGGCCATCCGGTCCACGTGGTCAACGCCACCAGCGGAGAGATCTTCGCCGGGGCTACGATCACCCCGCAGAACGAAACCACGCCGCTGAGTCCGACGTCACCCTACGGGGCGGCCAAGGGCTACAGCCACATACTGGGCGCGGTCTTTCGCAGCGAGGGCGTCACGGTGTCCAACGCGATCCTCTACCCCCACGAATCCCCCTTGCGTGACCCACGATTCGTGACCCGCAAGATCACCCAGGCGGCAGCCGAGATCGCGAACGGGACGAGAACCCAACTTGCGCTGGGCAACCTGACGGCACGCCGGGATTGGGGCTGGGCGGCCGACTATGTGGACGCGATGATCCGGATGGCCGAACACCGGGCCAACGACGACTTCGTGGTCGCCACCGGCCAATCCCACAGCGTCGAGGACTTCACCCGCGAGGCGTTCGCCGCGGCCGGAATCGAGAGGTGGGAACGCCACGTCGTCACCGACACCACCCTGTTTCGGCCCGCCGACAGTGTCGACCTCGTCGGGGACAGCACCCGACTGCGATCACGACTGGGCTGGCATCCCACCAAGACCTTCCACGATGTGGTTGCGGCGATGGTGTCACACGACATGGATCTGATCTCGCAGTCGGATGGGTTGCCGGCGATCACCGGTTGACGGCGACGGTGTCCCGGTAATCGGCAAACATCCGACGTCCGAGTTCCCGGGCGCCGGCTGCGTTGTAGTGGATGCTCTCCCCCGGATTGTGCATCCCGTCCGGGCCGGCGACGAAGGCACACAAATCGTGGCGCGTCGGTGTACTGCGATGTACCGCATCAATTCCCGGGTAGCCGGGATGACCGTTCGCGATCTCCTCGGGAACCATCTGACCGATGATGAACGGCACCGTCCCGAATCGTCCACGCAGCCGGGTGATGAGGGTGTCCAGCCGATTCTGATACCGCGTGGGTGAGGTCAGCGGGACATCGCTTTCTCCCTGATGCCACAACACCGCGCTCAACTCCGAGTCCGGTCCGGCCGTGCGCAGCGCGCCGGCGATCTGCCGCACCGATCGATCGAAGAGGTTGACGCGCGTCGCATCGTCGTCGGGATCCCAGGTGAATCCGTTCTTCGGGTGAAACGAGGTGTCGCCGCGGGCCGCAGGAACCAGCAGCACCGCGTCGCCGGTCTGCTGCGCCAGGAGACCACCGAAGGTGGTGGCGAAACCCACACCCGCACCGGGCGTTCCGTGCAGCAGCGGGTCCGTTGCGAGCAGGATCCGATCGCGACGACGACCACACCCGGCCCACTGATGAACCCGGGGATCCGTGTCGGGGACGTCGTCGGATGCCGATTGGCCTGCGCCATGCGCATTGGACTGACCGAGGACCGCGACGACGCGATACCGTGCCGCCTGCGGAACCGGCGTCCCCGTGGCCAGCGCCCGTTTGACGACGTCCTTGGCGCGGATCTTCAGTTGCACGACGCCGGGCGCGTCGCCGTGCACACGCAGATCGTCGGCACTCGGAACCCATTCGGCCATCTCGCATCATCCTCCTGCGCAGGTGTTGGGTGCGGTCTTGTCGGCGAATCTGTCACCGATCCAGGCCAGTACGGCGTCGCCGTTGATGTCGCCGTGTCCCTTGTCCGGCTGGAAGTCGGCGTCGACGACGACCCCGGCGGCGCACAGCGAGCCGATGTAGGCACGGGTCCAGGCCGGGTCGATGAAGGTGTCCTTGCCGCCGTAGACGATCAGCATCGGCACCGGCGTCGACTCGATCGGTGCCCGTGATTGTGTGAGATGTTCGCTGAGTTGTTGCTGGGCCGTGTCGTTGCGTGGTGCGATGTCGGTACGTCCGAGTTGTCCGGCCACCGATGTGCGTTGTGATGCCGCGGCCTGCGAGCACTGGGAGAGAGCATCCCAGCCGGCCACCGCCGCCCCGGCCCGGAAGTCGTCGCGGTTCACGCCGTGATCGGCCCGCGCCCACGACTCGACCACCCACTGCAGCATCAGTTGCTGATCGCTGGTGGCCTGCCCGGCGCGCGCCTTGCCTGCCACGCCGACGATGTCGGCCGCAGGAGCCAGCGCGGCCGCGCCCAGCATCGTCAGACCATCACCGTAGGAGGGGAACTCGGTGGCGGCGGCCACCACCGCACCGCCGCCCTGAGAGCCGCCGTACGCCACAAAACGGTCCGAGGTGCCGTCGACCACTGCTCGTGCGGCGCGGACGCTGTCGATGACGTTGTAGCCTGCCGTACGCGCATCGAGGTAGGGATGCACGCCGGGTGAGCCGAGTCCCTGATAGTCGGGCAGCGCCACCACGAAACCCTGCTGCGCCAGATTCCCCGCCAACACGCCGAGGCCGTACATCCCCGATGCCACCGACGGCGCGCAGGGTTGGTCGATTCCGGTGGTGCCGTGGGCGAAGGCGATCACCGGACGGCCGCCGGACGGTGGTGGTTTCTCCCCCACCACGACGATCCCGGACACCTCGGTCAGCTCGCCGGTCGCGGCGTCGGTGGATCGGTAGACCACGCGGGTGGCGGTCACACCGGCCAGTTTGGTGCGCAGCGGCAGACCGTCGAACGACTCCGCCGACACCACCGAACCCGGTCCCTGACCGGTACGGAACTCGACCGACTTGGCATCACCGCCGACGACCGTCAGGATCAATCGGACCCCGATCAGCGCCACCATGCCGAACACCAGCACCGCCACGACGATCAGAGCG
Organism: Gordonia sp. NPDC003504; assembly: GCF_053587995.1. Lineage (NCBI taxonomy): Bacteria > Bacillati > Actinomycetota > Actinomycetes > Mycobacteriales > Gordoniaceae > Gordonia > Gordonia sp. NPDC003504. Next base: position 370,029 of record NZ_JBSFPC010000001.1, read on the forward strand.
GTGACAACGGGATGCCTGCGGATCGCACCCATCACCGGGCCTTGAATCTCCGGGCATAGCCCATCGCCGGCTTCTCGACGAAGTGGAAGGTCATACTCGCCAACGCCACACTCACCGCGGTGACGAGAACGATGTTCACGGCCAGTCCACCCCACGAATCACCCTGGATGACACCCATTCTGATCAGCACGATGATCACCGGGAAATGCCACAGGTAGATGCTCAGCGAGATCCGGCCCAGGTATTCAAAGGGCCGCCAGTCCAGTGCCCGCGCGAATGGCGAGGTGTTGCCCGCGGCCATCGGGAGCACGATCACGAGGATCAGCAGCCCGGAGGCCAACGCGGTGAAGGTGGACTGGAAGTTGGAGCCCGCGACGATCAGCCACAGCATCGCTGCCAGGCTGGGCAGCAGGGCGATGGCCGCGACGACCCGGATCGGACGTACCCGGCGTCCATCGATCACCCCGAACCCGACGGCGACGAACACCACCGTCGCGAACATCCCGAAGGCGAAGTTGTCGCACGAGGCAGCGAAACTCCGCAGGATCACCGCGGCGGTGTTGGGTCCCCAGTTCTGCTCGATGGTGGAGGTGATCCCGTCACGCTCGGCCACCCGGGCGGCGAGGAGTTTCCCGACGATCCCGATCACGATGAGGATCACCGGTGGAGCGAGGACCAGCGCGGCGAGGTTGGTGCCGAAACGTCTGCGCAGGAACCACATTGCGGCACCGAACACCGGTAGCGATGCGTAGAAGACGAATTCCAGGGTCAACGACCAGGACGGGCTGATACCGGTCTGCAGGTACTGCGGAAAATACGACTGCAGCAGTGTCAGATTGGTGCTGAGCATCCCGGGGTCGGTGATCATTCCGGTTCCCGCATCGGTGCCGGTCTTGCTCGACGCCCATTCGTTGTGCAGGAACGAGGCCTGCAGGACGAAGTTGACGATCAGGAAGATGACGAGGTAGCCGGGAAATACCCGCAGGAGCCGGTGGATCGCATACGCGCGCACATTCGGTTGCCTCGGCTTGTCGTGCATCAGCGACCGCACATACGGCAGATACAGCAGGAATCCGGACAGGGCGAAGAAGAAGATCAACGCCTGTCCGAGCAACGCCAACCCGCCGGCCGCCATGGTGTCGGGGGATGCCTGATTGGCCACGTGGACGACGAGAACAGCCCAGCAGGCGATCCCGCGTGGACCGTCGAGGCCGATGATGCGGCCTGCCTTGTATTCACGTGTGGGCTTGTATTCACGTGTGGGCTGGTATTCAGGTGTGGGCTGGTATTCGGGTGTGGGCGACGCGGTGGGTTGTGTCTGTCGGTGTTTGGCAACGTCTTCGGTCATTGCTGTTCACTCCTGGGCTCAGACGCGCACGTGGAGAGGGCCGGTTCGTCGTCGAACCTGTTGATGATCCAGCCGACGACGATGTCGCCGTTGACTCCGCCGTGGTCGGCGGTCGGCTGGAACTGCGACATCACGGTGTCGCCGTTCGCGCATGCCGTCGCCAGCGCGGCGGCGGTCCACTGGGGGGCGATCAGCTGATCTCGACCTCCGTAGAGCACGAGCATCGGCGCGCCGGCACGCTCGTCGGGCACCGCACGTCGGGCCAGGAGAGCCTTGAGTTCGGCTGCGGCCGCGTCGGAATCCGGGGTGAGATCGTCGGGACTGAGTGACCGCAGCACATCTGCCCGTGTCTGGGCGTAGACGGGCAGGCACTGCGCCAGGTCATGCCATCGGTCCTTGGCCGCGCCACGGACGTAGTGCGTCACGTCGAAGCCGGGGTTCTCCTGCTGCACCGCCAGGAGCAGCCACGTGTACAGGCCGTACTGATCGGTCGTCAGTTGCTTGCGTTGCGCGAGATCGACGATCCCGGCGAACTGTGCGGCCGGCGACAGGCTGGCGGTGCCCCGCAACTCCAGTCCCTTGCCGTAGTCGGCGGCCAGGGTGTTGGCAGCCCAGACGGCTTGTCCACCTTGCGATCCACCGAGTGCAGCCCACCGCGGCGACACCCCCGGCACCAGCCGTCGGGCGGCGCGCACACCGTCGATGACGTTCATCGCTTCGGTCCGCGCATCGAGATAGGGATGGGTGGGCTCGGTGCCGCCGGGGAAACCGAGTCCCTGATAGTCGGGTACCACCACCAGGTAGCCCTGGCCCAGCCACGCGGCGGCGGTGGCGGCCAGATCACCGAGCGCCGGCGACAGGGTGGCACCGCATTCCCCGAGCAGTCCCACCGTCCCGTGTGCAAGGACGACGGTCTGCCACCCGTCGGCGGGGCGTGGGGACGCGGGCACAAGGAACGCACCCCACACCTGGGTGGGCTCGTTGGTCCGGCCGTCGGTGGACTCGTACTTGACGCGCAGCACCGTCGAGGCCTGCGCGGTGACGCGGCGATCGACGAAGGGCATGGTCTCGGCGGAGCGGAGAGCGCCGGGACCGGACCCGCTCGTGTCGACGCTGTACGGTACGCCGGCGTCCGCCGGTGGCGAATCCCCCTCGGCGTTGGAACATCCTGTGGTGGCCACCCCGATCAGCAGGAGAATCGCCCACCAGCACGAAGCCCATCGGCGGTGCGTCGAGGTCATGAGCCGACTCCCGCGTGTACGTCGCGCACGCGAACCAGCGCGTCACGCGGACCGTCGACGAGATCACGCCGCAGTCCCACCGCGATGACCGCGACACTCGAGAGGAGAACACCGAGCCCGAGGGCAGTGAGCAGCGTCGTCCAGATCCGGGGTGACGACGCCGATTCCGGCGTACTCCCGGCGTCGATGACCTCGACCGAATACTGGGCGGCACCGTCGGCGCCGCTCCATTCCACCTCGTTGACGACCGCGGCGAGGTTGGTGCTCACCCCGCGGGCCAGGGTGCCTGCGGCGTCGGCGGTGGGGCCGGTGACGTTGATGATCAGGACGGCATCGTCGACCGACGGAACCACGGTGATCCGCTCACGCAGCGTGGCGATGTCGGTGCCGGACAGGGCGCCCGCGCCGTCCTCGAGGCGGGTGCGGCCCAGGACCTGATCGGAGGTGGCGAGTTCCTCGTAGCTCGACAACCTCAGACGCCCCGCCAGGTCCGACGCCTGAGCGGCGGTGACCGATGCCGGTCCGGGCGCGGTGATGAGCAGCCGGGCCTGGGATTCGTAGGTGCGCGGCAGGAGCGCGAACGCCACCAGGCCGGCGAGCACGGCACCGATCATCGACAGGGCCACGACGGGAAGCCCACGAACCCACAGGGATGCGTAGTCGGCGGGGTGCCGGTCCGACGGCGATCTCATGGCAGGACACCACAATTCGACATCGCGGCCCGTCCTCCGTTGGCGAGATTGAGCATCCAGGCCACCGATTGCGCCGAATTCAGGGTGGAGTGGGTTTCACCCACCCGTTTGATGGCCTGGATGTTGGCCCCCTGGTCACACGATTGCTTGACGACACGCGCGGTCCACGGCCAGTCGATCAACTTGTCGTCGGTGCCGTACATGATCAGAGTGGGTGTCCCGTGGGCGCCTCCGGTGGCCAGCGGCAGTCCGGTCCGATCCAGCCAGTCATAGAGTCGTTGTTGCGCGGCAGCATCTTTCGGCCGCAGATCAGCGGGTCCCAGCGACTGGATGGTGCGTAGTTGCGCATCGAGGTTATCGGTCGGGATGCAGTTGAGGACGTCCTCCCACACCGATTTCGCGTAGGACGAGCGGTAGTCGTCCGGGTTGAACTGGTCGGGCGCCACCCGGGACAACGCATCGATCAGATAGGCGAGCAGTGGGTATTGATCCCGGGTCAGGGTTCCTGCTGCCGCCTTGGTGGCCAGGTCCCGCATATTCGACACCGGTACCAGCGCCGCGGTGCCGAGCAGATCCAGTCCGCGCCCGTAGGTGGGGCCCAATTCCCCTGCCGCCCAAGCGGACATACCTCCCAGCGATACGCCGTAGGAGATCCACCGATCCGACAGCGACGCATAGGTGGCGCGTGCCGCGCGGACCGCGTCGATCATGTTGTATCCGTAGGTACGTGCGTCGAGAAAAGGGTTGTCCAGGTTGGTCATTCCCAGACCCTGGTAGTCGGGCATGGCGACGGCGAAACCGTTGTACAGCAGGGCCGCGACGATCACGTCGCTGCCGAGCAGGTTGGTGTAGGCCGACGGCCCGCACTTGTGCCGGACGCCGGTGTTGCCGTGTCCGAAGGCGACGGTCACCCAGCCACCGGCCGGGGGCGTACCGCCGGGGACGGCCACGATCCCGGAGACCACGGTCGGCTGCCCGGTGACACCTGAGGTGGAGCGGTACTCGACTCTCTTGACCACCGCACCGAGTTCGGTGATGGGGCGGATCTCCTGCTTTCCCGCCATTCCCACCGAGAGAACCGATCCCACACCGGCGCCGCCTGCCGCGGGCCGGGCCACCGGTACCGGATCGGGCGTCACCAGCGCCGAACCCGAGACGTCGGGAAGCAACGGGATGGCGCCCGGCTCCTCGTCGGCGGAGCAGGCCGAGGCACCGAGGACTGCGGCGACGAGGAGCAGGACGAGTCGTCCCCGGAGACGACGCGGGTGACGCCTTCGCCCACCACGACTCGCTGCTCCCCGACCGATGATCACCGCGGCTCACCGAGTGACGGCGATGCTGCGCTCACCTCGACCGGATTCGGTTCCGGTGCTTCATCATCGGTGACTTCCTCGGGTGTCGGTTCGGTTGGCTCCGGAGACCGCTGGGGCCGGTTCCCGGCGAAGGTGAGCACGGTTCCGATGGCAACTCCGACCGAGTCGGCCGACTCGAGCGCAGCACGCAGAGCCGTGCGGGTGGTTCGCCCGCGGCGCGCGACGAGCACCGTGCCGTCGGCCAGGCCGGTGAAGACCGTCGCATCGGGACCGGCGGGGCCGGCATCGATCACGACGAAGTCGAAGTGCTGACGTGCCACGCCGAGTGCGGTGTCCAATTCGCGTGAACCCAGGAGTTCCCCCGGCGAGCTCGGGGCAGGTCCGCTCGGCAGGAACGACAACGAGCCGACGCCGACGACCGCCGCGAGGAGCTCGGTCTCATCGGTGAGGACGGTCGACAAACCGGACGCGGCGTCGGGGGCCAGTACCTCCGACAGTGACGAATGCCGAGATGAACTGGAACCCGCCGCCCTCGCGGCCCTCAGGTGGCCATCCACCAGCAGAACCGAGCGTCCTGACGCGGCGATCTCACCGGCGAGATTGGCCGCGACACTCGAGGCTCCGACGCCGCTCCCGACACCGACCACCGCCACCACCCGCGGTGCCTGCCCGTCACCGAGGCGGGCCCCGCGGAATCGGACGGCGTTGCGCAGGTCGCGGTAGGCGTCGCCCTGACCGTCCTGATCCAAATCCGTTATGAGCAGCGCATTTTCCCGCTCCGGATCATCGGGAATCACGGAGAGCACCGGACGGGCGGCGGTGTCGGCGAGGTCGTCCGCACCGCCGATCCGGCGGCGTTGCCGCAGTCCGAGCAGCAAGGCGATGACGACACCCACGATGAGTCCGGCGGCGGCGCCGAGGCCCGCGAGCATCCACGCCGGTAGGCCCGACGGCGAGCCGGGCAGCGACGCCTCGTCGTAGACGATCGCGGTGGCGGCGGGCTCGCCTCCGCGGCGCGAGGTTTCGAGTTCCTGCACCACGTTCACGGTTTCGCGGGCGACCGCAGCCGCCTCGGACTGCGCGCGCGCCGCCGATCCGGCTGTCACCGAGATCTCGAGGATCACCGTCTTGTCGACCGGAGTGGCCGTCGTCGACGATTTCAGTTCGCCGGCACCGACTTCCCCGTTCAGCGCGCGCGACGCACGTTGGGCGACCTGATCACTCGTGGCGATCTGCGCATAGGAATTGACGCGGGCTTCGGCGAAGAGATTGTTCTGATAGGACTCGCCGACCGACGTGCCGCCCTCGGCGGAGACGAAGAGTTTCGAGGTCGAGACGTAGGTGACCGACTGGATGAACTGCCCGTACACGAATCCTGCAGTGGCGCAGATCACCACGGCTCCGACGATGACCCACCAGAACCTCACGGCGATATGGACATACTCGCGCACAGCCACCAGCCGAGCTCCTTTCGTCTGCGCCGCCCACCTCTAGGCGAAACCGCAGTGAATCCCCCGATCACTTCAAGCAAAACAGGACGTCACAAGAAACGGTAGTGCACAGATCACCAAAGCGCCCACCGAGAGAATGTGGTTGTCACAATGGTGAGAAGCACCATAGTGCCGGCCCGCTGTGTCCGGATTCCGGCACTCGCGGAAGATCTCACCGTGTGTTGGTCCACCCGGCATGCAAGGATGCTCCCCGTGGGAGCCGTTCGCGCAACAGTCATCACGGTTGCGGTTTCGTTGATCGTCCTGGGAGCGTTACTCGCCGGATCGACGCCGTCGCAGCTGGCCTTTGTGCTGGTCATCCTGATTGTCGCGGCCTACGTGGGACTGGCGCATCCGACCTGGCTGCTGTGGGTGCTGGCCATCGTGGTGGCATGTCTGCCCGCCGGCTACCTTCCCGGTGTTCATTTGCCATTGATCTTCGCGATGACCTCGGCCGTATTGTTGGCGACCGTTATCCACCCTATTGAGAACCGTTCACTGCAGCCCCTCGACTGGATGTTGATCGTTTTCACACTGTGCGCTATTCCGTCGGTGGCCCTGACAATGAATGGTCTCGTCGATATTGTGGAATACGCGAAATGGTCAACCGCGGTGCTCCTGATCGTCGCTCTTCGGCGACTCCCCCTCGCCCAGTTGGCCACGTTCGGTCGGGTCTTCGTGGGCGCCACCGCGGTATCCGGGTTGATCGGAATCGCCATGCTGACCGTCGACACCTCGGGTAAGACCTTCACCCTGCTCTCACCGTTCGGCTACACCGCCGAATCGGCGGGCCGCTTCGTCTACAGCGGAACCTCGGTGACCGCCCGCCTGTCCGGAACGTTCATCGATCCCAACGCCGCCGGGATCGGCCTCCTGGCCGCGGTGATGATCTGTCCACTGGTCTTCCGCGGTCGCAGTCGGTGGCTGTTGATGGCGCTGCTGCTCGCCTGCATCGCCGGGACGCTGAGCCGGGCGGCGTTGTTCTCCGTGGTGGTCGGCGTGATCCTGATGTTGTTGTTCCACACCATGTCCGGCCGGGCACGCGGGATCATCGCCGGTTCCATCGTCGGCGGACTGATCGTCCTTGCGGCGATACCGGCGTCGCGGCATCGGATCTTCTCGTCCTTCGGGTCCGGTGATACCGGGTCATCGGCGCGCGGCGATGCGCTGCGCGACTATCCGGGCAATATGGCCGGCCACTGGCTCGTCGGGCACGGCTGGGGTATCGCCGAGTTCAAAGATCCCTCGCTGGCGTTCACCATCAACTACGTCGCCAACGCGCCGCTGTTGTCGATCTACCGGGCCGGGCTCCTCGTCGGCATCGTGTTCACGATCGTCATGCTCTACTGCTGCTACCTCGCCTACCGCTGCCTGCGGCAGAGCCGGTGGGAACCGGCCTTCTTCGGCGGATGCTTCATCGGTTTCTTCGTCCTCGGCATGCAGCTCGATTTCAGCACCGTCACGATCCCGGTGTCGGTCACCGACCTGTCCGTGATGATCGCGTTCATCGTTGTCGCACAGCGGTTTACCGATGTCGATGCCACAGCACCGGCGGCGGGCGCCGATGACCGCGTCGTGATGGCACCGGCCGGAGCCGCAATGACCCGCCCCCGATGATCGCGCTACGCAGGGGGCGTCGGGCATTGCGCCGCTCGCTCATTGTCGTGGTGATGCTGACGGTGATACTCGCGATCGCGTTCTGGACTGCCGGGTATGTGATGTTCTATCGGTCGCATGAGGACCCGCTGCGCCGCGCGGACGTCATCGTCGTCCTCGGTGGCGAGCACGACGGCCGCGAGCAGTACGGTATCGATCTGGCCCGCCGTGGATATGCGCCGGTCGTGCTGCTGTCGGATCCGTACGACCGATTCGACGGCAAGAAACCCGACCCCGTGATGGATCGTGCGTGCGCGTCCTCGACGTCGACCGTGCAGGTGATCTGTTTCCGGCCGGACCCGAGCACCACCGTGGGCGAGGCCATGTTCGCGGCGAAGCTGGCCCGCGAGCACGGCTGGAGTTCGATGATCGTGGTGAGCTGGCGCTTTCATCTCGTTCGTGCGCGGTACATCTTCGAGCAATGCGATGCAGGCACCCTGATCATGCGATCGGTACCACGCGAGTACCCAAAATCGCTGGCATACTGGGGCTTCCAGTACGCCTATCAGTTCGTCGGTCTGACGAAGGCGGCCGTGGTCGGCTGCCATGAGTAGCCGGTGGTCACCGTTACGCCCACCATGTCCGTACTCCTCACCAGGGAGGTTCTGCCATGGCTCGACACCGTAAGCGATCCCGCACAGCGATCCGACGTACGATATCCGTTGCCGCGGTGGGGATCTCCGGTGCCGCCGCGCTATCGACGGTAGCACCCGCAGATGCGGCCGATCCGGACACTCTGCGGGACTACTGCACATGGGCGAGTGAGGCCGACCGGGTTGCGCACGTCCAGACCTGCGCGGTGGCCTCACCGAGTCTGGGACGTGTTGTGCTGGTCCAGATCCGGCCATCGGATCAGCCCGCCGGCGCCACCGAACAGGCGGTGTACTTCCTGGATGGCATCAGTGCCCCCGATGATCGCAGCACCTGGGCCGACGCGGACAGCGGAGCCCTGGCGGCCTACAGCACCCGGTACAACCTCGTCATGCCCGCCGGGGGTGCCGGCACCTGGATGACCGATTGGGACGACGCCATCGGCTACGCCGACGGCACCACCGCACCGGGCAGGTGGGAGACGTTCCTCACCAGCGAACTCCCCGCATACCTCAACAGCCGGTTCGGGGTCGGGACGAGCTCGAATGCCATCGTCGGATTGTCGATGTCAGGCGGGTCGGCAGTCACCATCGCCCTCGATCATCCCGAGCTCTTCTCCGTCGCCCAGTCGATGTCGAGCTTCTATCAGACCAACAATCCGGTGGGCTGGTTCGTGATCCCGGCGATCCAGAGCTTTGTCACCGGTATCGCCAACGGGTACACGGCGATGTGGGGCGATCCGCTCGGCGCCAACAGCTCCTGGTGGGCCCACGACGTCGGAACCCGGATCGCCACACTGAACGCATCGGGGCAGCGGATCATCATCACTGCCGGACTCGGGATACCGCGGCTCGAGGACGTGGTGATCGCGATTGCCACCGGTAACCCGGTGGCTTTCGTGACCGGCGTCGCGTTGGAGGTCGGTACGTTGGCATCCACCCTGGCGCTCAACGCCGAAGCGCTACTTCTCGGACTGCCCGTCGACTTCAAATACACTGTCGGGATTCATAGTTGGACTCAATGGTCAGCGAATGCGGTGTCCGATGCGGCGTCGGTCCAGGCTGCACTTGCCGCGACGACGCCTACGGCGCGGGCGAGCATGGTGCCGACGGTGGCGTCCGCGTCGGAGGTGGCTTCTCCCTCGTCCGTGTCGCCGGCCGGAGCATCCGGGTACTCCATCACAGTTCCGGCGACTGCCGCGGTGCAGGCAACCTCCACGGAGACGGCCACCGCCGAACCCGGTGACGCGTCGACGGCCGCAACCACCGCCGGCCCGTCGGAATCACCCGGGCCGGTGACCGAATCACCGACGCAGGGGGTTGATACGTCGCCTGCGGAGGAGACCGGCCCCTCGAGTTCGGCCACCCCATCGCCGGTTACCGAATCAACCCCTGTGTCCGAGCCTGATCGGGCTTCGGTACCGTCTGCGCCTGCAGCGTAAAGCAGTCCGCCGGGCGGCGACTCCTCCGCACCGGTTCCTCCACGTTCTTGATTGCATTACCCGGAAGTATTTCCTGCGCAATACTGGATTGCATGCGTGATCTATCCCGGGATCGTTCCGGAATAGTTGATCAACCCCGCTAGAAGTCCACTTTTAGAATCACACGGCGCACCGTTGATGACTCCTTGCTATTCATATGGCAGGGGGCCAACGATAAGGACCACATCCATGCGCCGTCGCGGCCTAGTCATCTCGTCCACACGGATGGCTGCTGTCTGTGCTACCGCCGCCATTGGCGTCGGATCAATGTCATCGATGCCGGTGATCGCACCGCACTCGTCAGCAGTCCTGTCCACCGTGCCGGCTCCCACGTCGGTACCGATCCAACTCGTCGCGGTGATCGACGAGAACTCGACCACCATCGGCATCGCCGATTCGTCGCTCTACGGCCTTGATTCGGCGACGCTGAACACCACGCTGGACAAGATCGCCGCGCTCGGGGTGACGAGTGTGCGTGTCGCGATTCCCTGGGTGAGCGTCGAATACCTGGAGGGTTCCTACAATTGGACCCAGCTCGATGCGCTGGTGGCCGCGGCCGATGCGCGTGGCATGTCCATCGTGGCGACGGTGACCGGTACCCCGTTCTGGGCAGGCAATATCGTCAACGGCCATTTCGATCCGGCCGAGTACGCCGAGTTCGTGGGCGCCGTGGCAACCCGGTACCAGGGTGACATCAGCGGCTACGAGATCTGGAACGAGCCCAACGCGGCGCTCTTCTACAACCCGATCGACCCGGTCGCCTACACCGAGGTCCTCAAGGCCGCGTACACGGCCATCAAGGCCGCCGATCCGGCCGCCGTGGTGATCGCCGGTGTTCTCGGGGCCACCGTCACCACCGGAGCGACGCTGAATCCGATCACCTTTGTCGAGCAGATGTATTCGTCCGGCGCGGCGGGCTACTTCGATGCGCTGTCCTTCCACCCGTATCAGTACTTGGAGGAGTACACCGACAACGACCACGATGACTCACCCGCGAGCCAGATCGCGGCGATCCGTGCCCTGATGGCCCAGTACGGCGATGCGGCGAAGAAGATCTGGATCACCGAGTACGGTCAACCCACCGGCGGCACGCACACACAAGCCGAGCAGGCGACCTTCATCGAGAACTTCATCGAGGCGTGGCAGAACGAAGCCAACGCCGGGCCCATCTACATCTACTCGACCCGCGACACCAACACCGGATCATCGAACCTCGAGGACAATTTCGGCCTGTACACCACCAATTGGGTGGCCAAACCGGCCGCGCAGGTGCTGGCCGACCTCATTGCCCGCTACTCGACGACCGCGAGCAACACGGGCGATTTCGGTGCCGCCTTCGCCGCAGCGATGCAACAGCTTCTGGAATCCCTCGTGCAAGCACAGGCTGCCGCACTCCAGCAGATGCTGGAAAGCCTCGCCGCCGCCCTGGAGTCCGCGTTCGGTGCGTCGGCGGCTCCTGCCGTTACGACCACGAGCACGCTCGCGGCGCGGGTCGCTTCCCCGTCGGCGAGTTCGCCGAGCGAGGAGACGCCGGTGAGTGCGGCGAGTGCCGAGACTCCGATTCTCGTTGCCGCCCAGCTCTCTTCGACGACTGCCGAGGTCACGGCGACGGCCGATTCGGCCACGTCGTCGGATGCCGGCGCCGAGGCATGGGCCACTGTTGCACCCACTTCACCGCCGGCCGCATCGGCGGCACCCTCGGAGTCGGCGTCGACGACGTCCGAGGAGGTCACACCGGTGACCACAGCCGACTCCGACACGGACACGGACTCGGAGGTCGCCCCGAGTACGGCGACAACCGAATCCGGGACCGGGGATGACGACGAGACGGTTGACACCGCGGTTCCTACCGCGTCGGCGTCCGAGTGATCCGGTAGTCGTAGCCCCCGGGGGTGGTGGCCTATCGCTGCTGCCCCTGGGGTGCGGTGGTCACCTGGACCGTTGCGGTGGGGGTACTGCTGGCGCAGAAGGCCGATGTCATCGTCCGGTGCTCACCTGCCGGCGCCACGGGGCCGATGAAGCAGAGCCAGTTGTCGATCTGCTTGCGCTGTGAGTCGCCGCCGTCGAGCGCCATGGCGAAGACACGGTTCATCAACGCGTTCGCTTGATCGCAACTGACGTTCCCTTCGGCGACGACGATGTGACCTGCGGCGTCCTCGGCCAGTCGACCACATGTGGTGCGTTCCCCGACGCCGGGCGCGCGGCTCGTCGAATCAGATTCGCGCGCTGTCCCGTTCAGGGTCGCGCAGGAGCTCAGCAGCACCACCGCGACGCTTGCGACGCCCAGCATCCAGACCGCTCGCCTCGGCCGTGCGCGGCCGTTGCCGCGCGTCCACGCCGACAGCGTCGAAACCCCCGACGGCGGCATGATGTCAGCGCCTGAGGACGGTCGCCGCGTACTTGGGTTTCCAGTCGAACGTCAGCAGAGCCCCGAAGTGATCCTCCCGATTCGACGGGGAGGTACCCGCATCCCGGACCGAGTAGATGAACGCGGGGCCCGAGTATCCCGACCGCGCGGCCGCCGCCAGCACGCTCGTGATCTGATTCGCCTGCTCACGCTGCGACACCATGTCGGTGACACCGAATCCGAGCGGCGACGCCCCACCGGCGGGCAGCGTCGGCGCACCGAGTTCGGTCAGCCAGATCTTCCGCCTGCTGTCTCCGTGTCGCACCATGATGTTGCGAATCTGCTGAACCTCACTCCAGCCGTTGGGTTTTGCGCCGATACCCCGCGGGAAGACGTACGGATGCATGGCCAACGCGTCGAAGTAGCGGCCCGCGCCCGCGGCATACATCGACGACACGAATCCCGGTGCCCCCGCGTTCGGGCTGAGCCCGGCCGCGACGACCGTCGACCCGGGCTGGACCGATTTGATGGACCGGTAGGCGGCTCGCAGAACCGCGGTGTACTGCACGGGATTTGGTGCCTGCGCACCCCAGAACAGCGGAAGATTCGGCTCGTTCCAGATCTCGTGATGGGTGACGTCCGGGTAGCGCTTGATGAACGCCTTCATGAACGCACCCAACGTCGCCGGGTCGGCCGGAGGCGCGTATATCCCCAACGGCGCACCTCCGCGTGCCCATTCCGGAGTGGTCAGGACGTTGGAGAGGACGGTGAGGTGATGCCGCCGAGCTGCCCCGATCACCCGGTCCGGAACACTCCAGTCGTAGCGCCCGCGGACCCGCTCGATAGTCGACCAATCGACCATCACCCGAAGCCACGTGGCGCCCGTTCGTGCCACCGCGTCCAGTTCGCGGTTCGTCGTCGCGCCATTCTGGTACAGCGGCGAACTACCCTGGGCGAAGCCGTATCCGGCGGCCGGAGCCGGGACCGTGGCGTCTGCGCGCGAACCACCACCGATCAGGCCGGCAACGATCGCCACCACGGTGGCGATCACCGCGATCGAGATTCGCACGGACTTCGCGAGTGTCATTGCATCCTCCGGACGCCTCGGGGAAACGGAACCCAACCCGGGGCAGTGTATCCGCGGCCGGGTATCGGCGCCCAACCAGCAGCGGCATTTGTTGGTACGCACCGCTGCGATGGACCGGCCGAAGTGGCGATTTGACCGAATTCGCAATTCGACAACACCGTTTCGGATCATTTGATCCATTCTCGGAAATATCCCGGATATGTTGTATTGACGTGCGTACCACTCTGCGTTTTTCGACGAATAGGTCTGTGATCGTGTTCTCCGCGTGGTCCACAACACTCACACACCTACAGCGGTTGTGGGCACTGCGCGCACCTTCTATTATTTCGGCATCGCCATGGTCGTTCGGCGGGTGAATCCGTCCACAATTCACCCGCCGAACCGCCTTACCCCGTTGTCGCTCCGGAGTATCACCATGCGCCCAACACCCAGAGGAGCCTGATGACCGATCGCCTCGACTCGGAGGTCGCCGTCGGTGGCACCACGCCGCGCGAGATCGTCGCCCGCCGCCTCTCCGGAATTCGTAAGCGGGAGAACTCGCGATCCTGGGTGCATGGCTATCAACGCACCCTGATGATCTCGGATCTCGTGGTCGTCGTCGCGACGACGGTCGGTGCCCAATGGTTGCGCTTCGGGTGGGGTGACGCCGACGTCCTCAATGGGACCAAGATCAGTGCGAATCTGGTGTCGCTGTGCCTCATCGTGGGCTGGCTTGCCTCGCTGCGTGCGTTTCAGTCGCTGGATCGTCGCATCATCGGTTCGGGCGCCCAGGAATACAGCCGTGTAGTCACCGCGTGCCTCGCCACCTTCGGGGCCCTCGCCATCATCGATCTCCTGTTCAAACTCGACGTCGCGCGCGGCTTCGTGGCCGTGGCGCTGCCCGTGGGTATCGTCGTCCTTCCGCTGTCTCGCTGGGCATGGCGTCGGCGACTCGCACGGCGACGGAAAGCGAACGGACAGTGGGCTTCCCAGTACATGGACCGCGTTCTGGTGGTGGGCGAGTTGTCGTCGGCAGTCCCGCTGATCTGGCGGCTCAGCGATCCGACGCTGGGCTACGCCGTCGTCGGCCTGTGCACGCCGTCACGGTCGAGCCCGCGGTCGTCCGTGCAGGTCGATGGTCGAGAGATCCCGGTTCTCGGCGACTTCGACGATGTCTGCGCGGCCGCCGACGTGGGAGGTGCGACCACCGTCGCGGTGACCTCGGCCGAGGCACTCGGACACGAAGCGATGCAGGAACTGTCATGGGATCTCGAGGGACGTCAGATCGAGATGCTGGTGTCGCCGGGCGTCACCGACGTCGCCGGACCCCGCATGCTGGTTCGGCCCGTGGCGGGACTTCCATTGCTGCACATCGACAAACCGCGATACGAAGGTGCCAACAAGTTCCGCAAGGCCGCGCTCGATCGGCTCGGCGCAGTTCTGATGCTCATCGCGCTCTCACCGATTCTGCTGCTCGTGGCGTTCGCCGTCACAGTGGACTCACGTGGCCCGGTGTTCTACCGCGCCAACCGAATCGGCCTGAACAACCGGCCATTCGAGATGTGGAAGTTCAGGTCGATGGTGATCAACGCCGACGCTCTTCGCGCCGATTTGGTCGACCGCAATGAGGGTGCCGGCGTGTTGTTCAAGATGCGTGACGATCCGCGCGTCACACGCGTCGGCAAGTTCATCCGCCGGTACAGCCTCGACGAATTACCTCAGCTGTTCAACGTGCTCAGCGGAACGATGAGTCTAGTCGGGCCCCGGCCGCCGTTACCCGACGAGGTCGAACGATACGACGGTCGGGTGGCCCGCAGAATGTTGGTCAAGCCCGGCCTCACCGGCCTGTGGCAGGTGTCGGGACGGTCCGATCTCTCATGGGAAGAGTCTGTGCGACTAGATCTTTCCTATGTGGAGAACTGGTCGATCATGCAGGACATGGCCATCCTCTGGCGGACCGCCAAGGCTGTTGTCGGGAAGGATGGTGCGTACTGAGTGTCCCCCGTACGTGTCCACCGCGAGGCCACGCCGGGTTTCGTCTGGTGCACAACAGCCGTGTGCAACTCATCGATGTGTCCGGCGCTGCTGCGCAACATCTTTCACTGTGACCCGACAAGGTTCGTGACGCGAGGATCCAGCGGCAAGACCGTCGGCAGCGTTCTGACCCAGTGGGCTATCTGACGGAGTCAGCCGGATCAGTCCGGACAATGATCCCCGTCGACGCTATTGCGCGGTCACGATACCCAGGCTGGGGAAGAACAGGCAGGTGGCGTTCGACCGGTGCACCACCCCGTAGATCGCGGCAAGTACGGTGCCCGATCCGGTGTCGACGAGGCCGCCTCGGACTCCGCCCTGCGGGATGGCGTTGAGGGCGGGCTTGGCGACCGTATCGATGTACGGCTGGTATAGCCGGGCCGGAATCCCGGCTTCCTTTGCTCGCTTCGCAATGGCGTTCAGGATCGTGTCGGTGATGCCGCTCATCGGTGTACCCAGGCTGCCTTGCAAGGTGTTGATGTTGAGCCAGGCGACCTGCATTCCGGACTTGTCACTCGATTCGTCGATGATGCCGACGGGGGCGAACCCGAAGAGGATTTCTCCCTTCTGGACCAGGTTGAGGTCCATTCCACCGAGGTGGAGGTTCCCCAGCACCGGCGTGTAGGGCCCGGGTACCGCGCCACCGACGGCGAGCGGGAAGGTGAGATCGGTGCAGGCACCGATCGTCGGGGTGAACGGGGTGATGCCGAGCTGTTTGAGCACGGCATTGGCCGCGTCGATGCCGTCGATGACCGAGGCGGCCGGCACCGGATGGGCGTCGATCCAGCTCAACACCTGAGTCGGCGTGAGGGTGGTGGGTTCGGGTGCGGCGGACGCGGTGCCTGCTGCGGCGACCAGCGCAACGCTCGCGGCGGCTGCGACCGCGAGACTCCGGATTCGAGTGAACATGCGCGATTCCCTTCACGTCGGCGGCGACGTGGTCAGGGTAGGCCGACAGGTGGGGTGCTTGTGCCGTTTTCCTCGGGACCGTCACCGATTTGTTGGCGCGGTCCGAAGGGCATGGTCTTTCCCGGTGAACGCTGCGGCAGTGTCATGACCCGCCCCGACGCCGCCGTCACCCGCGGACGCGGTGTGCTCCGCGGAACGCTCACGCCGGGGGCGTGAGACCGGCACCGCGGGATACTTGCGCGAGTCGGCCATTCCGGTCACCGCGATTCACGCCTGGGCACCAACTCGGCATGCGGCGACGACGCATGCGGGTCCTCCATTCAGCAGATGGGCGGGACTTCACCGAAATCCTAAGTCCGCTAGGCATTGCGGTCATTCAGGCACGGCTCGGCAGCCACGGGACTCCGGGTGCCGACGCCTCCGCTCAGGATCCCCCTCCGCATACCACGACCCCACTGATGTTGCACCACAACGCAACTCAATACCGGGCACTCCGTGGCACTCCGCGGTCCGTCCACTCGGTCCACAAACAGGGTGCATACATCGTCACTGTTCTCGCCGTCCGCACAGGGCGTGGCAGTGCGCGATGCTGCGACGGTGACCAGCATTCTCGTTGTCCTGCAGCCGGTCACGCTCCTAGACTTGCGTTCACACCCGGACCACCGAGGACACCATCATGCAAGATCCCCTGAATCCCCAACTGCGACTGAAAGTTCGCATCGTCGCGCTCGTCATGTATGTCCCGATGACGATCTATGCCATCTTCGGAGTCATTCACCACGGCGGTGTCTACCCCTGGGTGATGGCCATCTGTTTTCCCCTGGCGTTTGTCGCAACGCTGTGGGCGATCTGGCGGAGCCGGATGCTTCGGTAAATCGCGACGGCCCCTACTGCGCGGTCGTGATACGTCGGCCCGACGCGGTCGGAGTCGGACGACGTCCCCATCGGTGTCGAAGTAGTGCCCTCCCCTATATCCTCGTGCGGTGACGATGCCGCCCGACAACCGTGAGACAACCGTCCCGCCACCCACGACGCCACCGGTCGCCGCTTCGCCACCGCAGGTGCGGGTGTCGCTGACGAAGAGCGACAACGAGACTCGGCCGGTCGACCCGCGTATCGTGTCGCCGTACGGTACGCCGCCGCCGTGGCCTGCGCAGCCGGGTGGTCCCGTCCCACCATGGCCGACGCCACTACCGCACCCCCCGTTCGGCGGATCACCGATGCCGCCACCGCACCGCTCTTCTCGTCCGATGCTGTGGATCGGGCTGGGTGTCGGCGTGACCGTCGTCGTCGCCGTCGTCGCGCTGGTGGTGGTACTGCTGGTCGGGTCGGGAGGTGGATCGCCGTCGGAGGCGATGGCACCCGGCGACGATTCCGTTCATCCCGAGGAGATCGCGTCGATCGCCGCCGGCCCGGCACAGGCGTTGGTCCCCATGCCCACCGAGCCGAGCGCCGCGTGGGCGGTCCACCCCGAGCTCATCTCGTGGGCCACCAGTGCCACCGCCATCGTGCTCGCCGCGTCGGAGAACGCGCCGGTGGCCACCGTCATCGACGCGGCGACCGGTCGTGATCGGTTCACCGTGACGATGCCGGCCGGACTGGTCCTCAACGGGTGCGCGATCACCGGTGACCGGATCGGGTGCATGGCGGCCGCGGTGAACAACGCCCGACCCGATGTGCTCATGGTGATCGACGCCGACGGTGGTCGCGTCGTGGCCACCACCACACTGCCCGCGGGTGAGCATTTCCAGGATATTTATGGCGTCGGCGATCGCTTCATCGTCAAACGCCAGGGCACCGACCCGTCCACCGACATCGGCGACATGGTCGGACTGGACCTGTCCGGGCGGACCATGTGGAGGCAGCCCGGTGCCTTCGTGCTGGCCGATCAGCCGATCGTGGTGCGCCCCTCGGACAGATCGCCGACGCCCGAACGGATCGACTTCCTACGCGCCACCGACGGGCAGACCATTGTGAGTGCGACCAATACCCGGCATTGGGCGGTGCCGTGGACCGGATTTGCCGGTGGTATCGCCGTCGTCAACGGTCAGGGAACCGGCACCGACATCTACCGCGCCGACGGCACCAAGACCGCGTCGGCGCTCGGTTGGAAGCCCGCGGACGAGCAGGGCTCCACCGACACATCGCTGCCACCGGTACCGATCCTGGGGCGTCTCGCGGAGAATCCGAACGACAATTCGTTCACCATCGGCGCGGCCAATCCGGCGACCGGCCATCTCCTATGGCGGACAACGGGTTCCCAGTTCAACGCCTACCGGTTGTCGGCGGATATGGTCGGCAACTTGATCGGTATCCGGGTCGGCGCCGAGGGCGCGCCGGACTCGCCCGCGCACAGCGACGACGACGACTTCGTCAACGGCCCACTTCAACTCCTCGACCCGGTGAGCGGCACGGTACGCTCCACCCGGTTGCAGATACCACGGCCGACGACGGTCGGAGCGGCGTTCACCACCGACGGTGAGCGCGTCATCGCCGCCGACGAGTCCGCCAACGCCCTCGTCGCCTATGACCTCGGCACCGGCGCTCAGGTGTGGCAGCTCGCTGGCGCCTACACCGATCAGTACAGGGCGGTGGGTCCGCGGATGTACAACCTCAGTCGGGTGGACGGCACACAGCTCCTGACGCCCTGATGTCGTTGCAGTGCAGAGTAATACGGCTTGGGTCCGTTGGTTCTTGTTGCGGTGCGGCATCATTCACCCGCGTCGGGGCGGGGATCTCCATGACGTGTCCCGGGTCGAAGCGATCGGGGGGTCGGGCATGGCGTCGGCTGCGGCACCGGGGAGGCGCGCGGCGTGGGCGCGCCCCGCGGTCGGCGTCCGCTCGCCGCTCCGCGGCACATCAGAGGTAGCCCCGTCGGGCCGCGAACGTCGCGCGTGAACAGAAGTCACCCGACGGTGTACTCACCATCGAGATCGCAGCAATCACGCCGAGGATCACGAGGATGTCGGAGAGCATGTCCATGGGGCGCCTTACGAACCGGGATGGGTGCCACCACGCACGCGGTGACGTCTGACCCGTCCACCATCGCGTCCCCGACGCCCCGTCGATAGGCGGTCGCACTACGCGGGTTCGGTGAGGTCGGCTACCTACCGTCGGGGGGTACTACCCGCCTCGGCGCGGTGAACACCGCCGTCGTCGGCGGAGTACTGCTAGATGGACTGCGCTAGATGACTGTGGGCCGTGGCGCCGGGTCCGGCGGCGGTGGCGCGGGCCGTGGGTCCGGTTGCGGGCTCGGTGTGGGGATCGGCGGTTCCGACGGCGGCTCGGGAAGCGGCTCCGGTGCCGGTTGCGGCGTCGGCGGAGGTGGTGGAACGGGGACGGGCTGGTTCATCACGACTCCTCGGTGGGCATTTCCGATCGGAGGACGTTCGGGTCACCGGGCCGACTGCGCAGGTGCGACCGCGGTGGGCCCCGGTCTGGACCTGTCCCGACGCTACGCCTGCGTGTGTGCGACGGCCAGTGCGTGCCGAGCGCCGGTGGAGAGGGCGGCGGACAGTGTTGGGCCATTCCTCGTGGTCAGAGGCCGGAGACAGAGCAAGTCCCTGCGACAGTCGGGGGTCGTCGCAGGGACTTGCGGAATCCATACTAGCGGGAGGTCACCCGTGACGCGCAACTTGGACAAAACGCCTCCACACGTCAAGTGCGTGGTTTCGAGCCGACACGAGCTCGCTGAGACGCAGCTCAACGCGAGGCTTCATTCGCGCCGGCACGCGACCGGCGTGAGGTGGGTTCATCCTGATGTGACGATCCGGCAGAGACAGACCTGCGAAACTCCGGCGTTCCGCCCGAGCCGAGCACCGTCATCGCGAGGACTGCGATACCGGCCCCGAATAGCGGTTGCATGCCGAGCAGCCCGGCGCCCACGGTCATCGCGAGCGGGTCGCATCCACCGCCTCCGCCGAGGCGATACCCGACCGCGACCGCCGCCCACAGCAGGAAGAACGGGAACGAGACCACGTGCTCATCAAGGCTGCGCCGACACATCTGCTGAATCGCTCTCCGGCGAGCCGGCTGCCAAGATCACAGCATCGGTTTCGATCTGCCGCGGTCCTATGTTCCACAGTTCGATGGTCTGCGCTATCCAGGCGGCAGCGAATATCAGCAGGGCCGCCGACTCCCCCAGAATGATCAGGTGACCGAGGTGGCGCACAAATGCAATGATCAGAAAGATCACCGTCACAACCATCGCAAGAGCGAGCCCGGTGTATAACGCGGACAACCCCTTCACCAAGGCCCTGAATTGAGCACGGCGACTTGTCGGTTCGGCTGCGGTATTCGCGGCCCGCAGGAAGGCGTTGGAGGCAACGACGAGACCCAGCCCAGAGAACGTGGCGATCGCGGCGATGTTGTGCATCCATTCATGGATTGCGGGAGGTGCGCTCCTGACCTCGACCGCATAGAGGACTACGAGCACGACGACAACCGCTACGCCCAGCAGCCGGAAGACCCAGGCAAAGAATCCCGTCGTGAACCACTTTCGTTTCCGCACGGTGAACGTGAATACCGTCTGGTAGCTGTCGTACTTCGACTTTCCGATGGCCTTCACGATCAGGCCCAGCACCTGCGCAATGCCCCCGGCGATCATTGCGGCCAGGACGGCATTCTTGAGGGTCGCGTCGATCGGGAAGCATGGAAACAGTACGTCCGGATCATGTGCGGAATCAGGGACGGTCGCGGGGATGAAAGCGATCAGGAAGGCCAGAAATCCTGAGTAGTTGAGAAGCACGTCCTCAGGTTCGGTGCTTCCTTTGTACGTTACGAGCAGCGCCCCGAGCGCACACAGCGATCCGATGAAGACCATGTGGGCGCTGGTGTAGAAGTATGCGCTGATCGATCCCATGAACTCCGAGTGGCTCGGCGATCGGTAGGTCACTGCACTGTAGATGACCGATACCGCGAGCATCGCAATGAGTGCGATCATGCCGAGTCGCAGGTTCCGATACGTGGAGATGACGATCGAGGAATTGTCCGGTGACATGAGTGGACTCTACTTTTCCGGATGCAGGCTTTGACGATATCGGTATTTTGCGGTGCATGAGGGCATTTCAGCACCCGTCATCCGACGACGGGGTCGAGTGTGCCTGCGATGCAGAGCTGTTGGAGAGTCGGGTGCGACCATGAACTCCGACACTGCTCTGCGCGCGTCGTCGCATTCCACGTTTGTTGCCGCGCAACCAGATCCTGAAGGGTGACGTCGACGTCGTAGTCACCGTCGTCGGTCTGCACCAGCAGGCTGGTCGAATCCCCTTGGCGCAGCGACTTCAATGCCTTGTTGCACGCATAGGTCCCAGCTGCGCCACCACCTGCGGCGCTCAGTGCCGGCGGAGCGTGTCCTTTGGTTGCGGCAGTGGCCAAGTAGCCCATGGTCGCTCCCGTTATCGAGCATGCTGCAGTTTTTCCGTCGTCGTCGTTGTTCCACAGGTAGAGCCCGCCGAATGCTGCCAACGCGATGACCGCGGCAACCCCCAGCAGCCGTGCCGGACTCATGGTGGCTGTTGTTGTGGTGGTGGTATCCATTTCGATCGTCCGCCTCTGTGTCGGTATCTCATGTGTTGTGCGCTGGGATCAGCAGATCCGGCCGCTGGCGACGTAGAACGTGCCGAAGTTCGCTGACTGGTTGTAGGCGAGGTAGAGAGGCCGGCTGTAGCCGCTGAGAGCCGTGATTCCCGGATATCCGCAGCGGTTACCGATCGCCCGGTAGGCCCGGATCGCGTAGTAGCCGGCGGACGCGGAGTAGTTGGTGAACGTTCCGCATCCACTGGCATTGGTCGAACCAGCACGCCAGTCCTGCCACGCCGAGCCATTCCACTTCAGAAGCGCCACCGGCTGACTCGCGTACGGCGCGTTGCTGTAGTACTTGGCGCAGAAGCTGATGGGCGAGGCGGCCTGGGCCTGCGGCG
Organism: Gordonia sp. NPDC003504; assembly: GCF_053587995.1. Lineage (NCBI taxonomy): Bacteria > Bacillati > Actinomycetota > Actinomycetes > Mycobacteriales > Gordoniaceae > Gordonia > Gordonia sp. NPDC003504. The sequence goes on from NZ_JBSFPC010000001.1 coordinate 392,117, forward strand.
CAGTGGCGACGCCGATTCCGAGTGCAGCCGTCAGGCCCGCAATCAACGCTGCTGCCCGGAGTCTCAGGTGTGTTGTCATGTCGGTTCCTTCGCCGGAGTTCGGAACTGGGATGTCCCGCGCGGACACGTCGCCGCGTGATCTGATTGTGGTCACCGAAATGATTCGACGACAACGGTTTTGGTGTTGGTTTCGCGTTTTCCATCGATCGAAGAACCCCGAACTGGGGACACCCACGTACGCGGCGGTCGGACGAACGCGCTGGTCAGGGGGTCGCGCCTGTTCGCATCGCGAACGATGCCCCACGGTCGTGGGTCGGCCGATCAGTGCACCATTGCGCCACTGCCGCAAGGCAAGTGAGGTACGTCGTATCGCGCCGAAGGAGGTGAGGATCGCTCGGTGCCGGGAGTGACTTCTCGAGGCCACGACACGGCTCGACCGACGGGAGGTGGCTCGACCGGCGAGCGGCAGCGGCTCGACCGGCGAGCGGCAGCGGGTCGGCCGTTGAGAGGGCGAAGCGGCTACCCGGCGAGACGCACCTGCCCGTCGTCGGTCACTTCGACGCGGCGGCTCGTGCCGTCGGTGGACCGGTGCAGGATCGAGGCGGCCATGCCCCGACCCGGCGGCGGGATTCTGATGAACACCTCGCCGTCGCCGGCGTCGTCGAGCATGTCGGTCGCGATCTGTGAAATGGCGTCTGCGACAGACATAGCGAATGCATCGGACGCGTCGTCGCGATCGTGGCCGGAGTCGTCGATGAGTACGACGTCGACGCCGCGGACACGTGCTCGGTAGACCGGCTCGTCGAGGTGGAGTTCGGTCATCAGGGGTGCGCGCATCCGGTCGCGTAGATGTGCTTCGAGCACTTCGCAATCCAGCCTTTGGGCGTCGGCGAGCGGCGCGCCGGTGGCGATCAGTTCCAGTAGCGGTCGGGCGGTGGCGTCGAGGTAGTGCACCTGGTGGGCACGCTCGTCGGCGGCCGCGGATTCCGCGGCGGCCTTCCCGACGTCGTCGGTGATCTGCTCGCGCAGTGAAAAGACTTCGCGCGCAGTCGAACGCAGGGTAAATGACAGCAGCACACCGATCACCAGCGGCCCGATCTCGAAGACGAGCATCAACGCCGCACCGGTCGGCGACTGCCCGATCCGGGTGCCCACCACGCGTATACACCGGCCATGGCGGCGAGCCCGCACCACGGGAGGATGCGGCGGCCCCGCAGGATGACGAATACATACACCCCGATCACCGCGCTGTGGGACACCGTGACGGCGTTGCCCTTACTCGTCGGTGTCTCCAGCAGGACCAGTGCGTTGGCCAGCGGCCCCGCGGCGACCGTCAGGCAGGCGGCGGTCAGCGGCATCGGGTCACCGGGGACGATGACCACCGCGATCGCCATCGCCGAGATCAGCAGTCCGCCGATGAGCGGTGGCACGAGCCAGGTGAACTCGTGACGGGAGGCCACGATAGGCACCCAGATCGCCAGCAGGTATCCGACCAGCACGAGCCAGACTCCCCAGCGCTTCATGCCGAGGACATCGCGGATGTCATACCCTCGCGCGGTCATCGTCGTACATCCGCGGGGACGGCTGTGCGTGTCCACACGATGTCGACGGTGGTGCCCCGCCCACGCTCGGAGGCCACGTGGGCCGCTCCCCCGTCCACCCGTTGCATCCGGCCGATGATGCTGGCGGCGATACCGAATCTCGAGGGCGGCACCTCGCTCGGGTCGAAGCCGATGCCGTTGTCGTGGACCTGCACTCGACACCCGTCGCCGTCGGTGATGACGGTGACCGTGACATCGACATCCGCACCGGCATGGCGTTGCACATTGCGCAGTGCCTCGGCGGTGGCCCCTGCCATCGAGGTGATCGCAAACTCCGGGCAGGTGGCGTTCTCGTCGTCGACGCGTACGGTGACCGGCACGGTGGGGTCGACGATCGCGACGGCGGCACGGATGTGATTCAGCGCGACGGGCACAGTGATCTGTCGGGACGGTACGTACCCGCCGGCCTCGTCGATGGCCGCGAGGGCGGCGTCGGCACTGCGGGCCAGGTCGGGTGATTGATCGCGGCGGGCGGCCAACAGCAATGTCGCCATCACGGTGTCGTGGGTGAGCGCGTTGAACCGGTCGCGTTCCGCGGAACGCGCCTGACTGGCCGCGGTGACGGCGGCGGTCTCGTAGGCCTGCGCGCGGGTCGCATCGAGGGTGTGTGCCGCGCGGATCGCCATCACCTCCGCCGAGAGGAAGATCAGGCTGAAGCCGATCCCCCAGGCGATCGAGGAGATCACCGAACTGCGGAGATCCTCCAGTCGGGTGAGGTGACTGATCGTTCCGACGCCGACGCCGACCACGATCAGCACCGCGTACGCGGCGGCCGGACGCAGCGCCAAACCGGCGGCGAGCACGGCCAGTCCGGGAAAGTGCACCAGCCACAGCCCGCGGGGGATGTCGAAAGGCACTCCGTTCCAGGCGAATCCGAAGGTCGCCAACGCAAACAGATAGCCCGCCATGGGAATTGCGGCGATCATGCGGAGTCGGCGGGCGTCGCCACGCCAGCTGAGCGGGCCCATCAGGATGCCGGCGCCGAGAGTGAGCACGGCGCAGATCACCGTCCACCACGTCGCCATGTACGTCCGCGACGCGAGGATCGTCGGGAACAGCAGGATGCTGTAGACGAGGTAGCCGAGCGCGAGGTACTGCGGGATCAGTCGGAGGATACGCACCCCGGCCTGGCGGTCCTGGGTGCCGACCGCGTGCTCGACCGCCGACATCGCGTTCATCGTCGGCCCTTTGCCGGACGGCGTGTCACGGTCTGCCCGTCACTGTCGGCGGCGGCGTGGGATGGGTACCCACCCATCCTCGATGGCGCGTTTGAGCAGTTCCGGTTTGGTGCGCGCGGGTCGGCCGGCCTCGGCGTAGCGGGCCCGGATGCGGTTGACGTACTCGGTGACCGTCTCCGGTGAGAGATTCAGTTCCTCGGCGACACGCGCGGTGGATTCCCCCGCTGCGTACAGTTCCAGGACGCGACGCTGCCGCGGTGACAAGCTGACGAATTCGTGGTCGGAGTCGATCGCCGACGCCCAGTCGATGCCGGCGACGGTGTTGCCGGCCAGTGCGTGCCGGATGCCGTCGACGAGGTCCTTCTCCCGGACGTTCTTGCGGATCACGCCGAGTACGCCCTCGCTCGCGGCCTGCCGGATGAGGAAGGGCTCGTCGCCGGAGGTGTAGATGAGGATCGGCAGGCCCACCGCGTGCAGCGCGGAGATGTTGGACGCAGGCGTGCTGCCGTCGCCGAGGCGAAGGTCGAGCAGGACGAGATCGAGGTGGGTGGTCTGGGTGAGCAGCGCGTCGACGGTGTCGGCGCCGGCCGTGAGCTCGAGGTCGGCGCAGTCGTCGAAGGTCGCACGCAGGCCGCGGACGATCTGGACGTGATCGTCGACGACGCCGATGCGTCGCGGTATGTCGGCCGGTGGGGGCGCGTCGGCCAATGGGTGCTGGTCGGCCGGTGCACGCTCGTCGGGCATAGGGGTCATCATGTCCGATTGGGTGTGTTTGTGCGGGTGGTTTGGGCAGGTCAGTTGGTGCGGGTTCCGGTCACTGCGCCTCTCCAGTCGTGGTGGTTTCCCCTGACCGCCTAATCCTTAGGGAGACAAACGATGTCCCCAGAAGATGCGTCGGCCGGGTGGACCAACTTCGGTATCGATCATTGATCGACGACGACGATCCGGATCAGAGTGATCATGACGGCAGATTCGCCGTTGGTTGTCGGGGCCGATCCGTACCGGGAGTCGCGATGCGTAGGTGGATGGTCAGCCTCCTCAGGAGACTTCGCGACGGCCCGTGTCCGAAGACGCCAACGCGTGAGATCCTGCCGACGACGCCCATCCGACCATCGGGTCGTTCCCATACGACACCGACTGGCCCATGCCACGCACCGATGGTGACGACGCACGCCGTGTGCCCGCAGCGGCGGCATCGATCACAACCTTGTTTACGCTGTCGCCCAGTGCATCCCGAGCGCAGATGATCATCTCCGGGACCTCGTCACAGGAGTTGCCGACATGACCACACCGACGTTCCACACGCTAGTCCGCCACCAAATTCCGTGCGGTGATGATGGGCTCTTCGCGGTCCGCACCTGTTCCCTCAGTCCACACTCCCCCGACGCGACCCGAAATGCCATGAGCACACATCTGGGACCGGGAAAAATCGACGTTCTGTCGGAGCATCGTCCGGCGGTCTGGTTGACGCGGAGTCCCGAACGCGCTGCATTGTGCATCGTCGACGACCATCTGCCGGCATGGGCGAACAATGGCGCAGCGAACCTCATGCGGCCCGGCACAAGCTCCGTGATTGTCACCGAGTTCGCTTGGTACAACCATGATTTCATACCCCGGCGGTCGATCTTTCGGGAGCCGTTCCTTGCTGCCGGAATCCTCGGCACACTGATGATCATCGTCATCGCCGGGCTGTTTCGCACACCTGGCGGACCGTGGTGGTGGGAGGAGGCTCTGTTTCTCGCCGCGGCAGTATTCGGCTGCGGTTGGGTGGTGGCGGCGTTTCGAACCACCATCGATGATCGCGATCCGCACCCGCGCGGTCGCCGAGCCTCGGCAGCACTGTTCCTCACTGGCGTCGCCTCCCTGATCGCGGGCGCCATCATCGCCTTCTCCGACCTTGGTGTGCGGGGAATCCCGGAAACCCTCAAGGGCACAATGTTCATGTACGGGGTGATCGCGACCGTCGTCGGCTTCATCTGCTGGATGTACTCGGCGTGGTCGATCCTGGAAGGAAAGAGCTCAACCGACCCGCAGGCCGTCGCCCGAGCCCGGGCCAATGCCCTTCACACGATTGGCCGAGCCGAGGTCGGCGAGGCGGTCTCCTGGCCGGAGCCCGAGGGTCGAAATTCGACCGGATTCTTGGTGACCGTGGTTGCGCTGGTCTTGGTGATCGCTGCTCCCACGCTCAAGATCATCGCAGGATTCGCAGATTCCTCGGCCGACGGCGCCGATCCCATCACCATCGGTTTCCTCGTCGTCGCGATCGTGGGATTGGCCGTCTACTCGGTCTTCCACTTCATTCGCTCGTGGGGTCGTTACCCATCGCCGCAGGAGCGCAACACTTTTCTCGCATCCGCCTACTCGATCGACAACGGTCTTGCCGTCAAGATCCGCAACGACGCCGATATCCTGGCTGCCTTCGAGCTCCTGGGTGCGCGGGAACGTACTGCGGAAGTGCAGCGGGTGAACAAGTTTGGTCTAGGATAGATGTCCCCACGGAGGCCTCCCTCGCCCGCGAACTGTCTCACAACCTCAGCAGGGACGTAATGATCTCATCCGTATCTGGCGCGGGCAGTTCAGGACCGTGCATGGCGATCTCCGTTATATCAGCCAGTGCCGCAGCCATGACTTCACTATCGAGCCTGCCGATACCGACACGATGAGCGAGATCGTGGAGATCCTGAGTGGATGGGGTTCCTGACTTACCGATGCGCCTCCACATAGCTGCAAGTACCCGCGCTTGGTGTCGGGCGCTCCGAGCCTTTCCGAAGCTGTCGAAGGCGTTCTTCCACGCGGACATTGCCTCGGATTCGTGGCCGGTATCGGCTGCCAGTACGGCAAGACTGTGCCACACGGTGCCTTGCTGCCAGTAGTGCGCCGACGGGTACGCACCTTGGCCAGGATCATTCAAACGCTTTGCAACACTGTCGAGTTCACGACGGAACAACTCCGCGTCGAAGGTTGATCGCTCTGTACTGGCGAAGCGGACCGAACTTCGCGCGGCAGCGGCCAGTGCCGCCCTGTCGTTGTTGCCGGCTGCGACAAATCTCTTGGCCGCCGAGTGAAGGTTCTCGATTGCGAGTTCGTGGTCATCGTCTGCCTCGAGTTTGCCCAGATGAAATCGGGCGTCGGCCATCTGCCGCACGTATCCATGTTCGTCCGCGACCGGAATGATGTCCTCGAGTAGGCGTCGGGCGGCCTTGATCCCGTCGCCTCCCAGCGCGGCATGCGCGCGGGCCCGCAGGATCATGCTTGCCACTTCACCCTGACGAGGATCCCACCGTTCGTTGTCGATGGCGCTGAAGGCTTCTCGCGCACGCTCGGCGCCTTCCACCGCGCTTGCGGGATCACCGGAATGCAACTCGATCATCGCCAACTGGTACTCGCACCAACCGATTCGATGATGTCGATCGTCCGTGTCATCACAGTTCGACGCAACGCGAATCGCGGCCCGGAAGTCCTCGGCGGCCGTCGACGCCGCCGACTCTGGGTCTTCGTACATCATTCGCCACCTCCCTCGATCGTAGAGGGCACGGGCCTCGATCGAAGGATGCACGGCCGCAAGGTCACTGAGCTCCTCGTACCACAGACGCAGATCATCGCGACTGAAGCAGCCCTCGGTCGTACGGGCGACAACGCTCAGTTCCCCGATCGCCTCAGCCTGGAGCCGCGCATCCTTGACGAGTCGGCGCAAACGGTTCACTGTCGGTGCCAAGGCGCATGCGGTCATCGGGTCGCGGGGTCCTGTTCGTTTCATGACCGTGAGGAGGTTTCTCAGTTCCTCCTCGGGGTGGCTCCCCTCAGCCATCGCCTCGCCGGCGGTGTCAGCCAACTGAGACGAGTAGTCACCACCCAGCCGGTCCATCACGAAGGTCTCGCCGAGGGGAGTCAGCGCATAGATACGACGGCGACGGTCGGTGGGATCAGGGGTGTTCACATGGCGAACGAGACCCTGATCCCTGAGCGCACTCAGACCACGTGACGTCACCGCCACTGGACTCCCAATGCGTTCACTCAGCGCTGTCGGGCCGGCAGGTCCCTCCGACAACTCGAACAGTAGCCGCTCCTTGACTGATTGTTGACTCTCATCCGCCCCCGCAGCACGCTGCGCCTGCAAGGCGTGAAACAGTCCGGCGACGACGCCGAGAGCAGCCCGGCGTTGCTCTGACAGCGAACCGACATGTGAGCGATGAAGTTGTGCGCGAGCTGCGATTTTCTGTATGTCATCAGTCGTCGGCGAACTCGCCAAGACCTCAGCCGACACCTGCCCCAAGAGGTGGTCGACGCTCTGTGACTCCACAGTCGCGACGTCATCAAGCAGGTCCAGCAGCGCGCTTACCGATGCATTCACTCCACCCTCCGACCCATCCATTCGGCAGAATTCAAGGATACATGACACTTACATGACCTGATCATCGTGAACGTCAGCACGTGAGTCAAAGTCCGGCGTTGTGATCACTTCAAGACCGGCACTGGCCATGCTGAACCCAATGGCGCGCGGCGCAGGATCTTCGGGGCGCGGCACGTGCCGCACTCTCGCCACCTCTCTGTCCGCGAACGGCATCACCACCAACGCGGTCGCGACACCACCGAAAGTGTCGGGAGAGTCTTCCGCGGACCAGTCCACCGGCCCATTGGCAACCATTACCGTGGCCTGGCATGCGGCGATGACAGTCCCCGCCGAGTTCTCGAATCCCCCGGTCTTCTCGGTCATCGCCGACACCAGCACCAATGTCGGATGCAAGGCTGCAACCGCATCGACCACGGTTTCGTCGAGGAAATCCGCGCAGATCAGTGGAATCATCGACCACCTGATACCGGCGTGCACATGCAACACTGTCGATCTGTCAATGTTCTCCTCTCCTGCGAGATTTGTGGTCCACCCGTCTGCCGTACGAACTTCGCTGGGGCCGTTGACATATCGCCCGATCTTGTCGTGAACGACGTGATGCCGGTCACGGGGATACATAATCGACATCCGGTTGACGCGACGTCCGTCTGCCTCTGTGTGCTCAGAACCCGCGAGGACAACCGACGGGTAGAACGCAGCGCTACTCTTCGATTCATGGCTGTTCACGGCCGCATCAACAATGTCACCGAAGCTCTCGGTTGCCGACAGCTCCGGAAGCATCAGTAGCTCAACGCCATTGGTTCGGCAGTGGTCGAGCGCCCACGCGAACATCTGATTCTGACGAGCCTTGTCGACCACCCGCACCCCGAAGAAGCCTGATGTCGACACTTCGTCAATAGTGAACTCCTGCGCCAAGCGCTGATTGGGGGTCGTCAGGAGCGCCGACACGCTGTCACCGAGAGCGTGATCCAGCGCAGCGCCGGCATCAGGATCGTAAATCACGCGCAACGAACCGAACTCGGCGGCGTTCCACAACGCCAACCCGCCCACTCGATCGACGGCGAGGACACTGCCCGCGTCGCGTGGCAACGAAGTGAACCCGCGGAGCCCAGGGTAGAGAGTCGTCAAGTCGACGGGTGTCGTCGGATAGGGTGATTCGTCTTTCAGATCCCTTGGCCCACGCCCCACGAGGAGCGCGCGATACGTCCGATAGCCCATGCCGTGAACGAACTGGTCGATACCCACGGCGATTCCGCGGGCAGCCAATATCGGATCATGCGATGCGAGAACGTCGATGATCGCATCCCGATCGGTCGCGGATAGGTAGGACGACCGCAGACGGCGTCGAGCTCTATTGGCGATGGCGGCCATCGTCGATCGGCCTTCGCTGGACTGGACCATCGCCGCACAGACGTGAGCGTTGGCTCGACAGAACGAGAGTAGGACGGTCAACACCTCGACGACGTCGACCGACGCGGCGATGCGTGCACATAGTGCGGCAAGGTCGGGGCGCTCGGATTCTGTGGGGTTCGCCATCTTTCCTCCTGGTACGGGTGGTCGAGCGGACGCTACCAGTCAGGTACGACATCTCATTGGGCCGCGATATCGTAAGAGCGGCTATTGGTTTAGGGCTTCCGTCGCCCGCGCCGGCTTGGGGGTCAGTCGGGTGGGTACGTTTCGCCTTGCTGAGGGTGGTGTTCGTCGCCGGCGCAACCCATCCAATACACGCTTGCGCCTGCAGCCACTGTGGAACGATGGCTGCCGAGTCAGCTGAACCGGACACGGGAGCAGGACATGAGCGTTGGCAACACGACCATGCTTCACCGAATCTTCGGCTGGGTAACGTTTTTCGGTGGGGTCTCCGCGCTGATCGCGCTCACCGAGGTCGACCGCATCATCGGCCGCAGTTCGGTGTCGGGAACCCACTCGACCATCGCGGCCATCGTGGGTCCGGGTGCATGGGGCAACCGTAGCGGCTGGGATTCGTGGACCGATCTCGGGTCGACGATGGTTCCCGGCACCGCGACCATGGCCAACCTCGGGGATGGAGTCGCTGGGCTCATCGGATTCCATACCCTTTTCGACGCAGTGTTTTTCGTGTGTTACGGGTATCTGTTGTGTCGGCTGATTCTTCTGTTCGCTCCCCGACGCACGGGTGGCACCAACCGGATCGCGTTGGGCATCCTTGCCGCACTGATTGCCGCCGAGGTCGTCGAGGCCATCCTGTTGATCGCTGCTGCGGTCGGCGTATCCGGCGGGGCGGTGCCCGGGGCGCTACGGTCGGCCATCGCCATCGTCGCGCTGGTGAAGTGGGCGACGGTCATCGCGTTGGCGGTCACGATCGGCCGCAACACCAACCTTCGCGGTCATGTGCGGACGTGGTGTCGCACCTGGTATCGCCCCGTCTGGGTGCAACGACTGTCCGTGCTGACCGCGGTACTCCTGGGCGTGCTGACGCTGCCACCGATCCCGGGAGAGCTCGATCAGATCCCCGATGCACAACGCCGCGTCCTCGACGAGGGCCCACGCTACTACTGGTTCCTTCCGTTCCTGTTCGCACTCATCGCCGTTGCGCTCTACGTCATCGGGTCTTGGCGCGCGAAACTGGTGGCGGAGAAGGAGTCCGACAAGAACGCCGGGCTGACCGCACGGGCATTGCTGTGGCCGTGGCTGATTCCGCCTGTCGTCGTGGCGATCGCCGGGGTGTGGCTGTTCGCCACGGGGTATTCGTCCCTCGTCGACGGCGTGAGCTTCTGGATCTTCATCGCTGCGTTCGTGGTGACCGTCGTCGTGTCAGCGGCCCGGCGACGACTTTGTCGGGAACCCCAGGGCAATGACGCCGCCGACGACGCCACCACCAAACCGCCTCCACCGATCACCGGCCGCCAGGTTCAGGTCGTGGGCAACGTGTCGGTCATTCTGGTGTTGGCCGTCGCCATCATCGGATTGATCCGGGCGTTCACCGCGCCGGTGGTCGTCGGGATCACCGGCCCGGAACCTCTCGTCTGGACACAGGTCGCCGTGCTGATTGCCGGATGGCTTCTCGTCGGCGTCGGATCGGTGGTCGTCGCCGTCCTCTGGGACCGGCTGATCGACCTCGCAGGGTCCGTCACCAAGCCGGAGTTCTTCCGCACGTCGGTCGCTCTGCTGATGGTTGTCGGGAGCGGATTCGTTCTTGCCTACGTGGCGTGGCCCGCCCACATTTCCGAGTTCTTCGGCGTCATGGGTACGGTCACGATCGGCATCGGCGTGTGGCCGATCCTGCTCGGCGCCATCATCATTGGCCTGCAGTTCCGGCGGCCGCCGGAGATCTTCACGTTCTTCCGGATGGAGGCTGCCCCGGTCCTGTCACTCACGGCGATCCTGCTGGTGATCGTCGGCTGGGCGGGCGGCGACCCCGATCTGCACGCGGTGAAGGCACGGCCGGGATCCTCGGACTCACCGAGTGATCGCACCGACGTCGCGGCCGCATTCACGTCGTGGGTCGACCGGACGGACGGTTGCCCGGGTACGCGGCCGTTGGTGATCGTGGCCGCCAGTGGTGGCGGCATCCGTGCCGCGGTGTGGACCGCAAGCGCAATGGCGTCGATCACGCAAGCATCTGACGACGCCGACGATGCCCAGCAGAACTGTCGCAGTGCTGTTTTCGCGTCCAGTGGAGTCAGCGGCGGCTCGGTGGGGCTGGCGCTAACCCGCGCCGAGGCCTACGCACGGTACGGCAACAACACGCCTACGGTCCGGCAGTCCATCGACGCCGCACGGGCCATCCGGCAGGCGGGTGCGAACCTGGCCGATCCCGACGTCATCGCAGCCGGGCTTGCCGGGACCGTCATCGGCGATCCGGTTGCTTCGGGCACCGGAATCCGTGCCCAACTGGAGAACTCGGGCCCACAATGGTCGGATCGCGCGGCACTCATCGAACAGGGCTGGGCCACACAGGTTCCCGCGCTCGGCGAGACATTCCCGTGGACCGCTGCCGGCTCACCGACCGGACCGTTGATCCTGAACTCCACGTCGGTGGGCCCGCACTGCCGCGTGCTGGTCAGTCAACTCCAGACGGGTGTCACCATCCCGGCGCCGCCCCCGGATGCCGCGACGGGGCCGGGGACCACCGACGGTCCGGACACCGCCGGCTGCTCGAGTGTCGATGGCCAACCAGCCGCGGCGGTCGATTTCGCGGACCTTTTTGCACCATGCCTGCCGACGATGTCGTGGGCGACCGCCGCGATGCTCTCTGCACGCTTCCCCTATGTCACTCCGTCGGGGCGCGTCAGCGCGTCAAGTGGCCCGTGCGAGGGCAACGCCTGGCAGTTCATCGACGGTGGGTACGCTGACGGAAGCGGATTGGCGACCATCGCCGATCTCGCTCCGCAGATCAGTCTCCTTGCGGCCGAACATAATGCGCGTGTGAGCGCCGGCGATGCCCGGGGGTACATCGTGCCGATCGTCGTCTACCTCGATGACGAGCCCCAGGATCCGGCGAGTGCGGAGAATCCGAAATCCACTGTCGAGACGCTCGTCCCCGTGACCGGATATCTCAATACGCATGCGGCACTGGCCAGTACGGCCGCCTCCACACAACGCATCAGCAACGCGCTCACGCTCGCGTGTAGTCGGCCACCGTCGCTCGGACAGTCGCCGACGACGCAGTTGCCCGTCGACCCCGCGTGTGACGCCGCGCGCCGGGAGTTGCTCGCCCAGGTGAAGGGGCCGCTGGGTGCCGCGCTGAGTGGTTCGGTGATCACCGCGGCGCCGCCACTGCTCCCCAATGTCGAACTGCCGTTGGGGTGGACGCTGTCCGAAGCCAGCGTCCGACAGCTGCAGAATGCGGCGGGGACCGGTGCATTGTGCGGCGCGGACGGCTTCCCTTCGACGGGATTGAGAACGCTCAAAGCGCTGGTGTGTCAGCCGGTGAGCTGACGTCGGTCACCACCGGATCTCGGCGCCGGCGCAACCGCTCGTGAGATATCCCGGTCCACTCCCGGGTGGCTCACCGATATCCTGAACGGGCCCTACTCCGTCACCGATGTTCAGCTCCTGTCTACTGCCCAGCCGAATCGTCGTGGCGGCTATTGCCGGAGCTCCCACGAAACTCGAATCAGCGCAGCGCCATACATCCATCACAGTGTTAGCCTCCACCCATGGAATGCCACCCCGAGGCCGTCGACCGATGACGCCGCAACCACCGTATCGACCTGGCCATCCGCCCCAGACAGACGGATCGCGCACGACGCGCAACATTCTCATCGGCGTTGCCGCGGTGCTGGCAATTCTCCTCGCCGCGTTGATCGGGTGGATCGTCCTGGACTCCCGCAGCACCGCCATTGCAACCGAGACCGCCACCCCACAGCCCGTCGACGTAGATCTGCCCGTCCTGACAGATCCTTTGGCCGATTCCGGCGCGACCACCACCGACAGCGGCCCGACCACTCGGACCGAACTCTGCGCAGCCTACGACGCCGCTGCGGCCGTCACCGTCCGCAACGGCGGCACCGACCCGGCGGCGATCAACCCTGCACTTCGAGAGTTGGCTGCTGCCGCCCGGACGTATCCGGATGCCCAGGTCCAGTCCGATGCTCCCCTGCTGGAGCAGGTGACCATCTCCGGCTACAGCTATCCGCGCCACTTCTATGGCGCGACACTCAACATCAGCGAGGTCTGCCGGTAGAGCGGCACCTGGCCCGATCTCGACTTCTCTTCGCGGAGAACAAGATCGGGCCAGGTGTCGGTGTGAGGACCGCTCAACCCCGAAGACTCGCATAAACGAGCAGGTTGTCGTCGGTGGGGTTTCCGTCGGCATCGAGGTGACAGGTCACCAGGATCAACCGACCCGGAATCGACTGCCACACTTCGTCATATTGCTCCAGTTGCGACTTCGTGTACGTGGCGGTCGCATCGACCTGGTAGATCAGGTCGCCGGCCGTGGTACCGAGACGCACCTCGGCGCCGGGATGCACACCACCCAACGGACCGAAGACCCCGGTCCCGTCGTCGAGGGTGTGCCCCGCGATGTAGACGGTGTCGGCGGAACCGGGCCGCCCGCGCCCGGTCCACCACCACGCGTCGTCATTGGTGGGTGGATCGATCTCGTCGGAGGTGTCGACGATCTCGCGGACGGACGCGTCGACCCCGACCGCCGGCACCGCGATGTGCACCGGATCGCCGACCGCGGCGGTCGTCGGTGCCGCGTTGTTCAGAGTGCCCGAGAGCACTGTCCCCGGATTCAGCGCCGTGGAGCCGGCGGACGTACAACCGACAAGCGTCAGTGCCGCGCCGATGACCAACGCCAGCAGAGCAATTGCGGAACTCAGGACACGCGTTGTCATCGCAGTTCTCCCTTGGTTCGGCGGCACTCAGTACTGCTGACGCCGACGACGGGCGACCAGGCCAGTCGACACCGCCGCCGCACCACCGACCAACACGATGGTCCCGCCGGCGATCAGTGCCACCGGCAGATCCGAGGGCTCGTCGCCGGTGTCGAAGCGGACCCGACCGTTGTTGTCGTTGACGACGGGCGGCTGGGTCTGGGGAGTCGTCGGGGTCGAGGATGTGGTGGGCGGATCGGTGGGAGGGTCTGTGGGCGGATCGGTGGGGGGATCGGTCGGAGGGTCCGTGGGCGGATCGGTGGGGGGATCGGTCGGAGGGTCCGTGGGCGGGTCGGTCGGGGGATCGGTCGGAGGGTCCGTGGGCGGGTCGGTCGGCGGGTCGGTCGGGATATCCGGGCACTGTCCCGGCGTACACGGCAGAGTGATGTCCGGACGATTCGGCAATTGCGCGCCCGGAACGATGATCTGATCCTGAATGGACAGTGCCGGCTGCGCGACGGGATCGGCCGAGGCCTCCGCAGCGAACGCACTCGCGCCGCCGCCGATCAGGGCGGAGACAGCGACGGCGCCGAGAACGACACGGCCGGCGGTGGTGGTGGTGAAGGTCATCATGACTCCTCGTGCTCTGAGGCCGACTGGTTCGGCCTTCAGAGGTAGGAGTCGCCACCTCAGCTGGGTGCAACAACTTTTCTCGAGAACTTTGTTGAAAGAGCGTTGACGCAGGTCAGTGCACTACCGGCGGCGGATTTGCCGGGACCTGGAACGACGGCGCCAGCGTTGCGCACGCCGGGCAGCGCAGTCGCGGATCGATTCCGGAACCGCTGCCGGGATCCACCGGCGGCGGGTCCACCGGCGGCGGGTCCACCGGCGGGGGTTCCACCGGTGGCGACACCGAGCCAGATCCCGAAGGAGGCGACACCGGCGACACCGGTGATGGCGATCCCGGCGTCTGCGGACCAGACCCCGCAGGCTGCTGCGACACCCCGGGCGGTAGGACCGGCGTCGGCGACTCTTGGTCGGTGGTGGTCGATCCCAGTGTGGACGATCCGACGGTGGCCGATGCGGGAGCGTTGACGTCGACGGCGGGCCGAGTTACGGGCGCGTCGTCGAGGGTGGTGACGAGCAGCACCGACGCCGTGGCCGCCACCACCAGCAACGCTGCGGCACTCGACCACAGCATCCATCGATGACGCGGAGAGTCGGCGACCGGATACGTCCATGCTTCCCGTCCACCGATATTCGTCGGTGAAGCGGCTCCGCGGGAATCGGAGGGATCGGCTCCACCCATGGTGACCGGCGCCGGCGCATACGGATTGGCCTGTGCACCTTGCATAGTGGCCGCGTGCGCAGTTCCCGCTTGCTGGTGCGCTGCCACCAGGGCAGGTTCGGCGTCGGCGACGGTGCGGACCCTGAGTCCGATCGGCACGGCCAGCAGCGGCAGCGCCACCAAGATGGCCGCCGGAGTGAAACGCCGCCGTCGTTCTCCCACGCACACCGGGCAGTCGTCGACGTGTTTGCCGATGCGCTTGCGCCACAACGGTGTCCACTCACCATCCCACGCCGACAGTAGGTCGGTGAGGTCGTCGCATCCGGCGCCACCGGCGCGCGCCACCAGCAATGTGCCGAGGCTGCGTTCGAGGGCCTTGCGAGCGCGCGAGGTCAACGCCGTGACGTGGGATGCCTTGACGCCGAGGACTGCGGCGATCTCTGCGTTGTCGAGGTCATGACGCAGACTCAGCTCGACGATCTCGCGGTCCTTCGGCGACAGACCCCCGAGCGCGTCGCGCACCAGTGCTTGGATCTCGCGCCGGCGCAGGTCACGGTCGGGTTCGTCGTCGGTGGCGGTGTCGTGCCACTCGTGGAATGCCGCTTCCCGTTTCGAGCCCCGCAAGCTCCGCAGGCACTCCGAACGGACGATGGCGTACAGCCACGGGCGTAGCCTATCCGGATCACGAAGCTGATGAATTCGTGCCGCAGCCACGACAAAGCTGTCGTGAGTGACATCGGCGGCGCGGTCCCGGTTGCGCACCATCGAGTAGGCAAAGGTGTGCAGGGCGGACCCGTAGCGGTCGTAGACAATGCCGAGCGCGGCCGTGTCACCAGCCATCAACGCGGAGACGATGTCGGCATCTGAGGGTGGCATCCGGCCCGACTCGATGGCTGAGGACATCGCAACCTCCCGGGTTGGCGCAGGTATCGATGGTACCTGCGAGCAGCGCACAACGGTGAAGACGCAGCGATGAAAACGCGGCGTCATATCCGCTGTTCAGTGGATGGAGACGGCAGGCGGGCAGAATGCAACAGTTTTCGGAGGCGGTTCGCGGTTGCGGGCGGTCACGCGACCCGGGGCGACGTTGTCGCGAAACGTCTCGCCTGAGGGTGACGTTCTACGACATCTTGCGTTGTTGAGGCAATCGTCATCGCCGACCCACCCCGGCGGGGAAGAAACCTCGTGAGCCCCAGAGCACCACTTTCCGATAGCCCCCACGCTGTCGTCGTCACGAAACTCAACACGTGGCGGCAGAGGCGCAGTCAGCGCAACGGTGGTCGCTCGTCACTGCGACCGCGTGGTCTCTTCGGCATACGCGGCCCCTTGCCGCCACTCTCACCGGCCGCGACACTGTGACACATGGCCACCGCGACCCCGCAGACGCTGGATGCGCTCGGTTCGCAGCTCCTTGCCGAGATCCAGAAGTCGACCGATGCCCAGCGTGAGGAGCTGAACAAGATCTTCCAGCAGGCCGGGGCACTGACCGATCAAGCGCGGGACCTTCCCGACGCGGCGCGGCAGGCCCTCAATGACCTGGTCAGCGACCCCGACTGGTTCTCCCTGCTGCTGTTCATCCTGGTCAAGCTCAGCGCCCTCGACGATCACCTGACCGTCGGCGCGATGCAGCCGCCGGGATGGTCTCGGATGATCACGCTGACCTACACCGTCGACGCGCAGGCCGCAGCGACGGTGGGCGTCGCACCCCTCACCGACACGACGGCCGCCGGAATTCTGCTGTCCCGTGGCGTCTTTCTGCGCATCCACACCGACGTCACCCACACCTTCCCGGTGGCCGGCGGGATCGGTCTGTCCCTCGATGCCCATGGCAGCGGTGACTGGAAGTTCGCGTTCGGGACGCCGCTGATGAAACCGGCAACACCTGCGACCGTCGCAGCCACCGTGTTCTGGGACCCGCCCGACCTCACCGTACCGCCCGTCGCATTGACCACCGGAAGGGCCGCGGCCACAGTCACTCTCGATTCTCAACCGGCGGGCGGTGCGAAACCATACGCGGTGACGATCGGTCTCGGCGATTCCACCGCCGCCTCGACGGCCGGGATGCGCGCGCATATCGATCTCGGGTCGTCGCTGGGTGTTCTCGCCGAGGTCATCTCGATCGCGACCATCGACGAACAGTACAGCCCCATCTACACGCGACCCGCTGCGGGAGCACCCACCTTCGACCTCCGCCATCGCAGCGCCTGAGCAAGGGAACCCACATGGCCGACGGACTGCACACCGACGTCACGTTCGTCGTCAACGGCACCGCAGTGCCCTTCGCGCCGGAACTCGGCGCCGACATCGGTATCGACATCAGCGGCGGACCACCCGGCATCACCGTCGGGGTCGATCACATCGTCGTACACACCGGCCTCCAGATCGATTTCACCGCAGCCGAATTAACCGTTCGACCGGTCATCACACCCCAGGCCCCCGACGGTGGGCACGCCGCGATCGACCTTGCCGGCATCACCGGTGGCGGCTACATCCGCCACAACAAGGCAACCCGCGAATGGCTCGGCGCGATCGCCGCCGACCTCGGACCCGTGGATGTCACCGGCCTGTTCATCATCGGCCACGTCGGTGGCGATCCCAGCATCCTGACGGTCCTCGGTATCCGCTTCACGCCGGGAATCCAACTGAGCTTCGGCTTCGAACTCACCGGTGTCGGCGGGCTCATCGGCATCAACCGCCGCGCCGACACCGACCTCATGCGTCACCGCCTGGCCGGTGGCGCCGTCGGCAACGTACTGTTCTCCGACGACCCGGTCGCCAGCGCCCCGGCGATCCTCGACGATCTGAGCAGGTTCTTCCCCGCCGCCGCAGGCACACTCATCGTCGGACCGACGCTGCAGCTCAGCTGGCTCTCCCCGATCGTCCGCGCCGACGCCGCCGTCCTGATCGAACTGCCCGGCCCGTCCAAGGTCGTCCTTCTCGGAACGCTGCGGGTGCTCATCGGTGCCGACGAGAACCTCGCATTGCTGTTCTTGCGCATGGACTTTCTCGGCGTCGTCGACCTGCAACGGCAGCTGATCTCCGTCGACGCCGCGCTGGTCAACTCCCACGCCATGGGTATCTTCCGCCTCACCGGCGGGATGGCGTTGCGGATCTTCTACGGCGCCAATCCATATGTGCTGCTGAGCATCGGCGGGTTCCATCCGCGGTTTGATCCGGGGCCGCTCGACCTGCCCGCGATCGCCCGTGTCGGGGCGGCGTTGGAGGCTCCGGTCGGGGTGTTTCTGCGACTGGAGATGTACACCGCGTTCACGCCGAACACGCTGCAGGCCGGGGCTCGGGTGCAGGCCGGAATGCGGTTGGGGCCGTTGAGTGTCGACGGCTTCTTCCAGTTCGACGCACTGATCACGTTCAAGCCGTTCACCTTTGACGTCGACTATGCCGCCGGCTTCGCCATCCGGGTGTTCGGTGAGACCTTCGGCAGCATCACCGTCTCCGGTCGCGTCACCGGGCCCGGACCGCTGGTGGTGGGCGCGCAGGCCAGCGTCAAGGTGTTGTTTGTGCGGGTGCGGGGCAGCGCCACCTTTGAACTGGGTGCACGCAATGGTGATTCCGTTCGTGCCATCCCCAGTCTGCTGACGGCGGTCGCCGAGGAACTCACCCAGCGCGAGAATCTCCGAGCCGAGGGCACCGACCCGTCCATTCGGTTACGCCGCAACATCGCTCGCCCCGAGAACATTGCCCTCGTCTCGCCGACCGGCACGCTGGTGTGGACGCAGAAACGCGTCCCCCTCGACACCGACGTCGACCGCTTCGAGGGAGCGCCACTGACGGGATCGGGACATCGGCTGCATGTCACCGCACCCGCCGTCGGTGGCACCACCGAGGCACGCGAATGGTTCAGCCCCGGATCGTTCACCGCACTGGATCTGAAGTCCTCACAGACGCTCAACAATCCGGGTTTTGAACGCCTCCCAGGCGGCATGCGGATCGTCGGCGGTGGGGCGGTCACCTCCGGGGATGCGGTGGCCGCATCGCTGACATTGCATCTCAGGAAGGTACCCGGCCCCACATCATCGCCCTTTCTCGTGACCGGCGTCGTCGGCTACCGGGTTCGCGGGCTCCTCGAGGCGGTGCGGGAGCGCGACACCACGCCGACGGTTGCGGCCCGCCCGGCAGCGGTCATCGTCACCGACGAGACCTTCCGGACAGCCGACGCCACCGGACTCTCGGCCCCCACCAGCGCTTTTCAGGCGTTCCAGCAGTCCCGGATATCCGTGACCGCATTCCCCGTCGCCGACGCCGACATCAGCGTTCCCCTGTGATCATCGACCCTCGAGGACTCAGCCATGCCTGATCCCGCCGGACTCTCGTTCACCAGTTGGCGGCGCTCCGCGCTGTACGGCCTCGCCCAGGCCGCACCGGTCGACGGCCGGCTCACCGGCCGGCTCGACCTGTCCATGACCGATACCGCCGAACCCGGCGTCACCACACCGGGATCGGTACCGTTTCACTTCATCGCGCCCCGCGACATCGACGGCATCGATCCACGCACCGTGCTGCACACCGCCCCGGCCGCCGGGGTCGTCGACGCGGAGACCACCAAGATGGTGCACATCGACTTCGCCGATCCCGCTCTGCCGTGGCAGTATTCGCCCACTCGGGCCGCCGGTGCGGCGCTGCGTCCGTGGATGGTGCTGCTGGTCGGGGAATCCGCCGACATGCAGATCGACCGGGCCGCGGGACGAATTCGGGTGCAGCCGAGTGTCATCGCCGACCTCGACCTCACCCGCTCACACCTGTGGGCTCACGTGCAGCGCGAGGACGGCCGCGGTGAGGTTGCGCGGTTGGTCTGCCCGCATCGCGTGCCGGGCGCCGCGGGCGGTGAACTCCTCATCGCCCATCGCGACTACACCGCCGCGGTGGTGACCGCGTTCGACGACGCCGCGGGTCCCGCGTGGACGGGTCCGATCGGATCGCCGATCGAGCTGACGTTGCTGTACTCGTGGAGTTTCCGCACCGGCGACTCCGGCGACTTCGAATCCATGGCCACCGCCATCGACCCGGCCGGCGCCGCCGGATTGGGCACCGCACCAATGCATTACGCACGTGACACAGTGCAGGCCGACGTTCATGTGCGGGGCGCGATCAGCACCCTCGCCGACGACACCGACGCCGAGATCACCCAGGTCGATCGCCTCCGCGACGACGTGGCGGCGCTGCTCGCCGACGCGGAGGTGTCGCACGATCCGTTGGGGCGCACGGTGATCGGCCCACCCCACTACGGACGCAGTTGGGTGGCCGATCCGCGCACCACCACCTGGGGCACCACCCTCAACGACGACCCCCGCCTGCGCGGTACCGCCGCCCTCGGTGTCCGGATGGGTCAGGACGCCCAGGACGATCTGGTGGCGGCCATTGTCGCCGAGTTGGGCGCCACCACCCTGGCAGCACATCTCATCGCCCACCTCGCCTTCGGCGTCGAGATCAGCGGATCACTCTGGCGGCGCAAGCTTCCCGACGACGCGACCGAACAGGTGGCGCTGCTCGCACCACTGCTGCGTCGACTACGCGCGACCAGCGGCGGGTCGGCGATGGAGGCGATCACCGGGGCCGAGAGCCCTCTGGTCCCGGAGGTGTTCTCCACCGCGGCCCGCCGCATGCTACGGCCCCGCACCGCACGCACCCGCCACACCACCGCACCGATCACCCATACCTCGGCCATCGGATACGTCAACACGTGTCGCCTCGATCCGGTGCCTGTCGGCGACGGATTCCCCGGCATCGACAGCGTCGCAGAGGCCCTCGGCGCACCACCCGCCGAGGATCTCCTGCGCGATCCGCGGCGCCACCGCGGTGTGGAGTTCCCCGTCGACATCGTGGTGTCGCTGCTACCGCAACCACCGAGACCACGGTGCGATCCCATCCATCTGGGTGGCGTCGCCGGGATGATCACCCCCGGGTTGGACCCTCGAGGACCGAACTCCCCCGGCCGTCGACGCGTCCAGTCTCGCATCCATGGCCTCGATATCGGTGATCTCCGCCCGCCCGAGTACCCCGCCGGCGTGGACTATCCCACCTGGATTCTGCTGCGCGACAGGGCCAAGGAATGGCTCCTGCCCGGCGTCGGCACCCTGGATCCCGATTCCGTGGTGGCGATGCAGACCAACCCGACGTTCATCGACGCCTTCCTGGTCGGGATCAACGAGCAGATACTCGGCGAGTTGCGTTGGCGCAACATCCCGATCGACCGATCGTCAACCCCGCTGTTGTCGTTCTGGCGGCACATCGATTACCGGACCGGTGCCCGCGTTGCCGACATCCGCGGCGTCGGCGACTGGGCCGACACCAGCGACCTCGGCGGCCCCGAACATCAGGTTCCGACCGGCGTCGACCACGGCGCCACCGGCGATCTGGTCCTCGTGTTCCGCACCGACCTGTTCCGCCGCTATCCCAAGACCCTGGTGTACCTGGTTCGCAAACCCGTACCCGACAATCCGGCAACCGTCGACCAATTACTGCGTCAAACACCGGGATTCCTCGATCCATCGGGAAGCGGCAAGCACATCGCACCCAACTTCCAGGGCACCATCAGCCGCGACATCGTCTTCTTCTCCTTCGACATCGACCCGGGCACCCTCGAGAAGTTCTGGGTGGTGCTGGACGAACCGCCCACCGAGTTGCGGTTCCGCCGATTCAGCGGAGAGGCCGACGACGCGCTGGCCGCTCCCCTCGGTGAATCCGCCACCACGTCAGCAGTATTCGCGAATGCCACCCTCGACCATCCGACCCGCGTCGCCTTCGACGGAGCCGACCTCAAGGCGCGTGGCCTGGCGATAGGAACTGCGTGATGACCGAGAGCACAGCGCTATTCGATGCACGGGTGGAGGCGGTGGCGTTCGCCATCCCACTGGCCGGCGGCGTCGAACCGCCCGAACTCGTCGGCGTTGGGTGGGTCATGCCGCTGCGCGAACAACTCGAGGTCGAGCGTCGGCTCCTGTCGGAAGCTCCAGCCGACGAACGGACCGACCGCTACGGCGAGGTCACCATGCTGGCCTGGCTGCAGCACCGCACCGCCGCTGAGATCGCCGACGCCGCGGCCAAGGACCTGGTCTATCAGGCGAACTCGCCCCACGGGTCGCCACCTCCGACCGTCAACCTCGTCGTCGCGGCCACCATCGCCGCCATGCATCCCGGACCGGGCACCTCGCCGGCGGATCTGCGCGCGGCAGTGGGCGATCCGGCCGTCGACAGCTTGGTGGCCATCGCCCGCGCGGACCGGTTGAGGGATCCGATCGAACTGCGGGCAGATCTCTGGCGTGACGTCGGCGTCCTGCTGCCGGTACGACTGGAAACCATTGTCGGCCAAGCCTCCCCCGCCGATCCGTGGATCATGCGACTGCGCATCATTCCCGATGAACCCAGCGTGCTGCGGCACGATCCCGTACCCACCGACACCGAGATCGCCCTCGTGACCGCCATGTGGCAGCAGCTCTACGACAGTCTCCCCCCAGCTGTTCAGCAGACGCCCTACCTCACGTGGTTGGATCACGACGAGCTCGTCGGTGCACCCTGGGAAACGTTGTGCAGCAGGGTCGGCGGCCCGCGGGCAGCCTGGTTGGTCGGAACATTCCCACCGAATCGGATCGTGGCGGGCCAGATCCACATCGACGCCGGAGCGGCCCACCCCACACCAGCGAATCGAGTGTCCGGGCTACCGCCGAGGATCGAGGTGTGGTGTGACTTCGGTGCCGGAGCAGAACGCGTCCACGTCATCGACGTTGCGCAGAGCGACCTTCCGTTTGACGTCGTCGGCGCGGACCTCGTCGTCGACGAGGATGGCGATCCAAGGGTGGTCGAGCCGACCGATCGGTGGTGGGTGTCGTTCGAGGCCGCCATGGAGGTCGGTCTGGGGGCGACCTTCGAGTTGCCGGCGGGGCATTCGCCGGATGACGTTGCGGCGCTGTATGTGGTGGGTATCGGCGATGACTCGCCGGAGGACCATTTCGCCGAACTCGTCAATGCCGGTGGGATGTCGCGAGTTCCGTTGGGTACGCCGACCAATACTGTCGACGGTGCCAACGCCGCCGATCTGGGCGCTGACCCGCAGACATGGCTGGCGATCGCGCGTCGACGGCTTCATGACGACCTCTCTGACCCGTGGGTGTCGCTGCCGCTGACCGGTGACGTCTTTCGTCTGGGTCCCATTCCCGGCAGAGGCGACTTCGACGGACCTGCCGGCCTGGATCGCCTCCTCGTCCAGTCGGCGTGGCCGGTGTTGTGGGGGCACCATTTCCGGGATCTGTGGGCGTTTGGTCCGGACACCGACCGACTCGGGCTCTGGGCCGCCACCAACCTTTCACCTCAAGGTCCCTACCCGCCCATTCGCATCAGCGAGCAACCGTACGGACTCCTGCCGACGTCGGTGATGGGTCGGTGGTCGGTCGACGATGAGGCAGACGCCGACTGCGAACCTCGAATGGTGGAGGTACTGAACCGCATTCGGGAGGTGGCCGAAACGGCCGCCGTCGGTGGATCGGGTGCTGATTCGCCGACCGCCGCCGGCGCCTCCCCGGACCGTCTGATGGAACTGATCGGCGTGGACGCGGTGTCCCACGACTACGTGTATCGGCCCTTCTTCTCGGCCGAACTGTGGCAGCAGCTCTACGTCAGTGCGGGCGCCGATCCCGATGCGTTCGAGAAGAAGGTGGCCGATGTGGTGGCGTCGGCGAAGGATCTCTACGCCCAAGACCCCGCCCGCACCTATTTCGGTGTCGGGGAGGCCACCAGCCTCGAACTCCCACTGGTCGTGCCCTCGCAGTGGCCGCACTGGTACACCGAGGAGATGCCGGTCGGCGAGGCGATGGCGCAGGTGCTGAAGGAGATAGCCACCGTCTCTGGGCTGGACCTGCCCCGCTTCTGGGGCGGTGAGCAGAGAGAACGGGGGATGATGCCCGACAGCCTTCTGATCCGGATGCTGTGGCAGTCCAAATTGACGGCCGAGGCCTATGTCGTGCGCGACTTCCTCAAACTCACCGACCCGATGCTCGATCATCCCTACGTCCAGCTGAACGGCACCGAATTGGGCGCCTACGCCTATCAGTACGACGAGACGCTCGGCTACAGCGGACCGGCCTACGATCTCGCGCGGACGATGATCGACGGCATCACGCAGCTCTGCGACATCGTGACCTTGCCGGGCGCCGTCGAGCAGCTCGAGTTCGCTCTGCGTGCCACCCTCGACACGGCCACTCACCGCATCGACCCATGGTTCACAGGTATGGTGTCGCGACGGTTGCGGGGACTCTCGGAGTCGCCGACCGCCCGCCACCGGCTCGGTCTGTACGGCTGGGTCGACGGGCCGCTGCTCGGGTCGCCCGGCCCCACGGATGCCGGTGTCCTGCATACACAGTCTCATGAGCAGGCGCTCACCGCGATCATTCTGCGTGACGCCGAGGTGCCGATGAGCCTGGAGTCGAACAGCATTCGGCTCGCCGACGAGATCGCCGACGAGGTGCGTATCGGTGCCCATCCGTTCGAGGCGATCGGACGCCAGGTGGAACGGGTGATCGCCGGCCACGACGACGTCGAGACGGTGCGGAAGCGGTTCCCGCTGCGGCTCGATCGCCCGGATGCGGCGCGAGTCTGCCACGGCATCGAGGCTCTCGACACGCTGCTCGGACCGACCGGCGGGACCGTCGTCGACATGGACATCGAGGGCCGGCGCGAGGGCTTGACCGCGATCCGCGAGGCACTCGACACCTACGGAGACCTGCTGGTCGCCGAGGGCGTCCACCAGGTGGTCAGTGGACGACCCGACATCGCCGGCAACGTCATGGATGTCGCCGCCGGGTTCGCCACTCCCCCGAAGCTTGATGTGGTGCGCACTCCGTTGACGGCGGAGGCGTTGCGTACCAGCGTGATCAGCGTTCTTCCCGCCGCCCCTGCGGACGGCGGTGACGGCCCGGCGTTCATCGCGGACCCCTCGGTGGCGGCGGCGATCGAGGCGCAAGCCGGGGCGGCCGACGAGTGGGTGTGGGTGGGGACGGCCGTCGACGGCGCGGCCGCACCGCGGGCCACGCTCGCCGATCTCAAGCTGACTCCCGCCGACGCCGCGGCACTCGCGCCGGATCTGCTCGCCGACCTCGCGGCGTGTGTGCTGGGTGGTCCGCCCGATCCCGTCGCCTCGACCGCACTTCGGCGGCATCGTCGGGCGACCGATGTGCTCGATTCTCTCGGAGCGCCGGCCTTTGTCGCCGACGTGGTGTCCGACGCTACCAGCATCTCCTCTGGGCAGGTCGCCGCGCTCGATGGGGCTATCACCGCCGATCTTCTGTTGCGATACAACGGGTTACGTGATGCCGCCACTACAGTCGCCGGTATGTTGTCGAGTGCCTCCGGCGGCGGTGACGCCGCCGCATGCGCGGAGGCACTGTCGTCGGCGCTGCGGTGGGGTGTGGTCCCGCACGTCGAGGGCGCGAGACGCCCCGCGGTGTTGTCGGCGATGCTGGGGGTGGCGCCGCCCGCCGATCTGGCGCCCGCGTCTGTCGTCGAACTCCGTGACCTGGCCGGCAAGGCAGCGACCGCTCTTACGGTTCGTGTCGACGCCGCGCCGGTACTGCCCGCGACAGCCCCGGATGCCCATGAGATCCCGCGTGCCGACGAGACGATCGCGCGAGCCATCGTCGAACTCGCCTCACCGACCGGACGAGTCGGGGTGCTGGCGTCGATGAAGATCGGAGATCTACTGCGGGTCACCGGGATCGATCCCACCGAAGACAACGATCTCGATGAGGATTGGTTGTCGGTGTGCGCCGCGGTCCGCCCGCACCTGGCTCGGGTCGAAGCGCTACAGCTCGAGGCGATGGTGCCGTCGGCCTTCCCTCCCCTGCTGACGTGGAGCAACTCGCGGGAGGATCATTGGCAGCGGGAGGCATTGGGCGACTTCGTCACCGCACGCAACCGGCGCGCTGACCCCAGCGGGTCCGTGCCACGGTTCGTCGCCGCATATTCGACGGATTGGCTGGATGGTGACCCTGAGGCACGTGTGTCGGTCGGACTGATCGACAGTTGGGTGGAGTCGGTGCCCCGTCCTGTCCAGACCACCACGGCGGCTTTCGGTTTCAATGCACCGGCGTCCCGCGCGCCCCAGGCGATCCTGATTGCGGTACCTCCCGATCTCAGCGAGTTCGGTGCTCCACTGGATGAGGAGTTACTCGTCGAGATCGTCGCCGACACCCGACTCAGTGCGCGGGCCCGCGCCGCCGGCCCTCATCAGTTCGGCGGTTTGCAGGCGGCGGTCGGGACCGCGATGTTCGCCGCCGCCTCTCCGACCGGGCTGCGCCTCGATCCCGACACGGGGTATCCGTGACCCCGTCTCTACGTGAAAGGACGCCGCTGCCATGGTGATTCGTGTGGACTGTCACTACCGTCTCGATCCACATCCGCGTCAGCAGGACTTCGCCGCGGGCTTCTCCGCCCGCATCGCCGATCCACTGTGGTTCCTGACGCGCCAATGGCAGATGGGTGAGATGCAGGGCGAGAACGCGAGTAGTCCGGTGCGCGTCGACTATTCGACAGTGACCACTCCGATCGGGCCGTCGCCGGTGGCGCCCGACACAGACCCGACCAAGGTGCCCGCCGAGGCGATCATCGAGGATGAGGACACCGGCTGGTGGACGATGGGGCGCCGGTTGCGGATCGGCCGGGTGCTCGCGGATCTGGTCGGCGACGTCGACGCGGAGTATCTGTTTTCCTCGCCGCCACCACCATACGAGAATCTGGTCGGCGCACCCGACGGCCTGGCGATGTGGCGTGATCCGGACCCGTTGGGCCTCGGCGACGCCCACTTCGCCGCGGTCGGCGTTCCAGCTCGGCGTGGATCTGCTTGGAAGTCTGATGAATTGGTTTATGGCGCCGAGTTTCCCACCGGTGGCGACGGATCGCCGACTCTGCTCGTGCCACGCCATCGGGGTGGCGAGGTGGACTGGTCGAGTGCCGATGCCTCCGGTGCCGGGTTCACCGGTGACGCGGTGGTGTCGCATGCGTATCCGGCGCAGTTGGAGTATCCGGGTGCGCCGGCGAGCCGGTGGTGGGAGATCGAGGACGCCGCCGTCGACATCGGTGGGTATCCGCCGGATAGTGCTCACCCGGTGACCGCCATGCTGATTCAGCTGATCTGCTCACACGCCGACGATTGGTTCCTGTTCCCGATCGACGTACCGGCCGGTCATGTCAGCTCACTCTTGGACGGGGAGATCGAGGTGACCGACTCTTTCGGATACACGTATACCGCACGGGTGCCGGATGATTGGTTCATGTTCGGGTTGTCCGGGGCCGATCCGTGGTCGCTGGTGGTGTGGCTTCGCGCACTCACCCCGGTGGAGGGGCCGGCCGTCGAAGAGGTGCTGTTCGGGCTCGACGAGTACAGCAATCTGCTGTGGGCCGTCGAGGAGCGTATCGACGGGCGGGAGGCGGCCCCGTCATCGAGGTCCGACGAGGCTCCCGCCGCTGCAGCACTGACGGTCGATCCCGGCGCGCGGCGCTACAACTATCTACCCGGGACCACACCGACTCCGTTCTGGCATGCGTACGGGCTGGACGAGGTCCCCGTGAACGAGCAGTTGCGACGACGGTTGGTACAGCGTCGAATTGCCGACCTGTCCGGCGAGGAGCCGACGTTGGTCGACGCGCCGGTCGCCGAGGTGTTGCGCGTGCACACCGCCGACGGCGAGAAGGTCCACGAGATCGAACCGGCGACCATACCGTCGATCGGTACCCGAATCGTTCGACGCCACAAGTTGGCTCGAGACGTGGACGGCAATCCGTGCCTGTGGGTCGAGCGGCAACGTCAGCCGGTGCTGCGACCACCCAGTCAACACGTTCGGTTCGACGAGTTCGTCGAACGGGGTCTCGACTGACTTCCGTTGACAGCGCTCTGAATTCCGTTGACATCGCTCTGAATTCCGTTGACATCGCTCTGAATTCCGTTGACAGCGCGTTCACGTCGAGGAGACGAGCGCCGTCAGTGAATGAGAGAGCGCTGTCAACGGGATTGGGCGACCCGAGGCCGGAACTGACGCCTATCCGGGGCCGATACGCACGAACCACGGCGACCCTTGCCCATTTCTAGACATCTGCCGAGTAGCCTTGCGGCAAAACCCCAGGTCACGGACGCCCGATACTCGACCAAGTGTCTAGAAATGGGCAAGCGAGGGCGGCGGTAGGCCGGTTACCTTCGCGACTTCCATGTCGCCGCCGTCGACCGGTGATAGAAGTCGGCCGATGTTGCGCGAGTGACGGGTAGGGAGATGAGCACCACCACGGTGGCGACGACAATGACGATGACAGCGACGACCATGATCAACCTCACGAGGTGTTGCAGGTGTACCGTCGTCCCCGACACGACCGGCGAGTTGGCGTCCATGATCCCGACCTCGGCGTGGTGCGACAAGCCCTTCGTGCACAAGCTAACTCGTCCGACCCGGCTGTGTCCGGAGTCATGCGGGCATCATCGCGGACCGCGCTCGTCACTCACCGACAGCATCGTCGCGAACCGCCATCTCACCCTCACGGCGCCCGCCGCGGATCCGACACGGTCACCGTCGCACCATCGGGGCGAACGCACTTGATGACGTAGCCGGTGTCGACGACCTCGGCGGCGCCGTAGATGGTGCAGTTCCAGCCGTCGACGGTGGCACCGTGATCGCCGCGGCGGATCCCGGGAACGTTGTTGAAGCGCTCGATGAGGGTGATCGCCTCGGCGCAGGACAACGCGCCGGAGGTCACCACCACATACGCCCGCCACTCGGGTGCCGGACCGCACGTGGTGGGTCCGGCCGGCATCACCGAGGTGCTCATGAGTTCCGGGGCGATCGTCAGGCTGCCGGCCTCGGGTTCGAGTTCGTCGAGCACCGTCGGCAGTTCGGACGCGTCCACCGACGACACCGGCATCACGTCGTCGACGGCGTCGGCATCACCATCGGCGGTCGCGGTGCACGCCGCCACCACGCACTCGGCGACCAGCGCAGTCGCGGACGCAAGTACGCGGCGGATGATCGACATGTGCGGTATTCAACCCGCCGCCCCGACAGTGTGCGCGTGCTCGTGTCGGATTCGTCCGTTCCGTCCACACGACTCCGCCGGTCCGGCCCCGAGGAAGTGGGAGCCGGACCGGCCGAGTCAAGGTTCGTTGCTACTTGGTTGCCGAGGGGAACGTGGCCTCGATGACCGTCCAGATCAGCTGCGCCAACGGTGTCGCGATCACCGCCGGAATCCCTTGTCCCTGAAGCGCAATGGACAGCAGCGGGATGGTGATCACCGACCAGTCGAAGTCGGCGAAGAACTGCTTGAGGGCGTCCTGGATGAAGTCCGAACCGAGGTCGGAGGACCCCGTCGACGACGACCCGGTGGACGTGTCCGGCGTCGCGGTGCCCGTGGTGCCCTCGCCGGTGGCGCCCTCGGTGGTGGTACCCGTGGTGTCGTCGTCGTAGGCGACCGCGGCGAGCACCGCGTGCTCGACGGTGAGCCTGTCGGCGGCGGTGGGTGTCACGCCACGCTGACCGTCGAGAACCCAACCAGCGGCGGCCGCGCCCGCGGAGTCACCGGCGGCGGCCGCGTGCGCGCCGATGGCGGTCCAGTCCAGACCGATCGCCGACTGCGTCGACGCCGGCACCGGCGTTGGATCGGCGAGTGCCGGACCCGCGGCGATGGTGGTGCCGATGGCTGCCGCCACGGCGAGAGTGGTTGCGCGCATGCGCATTCCAGAGAACATGAACAATCTCCCCCGAAGATTGATGTGGTGGATACTGAAATTACCTGTGCCGCAGATCAACTCGCGACACATGCTCCCTGGGCGAGGTTCCGGGCACGTGCCGCCGAGTTGGCGTAGTACGTGGCGGTACCCCCGTCAGGAAGTGTGACCTCGCAGACCTCGGTGGCCCCGATGGCGTCGAACTGCTCCTGGGTGATGACCTCCCCGGCGCCGCAGGGTCCACCGGTTGGATCGCCGACGACGACCACCCAGTACATCCCTTGGTAGGGCGGAGATATTGCGCACCAGACGATTTCGTCGCCATTGGCGGTGAGCTTCATGCCCGCGGGCAATTCAGCGGTGGTGGAAGCGGACGTGGGTCCGCTACTGAGAGGTGATTGGCTGCACGCAGACATGGTGAGCGCCGCGAAGACGCCTACGATTCCCGCGATGATGCCCCGACTCATCATCATGAGGTGAGCTTAAGGTGTGGATCGGTCGATCCACCATGCGTGCACGCGAGAGTGAGACAGGACTCGCTTCCAGTGTCATCGAGTGACGGGCACCACAGATGCGCGGGCGTCTCGGTGCGTCACTGCGCCGGGCTCACCGCTCCACCGGAGAGGGTGCGGTAGGCGTACGTCGACGCGATGAGGGTCACCGGGGCCGAGACGAGCAGTCCGACACCGCAGAGGATCGCGCCGACGATGTTGAGCACGATCACCACGACCGCGAGCAGCAACAGTGAGCCGACGTTCTTCGACGTCAGATTGAAGCTGGCCTTGAGTCCGTCGACCGCCGACAGATTGCGGTCGATGACGAAAGCGAAGGTGTACCAGAGCAGGAACGTGGCGATCAGGCCGGGAATGATGAGCAGGATGTAGCCGATCGTGGTGATCACCCACACGAGGATCGCCGCGATGAAGACGTTGCCGAGGTTGTTCCACTTGAAGAAGTCACCGATACCCGGCTTGCGGCCGTCGAGTTCGTCGAGCGCGCCGCGGGTGAACGCGGCCTGCACCAGCACACTGAGGATTCCCGACACCAGACCCGGAAAGATGTTCGACGCAACACTGGTCGACTGGTAGTCGAATCCCCTTGCCGCACCGTTGATCACCGCGACGATGATGAACGCGATCAACGAGATGCCGATCCACGTCCCGGCGTTGGCCTTGAACTTGTTCCAGCCGTAGCTCAATGCCGTTCCGAGGTCGAAATCGGCGGGGCCGGTGGCATATCCGCCGGGCGCCGCGGGCGGTGGCGGATACTGCCCGTAGGGCTGGTCGGACTGCGGTTGGCCGCCGTACGGTTGGTTTCCATATGGCTGGTTGCCGTAGGACTGATTGCCGTAGCCCTGGTTGCCGTATGGGTCCTCCGGGTTGGGCGTGCCACCAGGGTTGTTCGGGGGATAGGTCATGTCGCTCCTCGGTGTGACGGCTGTCCCGACACGCGGACGGTGACACGACCTGCGCTGGTATCGCAATGGATTGGTTCGAATCGATTCGGAATCGTGCCTTGGCGCGAGAGTCGGTAGGGCAGGTTCACACCGGTCGGTCAGCGACGCAGCAGCAAATCCGGCCATACTTGTTCACGATGCGTTCACCTGACCTCTTCCATGCTCTCGTGCTGCTGAACCTGCTCTTCGCGTGCGGGCTGTGGACTCTGCTGCGGCCGAGTATTCGCGCGGCCGCCGTGTTGGTGCTCGTGGCCGGGGCGTGGGTGATCTGGAATCGGCCCCTCGAGGGGGCCGTGCTGCTCGCCGTGACCAGCCATAACGGCCTGACCGAGTCGGATCTGCTGTCGCTGGTCGCGGTCTGGATCGCGGTGTGGGCAGTGACGGTCACGGCCCGCCGACGCACCGGACGGCACACCCCGACGCGGATGCGGTGACCTACCGCGCGAGCACCGACGCGGTGTATTTGGGTTGCCAGTCGTTGGTGAGCAGCGCGCCGAAGTTGTCCTCGCGGTTGTTGGCCGAGGTCCCCCAGTCGCGTACCGAGTAGATGAACGCGGGCCCGCAGTACCCGGAGTTCTTGGCGGCGCTGAGGACGTCGAGAATCTGGGTGGCCTGCTCCTGCTGACTGACCATCTCGTTGGCCCCGAATCCCAGCGACCCGGTGGAGCCCGACGAACTGGTGGCGTCCGAGGTGTTCGTCGGCCGGGTGGGCGCGCCCATCTCGGTGATCCAGATGCGCTTGTCGGAGTCACCGTTGGTCACCATCACCCCTCGGATCTGTTGTAGTTCCGTCCAGCCGTTGGGTGTCGCGGAGATGCCGCCGGGAAAGACGTAGGGATGCATTGCCGCGGCGTCGAAATAGCTTTTCGCTCCTGCCGCATAAATTTTCGTGACGAAATCCACGGCCCCGGCATCGGGGCTCATTCCGGCGGCCACCACCGTCGATTCGGTTCCCGGCAGTTTCTGTTTGATCGCGGTGTAGGCCGCTTTCAGCAGGGCCGTGTACTCGGTGGGATTCGACGGTGTCAGACCCCAGAATGCGGGCAGGTTCGGCTCGTTCCAGATCTCGAAGCGCGTGACATCGTCGTAGCGCGCGATCACCTTCTGCAGGAATGCGCCGAGCGTCGCGGGATCGGACGGCGGTGCGTAGATGCCGAGTTGCCCGGGTGCCGCGGCTCGCCGCGCCCACGTCGGAGTGGTGGTGACCAGCGCGAGGACCTTCAGGTTGCGTGCGCGGGCCGCGGCGACCAGCCGATCGGGGATGGTCCAGTCGTAGCTGCCCTTGGTGGCCTCCACGCTCGACCAGTCGATGAACACCCGCAGCCACTGCGCATTCGTCTTCGACACCGCGTCCAGTTCGCGGTTGACGTCGGTCGCGCTGAGGTACTGGGTGGCGGCACCCTGCGAGAAGCCGTAGCCGTCGTCCGGGGCGGGGACGTCGGCGGCGCGGGCGGCCGGGCCGCCGATCGTCGCGGCGATCAGTGCGATCACCACGGAAATGACCACGATGAATGTCGTCACCAATGTCCGGCACGTGATTCTGCGGGCATTCACTGCGAGCCTCCCGACGACTCTGTGGTCATTGTTTCGAAAGTCTATTCACGGCGTGGCGCGCTCGGTGGGGAAATGGCGTGACGGATCAGTGGACCCGTACGTGGCGGGACCGGCCAGGGCAGGTCGCATAGCATTGCCGGGTGGAGATGCCGGGCCTGCGACGCCGTGACCTGCTGCGTGCGGGTCTGCTGGGTGCGACGGGGCTGGCGGTGGCGGCCTGTTCGTCGACGACGCCGGCGGAGACCAGTTCCTCGGCGGCCCCGCCCCCGCGACGGTGGGGCGCATTCATTCCGTCGGTGATGCCGGTGGCCGGGACGACCCGCACTCCGCTGCAGCAGCTGACGAACCTGGCGGGTGCGCCACCGTCGTATGTGCACTGCTTTGCCGCGATCGGCGACGAGGTACCGCTACGCACGCTGTCGGCGATCACCGAGTTCGGCGCGACTCCCCTACTGACGCTGGAACCGTGGCGTCCCGACGGCGGGATCACCCAGCCCGCGTATGCGTTGTCGCAGGTGGCCGCCGGTCGGTACGACACCGAATTCGCCCGTTGGGGACGCACTCTCGCGTCGTGGGGCAAACCGGTGCTGCTGCGGTTCGCTCAGGAGATGAACGGGACGTGGTATCCGTGGGCGGTCGGCGTGAACGGCAACACCGCCGCCGACTACCGCGCCGCGTGGACGCGGATGCACACGGTGATCAGCGCGCAACGTCCGGGCACACTGGAGTTCGTGTGGGCGCCCAACACACTGACCCTGGGCACCAGTCCTTTTGACGACGCCTACCCCGGACCCAACCTGGTGGATCGGCTCGGCCTGGACGGCTACAACTGGGGTGATGTGCCCGGCCATCACTGGCAGAGCGCCCCCGACCTGTTCACGTCGGGTCTGGCGGCGTTGGCACGTCTGGATTCCCGCCACCCGATCCTCATCACCGAGGTCGCCGCCGCCGAGGGCGAGGGTCCCGACGCCAAGGCCAACTGGATTCGCGACTTCTTCGGTGTCGTCGAAAACCACTCGCGGGTGCAGGGATTCGTCTGGTTTCAGATGGACAAGGAACGGGACTGGCGTTTCAATTCGACGCCGGCGAGCCTGGCCGCGTTCCGGCAGGGACTGGCGACGATGGTCGGCGGCTGACCTGGCGGTTTGTCCGAATTGGTCTCTTCGGGGGACAGTGACACCTGCACCCGGACTGGTAGGAACACGGGAGATCGTGTGAAAGGCGAACAAGTATGACAACGCAGCAGTGGCCGCCGACTCCCCCGACCCCGCCGCCGGGTGATCAGCCGCCGACGGGTGGGCAACCGCCGTCGGGTGGGTCGTCGGGTGGGGGTAAGAAGCCGCTGCTCATCATCGGCGCCATCATTCTCGGACTGTTTGCGCTGCTGCTGTCGTGCGGGATCGGCGGGGTGATCGGCTCCGGCGGGGACACCGCGGCCGCGCCGAGCACCACGACGGTGACCAGTGTGTCGACGGTGACGGTCACCGAATCGCCGAGCACCAGTTCGAGGGCGTCGTCGTCGGCCCCGGCGTCGACCTCGGCGGTGCCGAACGCCAGTACGGTCCCCCGTGGGCTCATCCCGACCAGCACCGAGACCCCCGAGCCGACCACCACGATTCCCCGTGTGCCGACCACCACGCAGGCGCCGGGTGCGTACTACTCGAGTTGCGCCGATGCCCGCGCGGCCGGGGCGGCTCCGCTGTATCTCGGCGAACCCGGCTACCGGCCGGGCCTCGACCGTGACGGCGACGGGGTTGCCTGCGACCAGAATTGACGGGTGGTGAAAGCTGACCAGCCGGATACCGATATAAACGCGGTGTGAGAGGCCGCTCGTGTCGATATACGACACGAAGGCCCTCTCACACCGCGTTTGTATCGGCCTTCGGGGTGGGATCGGGCGGCGAGGCGCTACAACCGGGATGGCTCAGCCGATCAGAAACCATAATTGCTCCAGATAACCTGAGCGGTCCCGGTTATATTGGCCCACCGAGCAGTTCGTACCGACCAGCTCCCGCCGGCCGAGTTCCGACGAGCGTTGCCAGTCGGTGGTGTCTCCGACGAGCCGAGCTCGTCGAGGTCGAGGCTCTCACCGCAACACGACAGCCTCACCCGCCCAACAACTCCCAGCACCGTGCGGCCAAGCGGCCTCGACACTCGATCGTTCCTCGCGAGCACTCGGCCAGCGGGGTGACGATCGTCCAGGGGATTGATCTCGCCGCAACAGCACCAGCACCAGCACCAGCAACCGATATAAACGCGGTGTGAGAGGCCGCTCGTGTCGATATACGACGCGAAGGCCCTCTCACACCGCGTTTATATCGGCCTTCGGGGTGGGATCGGGCAGCGAGGCAATACAACCGGGATGGCTCAGCCGATCAGAACCATAATTGCTCCCGATGAGCTGAGCGGTCCCGGTTATATTGGCCCACCAAGCAGTTCGTACCGACCAGCTCCCGCTGGCCGAGTGCCGACGAGCGTTGCGAGTCGGCGGCGTAGCCGCCGGGGGGGGTTACGGTCGGGCGTTACGGTCGGTCGGCGGGGTCACCTCGCCCGATAGTCGAACCGCGCCTTGTCGAGTTGTTTGGTGAGGGCCGGACCGAGAACGCGTGCGGCGGTGGCGGTCAGGTGGGATTCGTCACGGTAGAAGAGAATCTTGTTGCGGGCCGGGAAGCAGGTATTGCCCTCGCACAGAAGATCATTGACCGACAGGGTGAGGATGTCGCGGTCGCCGCCGCGGGCCTGTTCGGTGAGGATGGGTTCGTGGCGGACGACGTCGTCGAGGTGGAAGTTGCATTTCGTCCAGTCGTCGAGGGCACCCGACATGCAGTCGGCGATCTGGAAATTGGGGTACGGGGTGTCGGCAAGGTAGACCAGTTCGGCACCGGTGTCGCGGAGCCGGGTGAGGCTGTCGTCCCAGGCCGCGGCCGACTCCTCGTAGGTGGGTACATACGTCGACAGTGACGAGAACACGATGACCTTCGGCTGGATGGCCGCAATCTGGTTGAGGGTGTCCTCCCGCCAGCGGATGCAGTCCTCCTTGTTGAACGGGTCGGGTCGTCCGCGTTGCGGCAGGATGTTCTGCACCGGGCAGGCCGCCTTGGTGAACTGGTAGATCCGCCAGCCGTGCGCATTCCCGATGTCGCGCACCGTCTCCGCCCACTGTTCGGCGTGCGAGTCACCGAACAGCACCACCGGGATACCGTCACCGGGCCCGAAGGCGCATTCGTGTGGTGGGCCGTACTCCCCCACCGGGACCAGGCATTCGTGGGGTTCGGGACGGTCGTCGTAGGCCTGGAACGGGTTGGGTACCACCGGTCCCGACGTGGCCGAACTCTCCTGCCCGAACACCGACTGATAACTCAACGTGGCGTTGGTGATGGTGTCCTTGCTGGCGATGTTGACGGTCACCACGCCGACGACCATCGCCGTCGCCAACCCGATGACCAGCCCGGTCAGCCCGACCGAGATGGACGCCGAATTGTTGCGCTTCAGTTCGGCATTGCGGATGATCGGCTCTTCGAAGTACAGCGTCGAGGCGGTCGCGATCAGCAGCGACACCCCGCTCACCGCGAGCAACGCGGGCCAGGTGGTGATCCCGGTCTGCGTCTCGAAGAGCACCAGCGCCGGCCAATGCCACAGGTACCACGAGTACGACACCCGACCGAGAAAACGCATCGGCGGAAACGACAGCAGGAATCCGGGGGCGAACCATGCTCCGGGACTGACCTGTCCGGACAGGATCAGCAGGGCCGCCGCCAGCGTCGGCAGCAGTGCCGCCGTTCCCGGGTACGGCGTGGAGGCGTCGATGAGGACCGCCGATGCGACGATGCCCGCGAGCCCGGCCCACCCCAGCAGGATCGCGAACGCTCGCGCCGACAGCGCTTTTCGCGACCACCACGCCAGCAATGGTTCGATCACGGCGAGCAGTCCACCGACTCCGAACTGCCAGACGCGGGTGTAGGTGGCCATGTACGCGGTGGCCGGATCGACCGGGGTGAGCCGGATCGCCCAGATCAACGACCCGATGGTCAACAGTCCGACGACCAGCGCGATGGACCAGCGGATCGAAAGGTGTCTGCGCAGTGGGGTTCTCGCGACGAGGATGGCGGCGAAGAAGATCGTCAGCGGCCACACGAAGTAGAGCTGTTCCTCGATGGCCAGTGACCAGAAGTGGGTGGCGAGGCTGCCGTCGATGGCGCCGGCGAGGTAGTCGGCGTTCTGCGCGATGAAGTGCCAGTTCGCGAGATTGGCTGCGGCGGCGAGCAAGTCGATGGCCTGTTTGAACACCCGCAGCAGCGGCATCGTCAGCATCGCGCCGATCAGCGACACCACGATCACCAGGGCGGCGGCCGGGATGATCCGCCGGAAGCGCCGGGCGTAGAACCCCTTGAACGACAACGATCCGCTGCGTTCGAACTCCCGGATCAGCAGGCCGGTGATGAGGAACCCGGAGATGACGAAGAAGATGTCGACGCCGACGAACCCGCCGTCGAGTCCGGGGATGCGGGCGTGGAACAGGACGACGAGCAGCACCGCGACGCCGCGGAGCCCGGCGATGTCGGTGAAGAACTTCGAGGTGTGCGGTGCGGTCACGACGTCGTCCACGGCAACATGATGTCGAAGACACCCAATGCCACCGCCCCGATGAACACGATGACGGCGGTGTAGCCCACCACTTCCCACGCGGTGATGCGGTTCCAGTTCGGTGCGGTCGGGCGGCGGTCGGTGATGGTCGGACGAGGAAGAGTGTCACGCGGGGGGACGTCGGAAGGCGGGGTCGGCTCCGCCGCACCGAACCGGTCGGTATCCACATCGTCGGGACCCATCTCGTATCCGGGCACGTCCGCGATCCGCGGAATGCGCTGGGTGGGATGGTCGTCGGGGTCGGTCCAGCCGTTCATGCCGACACCTTCGATCGTCCGCGGGAGAACAGGATCCGCATGAATTCGACGAACAGGGGGAGGGCGAGATAGGTGTAGACGCAGGCGAATCCGACCATCATCCAGAATGAGGCGAGTCCGTGGTAGCGGATGTCGCGCAGGATGAACACCCAGAACACGATCAGCGACGCCCCCAGCGACACCGCGCCGAGGATGCTGATGGAGCGGGCCAGCGAGTTGGACTTGCCGACGACTCCGGTGGGCACCCAACCGATTTCGCGGCCGATGATCTTGTGCAGGATGGCGATGGCGTGGGCGAAGCTGTAGGCCATCTGGATGCGCAGCACCTCGAATCGCCAGCGGGTGCGCGACACCAACGGGAACATCACCACATACACCCACAGCCCGAACAGGAACGGCACCAGCTGCCAGGGCCGGACGTCGTCGGGGAAGGCGGTCACCATGATGACGCCGGGCAGGAAGACCAGGAAGACGTTGAATGCGGTCGTCAGGTAGTAGAAGACCCCGGCCCAATGGGCCATCGCCTGCCGGAAGGTCATCCGTTTCGGCTCGGCCACAACGGTATTGCGCACCCGCGACAGCGATCCCATGCACCAGCGGTACTGCTGGTTGAGGAAGCCGGCGAGATCCGACGGGCACAGTCCCCGTGAGAGCACCACCGGCACATAGCGAATCAGGTAGCCGGCCTGCTGCAGGTGACGGCCGGTGTGCAGGTCCTCGCTGTGTTCGATGGGGGCGAACCCGCCGACCGCCTCGAGGGCGCTGCGCCGGTAGAGGGCCGATGTGCCAACGCAATTGGCGGCGTCCATGCGGTCGCGGGACGGCTGCACCCACCGGTAGAAGAACTCCTGGGTGGCGCCGGCGGTGCGTTGGATCCAGCCCATCGTCTCGGTGGTGGCGAAGCATTGCGGACTCTGCACGATGGCGACCCGCGGGTCGTCGAGGTAGGGCATCAGGTGCGCGAGGAAGTCGTGGCGTGGGCAGAAGTCGGCGTCGAAGATGATCACCACGTCACCGGAGCTCTGGGTGAATCCGTAACGGAGGTTCCCGGCCTTGCGGAGGTGCCCGCGGTCGGGGCGGAGGTGATAGCGGAATCCGAATTCGGCGGCGAGGTCGCGGACCTCGTCGGAGGCGGCGTCGTCGAGCACGTGCACGGTGAGCTCACCCGGCCAGCACAACGCCGCGACGTGAGTGTAGGTGGCGCGCAGGATGGCCAGGCTTTCGCCGCAGGTCGGCAGGAACACGTCGACGGAGGCGAACACCCCGCCGTCGGGAACCCAAGTGGCAGCACACTGTTGATGTGTGCGCCAGGTCACACGACGTCGGCTGAGGCCGGTCGCCAGGGACAGCAGGGTGCCGATGGCGTTGAGGCCCAGCACCACCAGCGCCGGCCACAGCCAGGGGTGCGCGGTGGCGAAGGCGGTCAGCGACCACGCCGACAACCCGAACGCGATCAGCAACGCGAGCTGCACCCATCGCATCTGTGGGCCCAGGTATTCGTAGATCTCGTCGTCGGCGGGCGCGACGATCGCCTCGGGGTCGGCACTGATTTCCGGCGGCATCGACTTGCGCCGCCGCCTGTCGTCGACAGCGTCGTCGTCGGTCCCGATTTCTCCCCCGAGAAGCACACCCACGCGAAACAGAATCATGCACCCGCAACGCCAATGCAATCCGGCGTCGGCGGGCCCGCTACCGTTCTCCGTGTGTTGTTGCGGAATCGGATGGCCGGTGCGGTGGTGGCGGTGTGCACCGCGATCGTCGTCGTCGGCTGCGATTCCGCGGCACCGGAGGCCGTGCACTCCCCCGCCGCGGCACCCTCGCCGGCGGCGGCGACCCTGGCGGCGCGCGGGCAGGTGGTGTCGTCCACCGATCCGCTGACCGCGTGGTCGTCGTACCTGCCGTCGGAGACGCGCGCCACCCGCATCGTGTATCGGTCGGTGTCCGGGGTCGACGGCGCGGCCACCACCGTCTCCGGTGCGGTGTTCGTTCCCGGCGGCGACCGGCCCGCGGGCGGCTGGCCGTTGATCGCCTATGCGCACGGCACCACGGGTGTGACCCGCGATTGCGGGCCGTCCGACCGCGCGGACATGTTCGGTGACATCCGGGCCGTCGCCGGCTTTCTGAACTCCGGATATGCGGTGGTCACGACCGATTATCAGGGTCTGGGCGAACGCACGAGCGGGCCGGCTCACCCCTATCTGGAGCCGCGGACCGCGGGCTACAACGTCATCGACGCCACCCGCGCGGCACGGTCGGTGGAGCCGACGATCGGCCCGGAGTGGGTGGCGGTCGGCGCCTCTCAGGGCGGCGCGGCGGCGTGGGCGAGCGCCGAGGAGTTCGCCGGTTACGGTCCGGGCGCCGGGCAGTTGGTGGGAGCGGCGGCGACGGTGCCCCTGCTCGACGCCGGTTACCTCGTCGATCGCGCCCAGTCGGGCGAACTGACGCCGTCACAACGGTGGCTGTATCCGATTCTGGTGAAGGGCGTCGCGCAGGCGAATCCGCAGCTCACCGCCGGGGATTACCTACACGGGGCGGTCGGGCAGAACGTCGACGCGCTGGTGTCGTGTTCGGGGGAACGCTCGGGATTGACCGACGAGGTGAACGCCGCCGACGGCGACGCCTTCATGGCCGATGCCGCCGACGCCGACCGGC
Source organism: Gordonia sp. NPDC003504 (assembly GCF_053587995.1). Lineage (NCBI taxonomy): Bacteria > Bacillati > Actinomycetota > Actinomycetes > Mycobacteriales > Gordoniaceae > Gordonia > Gordonia sp. NPDC003504. The sequence continues at coordinate 432,113 of NZ_JBSFPC010000001.1, forward strand.
TGCGGGGCGTCCTGGACTCGATGTCGTTGCCGCGCACCCGAACCGACGTGCCCATCCTCGCGATGTACGGCAGCGTCGACGAGATCATCCCGGTCGACGTGATGGAAGTCACCCTCGGTCGGGCGTGCACGCTCGGGGACACCGTGACGAGGGTGCGTCGCGAGGGGCAGGGGCATTCGCTGGACCCCGGTGCACTGCTCGGACAGTGGATCGCCGCGCGTTTCGCCGGACAGCCGGCCACCGGTGATTGTTGAGGCGAATTTCCCGGACGAGAATTCCCTCGATCGGACCACACGACGGCGACGGTGAATCGGGCAGTGATTCCCGGGGCCCGCTAGGGTGAGGACATTTGTTGGGCGTGCGGTTCGGTGATCGGGGTTTGGCGACGTGAAGAATTGGGTGCGGCGGATCTATGATTCCGCTCCGCTGTGGGCGTGGATTGTCATGGCCGTGTGCGTGGTGATCCTGGTGGTCGGGCTGGTGATCTCGTCCAACCGGACCGCTCCGACGTCATCGACCGCGACGACGACGCCGAGCGCGCCGAGTACCACCGCGCCCGCGGCCACCCCGGCCACCGTCGCCTTCTTCGACGCCGCGAAGGCGGACCCGAAGGAGCCGAAAACGATTCTGCTGCTTGGTGATTCGACGGGAGCCTCGACGTCGGGGTGGGCCCCGGAGCTGGGCCGGGCGATCAGCAGTTCACTGGACCGGACGGTCGCCACCGCCTACTGGAACCCCACGACCTCCAAGTACGGGGCACCGGTGGTCCTCGGCACCGGCCCCAACGGGGCGATCGGCTTCTGGAACGGTTCGGCGTCGGGCAAGGACGCGGCGTATGCGCTGGACAATCTGACCGCGCTGACCACCGCCCCGTCGGGCGAATCGATCGGCACACCGGATCTGGTGCTGCTCAACTTCGGCCTCACCGAGGATGCGTCGCAGCCGCTGGCCGAGCAGATCCAGCCACTCATCTCGGCCATTCAGAAGAAATATCCGGATGCCGGGATTGCGGTGATCAAGCAGAATCCGCCGCGTGACGGCGACAATTCCGACCAGGTGTCGGGGTACGCGTCGGCGATGGATGCCGCGGGCATTCAGGTGATCGACGTGTACTCGGCGTTTCCCGCCGACGCCTCCGCACGCGCCGCGTTGATGGCCGACGGCCTCAATCCGAACGAGGCGGGCCAGAAGCTGTGGTCGAAGACGGTGCTCGCGGCGTTCGGGTTGCCGGCGTCGTCCTGAGACCCCCTCGGTCCGTCGGGATGACCCGACGCGGTCACGGATTGCGCACTTTTTGAAATTCGCTTGGTCGTAGGACAGGCATTTACTTCCCTTATGGCCCCCAAGTACGGGACAATCCTGAGTACGTCCTTATCGCACCTGAGAAAGTCCCGTCATGATGCCGAGTTTCACCCCGCTGACGCGCCGCGTCGCTGCGGGTGTGCTAACGGCCGGGATAGCGGGCGTGATGGTCGGCACCACGGTGTGGGCGGTACCCGGCGTCGACACCAGCGCGTCGGCACCCAGCACCGACCTGCAGGTCGCGCTGGCCTCGATGGGGGCCGAACCCACCCAACTCGGTGTCGTCGACGACAAGATCTACCGGATCTCCGACGCCGACCTCGACGCGACCCTGGACAACCTGAGTGCGCTGGGTGTGACCGACATCCGGGTCGGCGCGCCGTGGCAGTATCTGGAGGCCGATGGCGAGAATTCGGCGGCGTGGTCACGCCTGGACGACATCGTCGAGGGGGCCCAGGCGCGCGGCATGAACGTGGTGATCGTCGCGGGGGTCACCTCACCGTGGTCGGCGGGCGAGACCGACACCGACGCCCCGCGCATCGACGAGTTCGCGGCCTTCGCAGCCGAATTGGCCAAACGGTATCGGGGCAAGGTCCGCGGATACGAGGTGTGGAGTTCCCTCGGTGTTGCGGGCACCGAACCCGGCGCGGTGATGGATCTGCTCGTCGCGGCGACGGCCGCCATCCAGGCCACCGACCCGACCGCGCTCGTCGCGACCCAGCAGACCCTTGCCGCCCAGGTCGCCTCCGTCGACCCCGAGTCCGCGGCCGCCCCGGCGGCGACCGATCCGGCGAGCCCGGTGCCGTCGACACCCATTCCGTCCGCCCCGACCGAGGCGACCACCGCACCCGCCCCGCCCGCCGAGACCACCTCCGAAGCCCCCGACGCGGGCAGCGGTGGCGGCGGTGCTGCCGAATCGAGTTCGACGACGTCGACGACCACGACGGAGCCGAGCACCTCCGAAACCCATGCGCCGGTGACGCCGATCGAGCAACCCGCGGTCCCCGAGGTCCCCGAATTCGATGGGCAGGTGATTCCGAGCACCTCTTCGGAGCCGTCGGAGCCCTCGGAGTCCTCGGAGTCCGGCCCGAGCGACATCCCGGAGGCCGAACCCGCCGAGTGATCACCGATGTCGGACCGGGCAGGTACCGTGGGCCGACCGATTCGGATGACAGTTCACCCGACGTGAGGACATGGGATGCCACGATCGCGCGAGGAGCGCTTCGATCTCCTTGCCGGGTGGGAGAAACGTGCGGAATGGCCGTTGGCGATCATCGCCGCCCTGTTCCTGATCGCGTACTCGGTGGATGTGCTCGGCGATCCCGGTCGGCTGTTCTCCTTCGGTATCCGGATCGTCGTCGGGTTGTCGTGGCTGGTGTTCGTCGTCGACTACTTCGTGCGGTTGTCGATCACCCCGGATCGGGGACGCTGGTTTGTGCGGCACCTGTTCGATCTGGCGGTCGTCCTCCTGCCGATCCTGCGGCCGTTGCGGCTGGTCAGCTTGGTGATCCTGGTCGGTGCGCTACAGAAGGCACTCGGGGGTGCGATCCGCGGTCGAGTTGCGATCTACACCTCCGCGACGGCGATACTGCTCATCTATGTGGCATCCCTGGCGGTGTACGACGCCGAACGGGGACATCCGGGCGCGACGATCACGTCGTTCGGGGATGCGGTGTGGTGGTCGTTCGTCACCGTCACCACCGTCGGCTACGGGGATTCTGCGCCGGTGACGATCACCGGACGGGTCGTCGCGGTACTGCTGATGATCGGCGGGATCAGTCTCATCGGTGTGGTCACCGCGACGATCGCGTCGTGGATCGTCGAGCGGGTTGCCGAGGAGGATGACGCCGGCCGGGCCGCGACCGCCGCCGAGATCCGCGAGTTGAAGGACGAGATCCGCATGCTGCGGGAATCGTTGGGCGCGGAAGGCGGGGTCGCGGCCGCCGATGCCGATATAACCGGGATGAATACGACCACTCACGACAATTATTGACGCGAGACCGCTGAGCCATCCCGGTTATATCGGCTCATCCGCTACAGGCCCGTCAAGCCAGGCCCACACCGACCGCGGCGAGCACCGACCACGCGCTACAGGACGAGACCCGCATGCTGCAGCAATCGATGCGGCACGGGAAGCGGGGTCGCGGGCGCCGATGCCGATACAACCGGGATGAATACGACCACTCACGACAATTATTGACGCGAGACCGCTGAGCCATCCCAGTTATATCGAGTGATCCGCTACAGGCCCGTCAGGCCAGGGCCACACCGACCGCGGTGAGGATCGACCAGACCAGCATCGCGATGCCGGTGGCACCCAGCGACGGGATGAGACCGGGACCGGTGGCGTGTCGGAGGACCGGGCGGGCGGCGACGACGATCAACGGTGCGGTGGCCAGCCCGATCAACACCCATGGGGTGGCGGGGATGAGCACCAGACTCGCGATCAGCGGCACCGACAGGAGGACGACGAACAGGACGCGGGTGGCGCGGTCGCCGAGCCGGACGGCGAGGGTGATCTTGCCGGATTCGGTGTCGCTGGGGATGTCGCGGAGGTTGTTGACCACCAGGACCGAGGTGGAGATGGCGCCGACGGCGATCGCGCAGACCAGGCCCACCCAGTCGACGCGGCCCGACGTGACGTACTGGGTGCCGAGCACCGCGACCAGGCCGAAGAAGGTGAACACGGCGATCTCGCCGAGTCCGTAATAGCCGTACGGTTTGGATCCGCCGGTGTAGAACCAGGCGCCGGCGATGCAGACGGCACCGATCACCACCAGCCACCACGCGGTGGTGACCGCGAGGATCAGACCGCAGACAGCACCGAACCCGAAGCAGGCGAACGCGGCGGCCTTGACCGCCCCGGGTGCGGCGGCCCCGGACCCGACCAGCCGCATCGGCCCGACCCGCTCATCGTCGGTGCCGCGGATGCCGTCGGAGTAGTCGTTGGCGAAGTTCACCCCGATGATCAGGGCGACGGACACCAGCAGCGCGAGCACCGCCTTCCACCAGGTGACGTCGCCGACGTAGAGGGCTGCGCCGACACCGGCGACCACCGGGGCGATCGCGTTGGGCAGGGTTCGGGGTCGCGCGCCTGCGATCCACTGGGTTGGGGTTGCCACGCCCTTGATCGTGCCACGGCCGGTGCGGGCGGCCGACGCGACGTCGACGCCGAGTTCCCAGGGGATCGGTCACACCTGCGGCGCGGTCGCCCAGCCGGGGCTCGGTGGCATCGTCGGCCAGGGCTGGGCCTGGTCGATCGGTTCGCGGCGGGGCAACTCGGCCGGCGTCGACGCGTCGCAGGCCTGCTGGTCGGCGGTGGGGGTCGGGTAGATCGCCATGAAGTCGAAGCGGGTGACATACCAGCCGCCGAAGACGTTGCGGCCAGTGGTACGACCGGGGCCGGTGGGTCGGGCGGGTGGGGTGGCGCCGGTGCGGACGAGGTCGATCTCGACCGGGCGGGCGGGCATCGTCCGGGATCGCCACTTGGGGCTGTCGGCGCCGCGCACCGATTGATAGCTGTATCGGCACAACACGATTCGCGTCCAGTCGGCCCTGTCCTCGCGGCGCAGCGCGGTGTAGAAGGTGGTACCCACGCCGGGCTCCGTCGGGGACACCTCGGGTGGATAGACGGTGATCATCTGGGAAATATTCGATGGCGCGGCATCGGCGAAACCGGGATATCCCCACTGCAGGGATTCCCCGGCGTTGGCCAATTCGAAGGATTCGACAAAGGCACGCACGAATGTGCCCTCCGGGCCATTGACCTCGACGACGGGACCGGGAATCCAGCGGTAGGTCATGTCGAATTGGGCGGGGATCGTTTCGTCGTCGAGCGTGACCATTTGCGCAGGATTCTCGGGTGGTCGGGTGGGTGATCCGCATGCCGTCAGCGTCGCCATCAGGGCAAGTCCGATCGCGGCGAGTGCGCGTTGCCGTCGTCGGGACATCGACGATCATCCCCTTCGGTCGAACGTAGGGGCAGGGACTTTCGCCCAGCATAGATGTGAATGATGAGACTGGTGGGATTTCGGCGCCCCTTGCCATCGGGTGATGGACGTGGTGATCTGTGAGAGGTTTCGAACTCACGTCGGGAGCAGTTCATGCACTGGTTTGTCGACAGCCCACTTCTCACCCTGTTCTTCTGCGTCGGGGTCGGATGCATCGTGGGGAAAATCCCGTTCGGCCCCGTTTCCTTCGGCCCGGCGGGCGCATTGTTCGTCGCGCTCGCGTTGTCGGCGATCGACTCCGATGTGTCATTGCCGCCGATCGTGACGAGCCTGTCGCTGTGCGTGTTCTGTTATGTCGTCGGAATCGCCGCGGGGCCGTCATTCGTCAACGCCATTCGCACCGGCTGGAAACCCGTGCTGGTGTCGATCACCGCCATCATCGCGATGGCCGCCGCCGCGCTCGGCGTGGGCAAGGCCTTCGGGCTGGACATCGGGACGATCGCCGGGTCGTTCGCCGGTGCGGGTACCGCGACCGCCGCGCTCGGCGCCGTGCAGGAGCAACTCGCCGGCGATGGCCCCATCCCACCGCAACCCGCGATCGGCTACGCCGTGGCGTATCCGATCACGGTGTTCCTGACGATCCTGGCGTGTACGTATCTGATCTCGGCCGGCAGACGCAAGCCGACCGCCGAGGACCGGGAGAAGCTCCCGCCGATCGTGGTGCGCACCCTGGAGATCGTGCATGATCCGGGCCTGACCGTTCACGATTTCTCCCAACGGTTTTCGGCGGTCATCTCGCGATTGACCCGGGACGCGGAGACCGTCGTCGCGCATGAGTCCGAACGTCTGTATCCCGGCGACCTGGTGACCATCACGGCGCGGGAGAATGTGGCGGAATCGATCGTCGACGAGTTGGGGCGGCCCGCGGCGTCGGAACCGTGGATGGATCGCAGTGCCATCGACTTTCGTCGGATCACCCTGTCGAATCCGCGGCTGGTGGGCCGCGAGTTGCAGGAGCTACGGATGGAGGAGCGGTTCGACGCGGTGGTCAGCCGGGTGCGTCGCGGCGACGTCGACATCATCGCCACGCCGGATCTGGTGCTGCAGAGCGGGGATCGTCTCCGGGTGACCGCACACCGCGATCGGCTCGCCGAGATCGCCACCGAACTCGGTGATTCCGAACGCGCCGCCGGTGACATCAATCCGATCGGCCTCGGCCTGGGATTGACGATCGGTCTGATGCTGGCGTTCGTCGAGATCCCGCTGCCCGGAGGCGGCACGCTCGTATTGGGCACGGCCACAGCGCCTCTCATCGTCGGTGTGATCCTGGGCGCGCTCGGCCGCACCGGCCCGGTGGTGTGGACGCTACCGGGCAACGTCGCCAACACCTTGAATCAGTACTCGCTATTGGTGTTTCTGGTGGCGGTCGGCACCGGCGCCGGCGCAGGTCTAGTGACGGCGCTGGGCGACAACGGTATTCAGTTGGTGACGCTGGGGTTGACGATCTCCCTGGCGCACGCCCTGGTGTGCGTCGTCGGCCTGCGTACCGTGCTGCACTATGGGACGGCGCGGGCACTCGGCGGTCTGACCGGGTCGCAATTGAATCCGGCGCCGTATGCGTTCGCGATGGGTAAGGTGCCCGATCAGCGGGTGGCGCTGGGGTATGCGGTGTTGTTCCCGGTGTCGATGATCGTGAAAGTGCTTCTGGCGCAGATCATGGTGGTCTACTTCTGAGCGTCGTGCTGGTGGGTCGTGCCGGGTAGCACGAGCCATGCGATCACCGTGCCGATCGCGAGAAATGCTGCGCCCACCGCGAATCCGGTCCGGAAGCCGTCGGCGGGGAGTGCGGAGTGCGCGGCGACGGTCACCAGGATCGCGAGGCCGATGGTGCCGCCGAGTTGCCGGGAACTGTTGAGCACGCCGGAGGCGAGGCCGACGTCGGAGTCACGCACACCGGCGGTCCCGACGGTTCCGACGAGCACCATCGATCCGCCGATACCGATGGCCGCGACCAGCGAGGGCAACAGGATTCCGCGCCAGAAGTCGAACTCGTCGGGCACCAGCGCGAACAGCAGCAGTCCGACGGCGCCGAGCAGACCAAGGACCCCGATGCTGTTGCGGGGAACGATGATCGGTGCGATCCGGCTCGAGGCCACGATGCCGATGACGACGCCGACGCAGAACGGCAGGAACAGTAATCCGGCGATGTCGGATTCGACATTCCAGACCGTCTGCACGAACAGCGAGGCGAAGTAGAATGCCGCGAGTTGGCCGGCGGCGAGCATGAATCCGAAGATGTTGGCGCCCAGAATACTACGGGCGGCCATCAGATGCGGCGGCATGAGCGGGTGGGTGACGGAGCGTTCGACGAGAGCGAATCCGATCAGTAGTACTGCCGCACAGATGAATCCGATGACGGTGGGCGCCGACGACCAGCCGTGGTCGCCGCCGGAGCTGACCGCGTAGACCAGCGCACCGACGCCTGCGGTGACGAGGACCGCGCCACCGACGTCGAGGCGTCCGGCATCGCGCCGTTGCTCGTGCGCGACACCGCGCAGGGCCGCGGCGAAGGCGATCGCGACGATCGGCACATTGACGAACAGCACTGCCCGCCAGGAGAACCAGTCGGTGAGGACGCCGCTGAGCACGACGCCGACCGCACCTCCGGCGGCTCCTGCACCACCCCAGAAGGCCATCGCCGTCTTGCGGACGGCCGGGTCGGCGATGCTCGACGCGAGAGCGAGGGATGCAGGCGCCAGAAGTGCCCCGGCGACGCCCTGCAGTGCGCGGGCGCCGACGAGCAGGGCGGAGCCCGTCGCCATTCCTCCGGCGATGCTGGCCACCGCGAAGAGGGCGAGGCCGGCCAGGATGACCGTCCGTCGTCCCCAGAGATCGCCGAGGCGTCCGCCGAGCAGCATCAGCCCGGCGAAGGTCAGCAGGTAGGCGGTGACCACCCATTGCAGTCCGGCAGCAGTGAACCCGAGGTCACCGCGCATCTGCGGGAGCGCGATGTTGACCAGGGACATGTCGAGCGCGACGAGGAACTGCAACGAGAAGATCGTCGCGATGAGTGCCCGATGGTGTGCGGGCGCGGCGACGGACGTCGACGGCGTGGTCACGAGGGAACCTCCGATCGAGGTACGCGACGCGTTTCGGTACGCGTACGTTTACGTATGCGTACGTGAGGGTAACCTAAGACTCCCGGTTGGTACAAGGGACTCCCCGCGCCGTTGACAGCGCTCTGGTGTGCGTTGACGGCGCTCTCGTCTACGTTGACAGCGCCCTGGTGTGCGTTGACAGCGCTCAGGCGCCCCGCGACGCCCGCGCGAGCACCCCGTCGACCTGTGCCGACACGGCGTCGCGGACCCGGAACTGCGCGGCGTACTCGGGCAGGTGCGGCAGGAGGCGCGCGATCGTCGGGACGTCGACGAGGTCGGCGGGATCGATGGTCTGATGCCACGACTTCTCGCCCGGTGTGCGGCGCGCGAGGGTGTCCTGCCATTGGAGTTCGGAGGCGACGATGTACCACACCGCGCGCCAGGCCGACATCGCCTCGACCTCGTCGACCCCCAGCTCCAGGGCGGCCTCGACGAAGGTCTCGGCAAGGACCAGCGCAGGTGCGCCGACGGTGGTCCCGTCACGCAGAATCGGGACGATCCAGGAGATGCGCGCCAGTTCGTCGTACATGCCGACCGCGACGTCGATCATCCGGTCACGCGGCGGACCGTCGGGCCGGACCCATGGGATTCGTGCCGACACTTCGGTCAGAACCAGTTGCAGCAGTTCGGTTTTGTTGGCCACGTAATTGTAGAGCGTCATCGGCTTGGAGCCGAGCTCTGCCGCCAGGCGGCGCATGCTGAGGCCGTCGACACCGTCGCGCTCGATGATGAGGATGGCGGCGTCGACGATGGCGTCACGGGTCAGGGACGGGGCCGGGGGCATGGTGCCCTATTTCTACCAGTGGTGGCCACGATTCACCGATTCACGGCATTCGAAAGCGCTGTCGACGTTCACGCGAGCGCTGTCAACGCGTGAGAGAGCGCCGTCAACGATGCCGGGGTCAGCGACCGGTCGGCGAGCGGTCAGCTCTCGGTCGGTGTCAGTTCGATGCAGTCCACGCCCCACCCGAGTGGCGTGGAGGTGACGATCGACCAGCCGGCGGCGGTGGTGAGCCGCTCGATGTCGACCTGGGTGCGCGGGGGGACGCCGACGGCGCCGAGGTGCACCAGGGCCATTTCGGTGGCGCGGGCGTTGAGCGCGTCGGGCTCGGTCGATTCGACGAGGATCAGCGAGTCGGCGATCTCGACCAGTTCCCGCAGATTCCCGATCACCTCGTCGTCGGTGCGGTGTTCGCATGCGCTCGCCAGCACCATCACGTCGGTGCGGGTCCACTCCTCACCGAAGTCCTTGTCGCCCTGCGAATCTGCCCGCCGGAGCGCAGACAGCGGTTCCGCCTCCTCGACGATCCGCATGGATGCTTTGACGCCGCCGTCGCGCAGCCCGTCGGCGACGACGAGTGCGGCCGGGCCGCCGATGGAGATGTCGGAGTATCCGCGCCACAACGGAAGTCGAGCAAGAGCGGGCATCAGGAAGGTCAGGCCGTCGGCTTCGTCGACCAACTCGTCGTAGCGATCGGCCGCGGATGCGACGTGGCGGCGCAGGGTGGCGCCCGTGCGGTGTTCCCACGCCGACCGTCGCGCGGTGACGGCGTCGGCGAGTCCGGCGAGCGCGAGCACCTGATCGGCGTAGAGGCTGTCGAACTCCTCGCGGGCGTGGTCATCGTCGACGAGTCGCTCGCCGTACTCCCCGATCGAGATCTTGTCACCGTCCAGACGTAGAACGGCGGCGTCCAGCAGCACGTTGATCACCGGGTCGATCTGTGCGGCAGCCACATTCAGGGAATCGGCGAGTTCGGCGCGGTCGCGGGGGCCCGCGGCGACAGCATCGAGCAGTCCCAGCTTCAGTGCCGCGCGGGTCGCCAACCACGGCACGGGGGAACCGATCTCGGCGCGAGTTGCCGAGGTATCCGATTCCGTGTCCGCATCTACACCGGGCTCGTCCCGGATGTGCCAGTACCCGGTGATATCGGTGTGCGACTTGAGAATCCCCCACTCGCGGCTGATGTGACGCCGAAGCGCAAGCAGCGCACGGCTTTCCGCGGCGGCCCAGACGTAACCGACTCCGCGGGGCGCGGGCACGGATGCCACCGCCGCGGTGAAGGCGTCCCGATCGCCGGGTTCAGCGAGGACCCAGGTGACCGAATCCCCTGTGCGAGTGAGGATGTCCTGACGGGCACGATCATCGGAGATGGTGATGATCGCGCGGGCGGGGCCGTCGACGGGCCGTTCGGTGAAGAATCGGTCGATCGCCGGGACGGCGGTCTCATCGCCGATGAGGATCATCTCGTCGACGTCATCGGGAATGATCGTCGAGGCCTTGGGCCCGACGAACCAGAGGTTGTCACCGGGTTGCGCGGACCGCGCCCACGCCTCGGCCGGGCCACCCGCGTGTCGATCCGAGGTGTGGACGACGAAGTCGAAGGACACCTCGAGGGCCGCCGGATCGTGGTGATGCGGGGTGTAGTCGCGCGTCTCACGATGCTCCGACGGCCGCCAGTCGATGCCGTTTTCGCTCTGGTGGGGCACTGCGTCGGCGATGTCTCCGCCGGGCGCGAAGATGAGTTTGACGTGGTCGTCGAACATCGGGGCGTCGAACGCGGGGAATGTCATGCCGTCGCGGGTGAACTCACCGAGTTGGGGGCCGCCGACGGTGACGCGGCGCATCCGCGGCGTGATGTCCTCGACGCGGCGCACCTGCACACAACGCAGCACCAACGGGTGGGCTCGGTAGCGGGAACGGTTCATGGACTCGCATCACCTCGTCACGGACTCGTGGGCAACTATTTAGGTGACACTAAGCTACCGCGCGTGGCCGAGGTGGCCGCGCGCAGATCGCCGGCGACGGGGTCCGGACGCGACAATCGGCCGCACACCGGTGGTGTGCGGCCGATTGCGATTGGGTGCTTGACCTGGCCTGACGGGAGTCAGACGCCGGCGGGCGCCTCGGGAAGGCTCGCGAGGACCGCGGCCTTGAGATCGTCGACCGTGGTGGCCGAGGTGATCACGGCCACCGACGCGGCGTCTGCGGTCTCGAGGATGCCGAGCAACAGGTATTCGCCGCGCAGGGTGGTGTCCCCGCGTTCGCGGGCGATGCGAATCGCGGCCTCGAGCGCCTGTCGCGTCTCGGGGGCGAAGCGGGGGCGCATGCCCCGGCCGCGCGGTCCGCGCCGGCCGCGGCCCGGTTCGAACGGTCCGTCACCGAAGTCAACGTCCTCGCCCGGACCGCCGGGACCGAAACCGCCCCATCCACCGCGTCCGCCGGGACCGAAACCGCCCCGTCCACCGGGACCGAAACCGCCCCGTCCACCGGGACCGCCGGGACCGAAACCGCCGCGTCCGCCCGGGCCACCGGGGCCGGAACCGCCCGGGCCGAATGCGTCGGGACCGCAGATCCCCTGGCCACGGCCGCGTCCTTCGCCGTGATCGTGGTGGCCGCGACGACCACGCGATCCACGGCCGCGGCCTCGACCGCGTCCACGTTCGGGGCGCTCGGCCCAGCCGTCGGCGAGGTCGTCGCCGAAGTTGTCACGTATGGCGGCCCGCACCTTGTCGAGATCGATACCGATGGAGCGCAACGCTTCTCGGTCTTCCTCGTAGCGGTCGGCAGCACTTTGCTCGGCGGCGGTGTCGTCGTCGACGTCGTGCTCGTCGTGGTAGGCGCGGGCCGCGTCACGCGCCCCCGCCAGGGTCAGCCCCTGCTCGGAGAGGATGCCGAACAGCGGCGAACGCGCGTTGCACAGCATTCCGAGAATGAGGTGATCGTTACCGAGCCGGGTGTGCCCCAGGTCGGCGGCTTCCTGCGTGGCAAAGGCCAGCAGCATCTTGTCGTCTCGAGTGAATCGACCAAACATGATGGTTCTCCTTAGAGATCGTGGGGGCCCATCACTGGGCCTCGCGTGATGAATGTTTCTGGTGCACGGCCTGACGGCTGATCTGCAACACATCTGCGATCGCCTGCCAGCTCCAGCCCTTGTCGCGGGCATTGGCCACCTGCACTCCCTCGAGGTGGTCGGCGAGTGTGCGCAGGGCGCGCACTGCTGCCAACCCCCGTGCCGGGTCGTCGCTTGCGGCGGCTCCGGCCAGGTTCTGGGCCTCGGTGGATTCGGTGTTCTCGTCGTGCATGGTGTCAGGTTATCTTGACTGACTGGGCATGTCAAGAATTATTGACGAAGAATTGTTCCGCGACGCCGCGGACGACTCAGTGGCAGGTCTGAACTGGGTTTATGCGTGACCGAGAGCGCTGTCAGTACAACCGGAGCGCGTCGCCCTACTCGTTGGCGATGGCCTCGGTGATGTTCATGCGGGCGGCGCGCCGGGCGGGGACCGCCGCTCCGACGAGGCACAGCACCACCGATGCCGCGACGAACACGATGGTGATCGGACGCGGCGAGTAGGCGACGTCGATCGACGTCGTGGCGGCGAGGATCTCGTCGCTCAGCACATGCAGGATGGCGCCGACGACGAGGCCGGTGAGCGCTCCGACGACGGCGACCGCGCCGGCCTCGGCGAGCACCATGCGGGATACAAACCGTCGGGATGCGCCCATCGCGCGCAGCACGCCGAGTTCGCGTCGCCGTTCGATCACCGAGAGCAACAGGGTGTTGAGCAGTGCGATCGCCGCGGCCACCGAGACAATCCACTGGATGGCGACGGTGAAGGCACCGGACTGCTCGGCCTGCCCACGGGTCGCGGCGAGCGCCTCGGCGCCGGAGTACACATACACCGGGGAGCCGCCCTGCGATGGGTTCTCGGCGGCGATGCGTTCCAGTGCCGCGCGGACCGCGGTCTTGTCGGCGTCGGGTGCGGTGATCACCTGAAGGTAGGTGGCGCCGCTGCGATCGAACCACGTCGACAGCAGCGCGTTGGACACCGCGCCGGTTCCGGAGTCGATGGACACGTAATCGACTGTGTCGCGGACGATCACGTCGTGATAGCCGGTCGGCGACGCCAGCCGCAGGGTGTCACCGGTCTCGACGCCGAGGGTGCGTGCCAGCACATTGGACAGCAGAATCCCGTTGCCGTCCAACACTTGTCGCACCGCCTCGGGAGAAGCCTTGCGCATGAACGGCGCCCGGGACCCCGGCACCAGGCCCTGCAGCAGGATGCGGTCGGCACCGGCGTTCACGTTGGCCCACTGGCCGACCACCACATCGGTGACGCCGGGCACCTCCCGGGCCTCCTGATAGATCTCCGGCGACAGCTCCGGCCCCAGGGGCACCTGATCTTTCGACTGTGACGAGATGTAGCAGTCCGGGTCACCGAGACCGTCGAGCGACGACGAGATCGACGACACCAGATTGTCCAGAGCACCGGAGGTACCCATGCCGACGGCGATCGCGACCGCCACCGTCATCAATGTCGCCCAGGCACGACGCGGCGCACGTCGGGTGTTGACCGATGCCAGACGCCCTGGACCACCGAAGAATCGGGCCAACCGCACCACCGCGGCCACCAGGGGCCGGGTGAGTGCGAAGCAGATCAGCAGCGCGCCGACGGCGTACACCGCACCGGCGATGATGGCCGGGCGGCCCGGCACGGTGACGACGATGATCCACGCGGCGAGGACGGTGAGCACGCCGACGATGCCGGCGGTCCAGACGACCACGCCGCGGCGGGGCACACTGTCGGCGACCTCACCGGGCGTCATCGCCTCCACCGGCGACACCGAGAACACCGACCGCGCAGCCAGACTCGTCGCACCGACGCAGGCGATCACACAGGCCATGACGGCGACGACGGGCGCGTAGGCGGGCAGGTGGTAGGCGATCTTGATGGTCACCGCGTCGCGGGTCACCGGCGGCACCGTCGACACCGCCCAACGACCGGCGAGAATGCCGATCGGTACGCCGATCCCGCCACCGATCAGTCCGAACAGTGCTGCCTCGCCGAGCATGTCGCCGACGAGGTTGCGTCGCCGGGCGCCCAGGGCCCGCACCATCGCCAGCGACTGCCGACGGGAGGCGACGGCCATGTTCATCGTGTTGAACACCAGGAACGCCGCAATCACCAACGAGATCAACGACACCAGCAGAGTCGCATCGCGGGTGACCGAGGTGGCGACTTCGGCTTGGCGGGTGCGGAAGTCGGGGTCCACGACCACCGCCCGTCCGCCGACGACCTGGGAGATCCGGCTGCGCAACGCGGCGATGTCGACACCGGGTTTGGCGACGATGAAGATCGAGTCGACCTTGCCGGGTAGCGCCACATCACCGTTGCCGAATTCGCCTTCCTTGCCGGTGAGTCGTTGTGCCAGATCGAGATAGGCGAACATATAGGTGCCGCCGTTGAGCCGGTCGGCCCCCTCGCCGGTCGCGACCCGCAGCACCCGCACGTCGATGCCGTCCATCGAGAGTTGTTGGCCCTCATGGAATCCGGTGTTCGGGCCGACGATCACCCCGTCGGCGAGATCGTCGAGCGACACGCTGGTCCCGCCCTGCACCGACTGCAGGTCACTGGAGAGGGCGGTGACCCGGAAATCGGAGCCCAGTAACGGGATCGGTCTGCCGTCGACGGTGACGGCACCGCGGATCATCGGCACCACCACCTTCGCGTCGGGCACCTCGGTGCGGATCTGGCCGACCAACGAGTCGTCGATCCCGGAGTCGGTGATGGCGGCGACCTCGACGTCGGCGGTCCCGGAGATCGCGGCGTTGAAATCACGGACCGATTCGGTGAACGACCCGTATGTCCCCAACACGGCGACGAGCAACGCCGAGGACACCAGCACCACACTGAGCGAGGTGAATACGCGCAGCCGGTGGGTGCGGATCTCGCGCAGGTTGAGGATGCGGACGCGGGTGAGTCCGGCGAGCACACCAGCGCCGACGGCGCGGACGCGGTTCACGCGATCTGTCCGTCGCGCACCGTGATCGTGGTGTCGGCGACTCCGGCGGCGGCCGCGTCGTGGGTCACCATCACCACCAGGCGACGCCGACCCTCGTGCGCCACCTCCGAGAGGAGGTCGAGGACCGACGCCCCGGTGGCCGAATCGAGGTTGCCGGTGGGTTCGTCGGCCAGCAGGATCGCGGGTTCCATGATGAGCGAACGGGCGATCGCCACGCGTTGCATCTGGCCGCCGGACAACTCCGACGGCCGGTGATCGACGCGGTCACCGAGTCCGACGCGGTCGAGGAGGTCGATGGCGCGGGGTTTGGCCTTGCGCAGTGACTGACTGTCGAGAAGCCTTGGCAGAGCTACGTTTTCCCATGCCGACATCGTCGGCACCAGATTGAAGAACTGGAAGATGAAGCCGACGCGGGTGCGGCGGAACGCCGATGCAGCGTTGTCGTCGAGAGAGCCGAGGTCGACGCCGTCGACGCGGATCGAACCGGACGTGGGGGTGTCGAGCGCACCCATCAGGTGCAGCAGCGTCGATTTGCCGGCGCCCGACGGACCGACGACGGAGACGAATTGGCCGCCCGGTAACGACAGGTTCACCCCGTCGAGGGCTCGCACCCGTTCATCACCGAGCGAGTACTCCCGCACCAGATCGACGGCTTCCACCAGGTTCTGCTCCCCCACCGCTGCCATGGGATCAGATCGTAGTGGGAAGGCTCACCCGGTGAACCGTCCAGTGGCGTAGAACTCATCGAGCACGGCCGTCGCCGCGGTCAGCTCCAGCCCCTGCGATGCCAGCCAGTCGTCGTCGAAATACGTTGTGCCGTAACGGTCTCCGGAGTCACAGAGTAGGGTGACGACGCTGCCGGGCCGACGGCCGGCGACCATCTCGGACACCAATTTCAGTGCACCCCACACGTTGGTACCGGTCGATCCACCGACGCGCCGGCCGAGCCGATTGCTGATGCACCGGGCGGTGGCGACGGACGCGGCGTCGGGCACGCCGATCATGCGGTCGATGACCTGGGAGACGAACGACGGCTCGACGCGCGGTCGGCCGATGCCCTCGATGCGGGAGCCGAGTTCCGAGGTGATCGATCCGTCGCCGGACTCGTAGGCGGGCAGGAAGACCGAGTTCTCCGGGTCGACGACGGCGAGCCAGGTCGGATGGCGGCGATAGCGCAGGTACCGGCCGAGGGTGGCCGACGTGCCGCCGGTGCCGGCGCCGACGACGATCCAGGTGGGCACCGGGTGTTCCTCGTCGGCCATCTGCGCGAAGATCGACTCGGCGATGTTGTTGTTGCCGCGCCAGTCGGTGGCCCGTTCGGCCATGGTGAACTGGTCGATGAAATGGCCGCCGAGTTCGGCTTCCAGGGTGAGCGCCGCGTCGTACACGTCGGACGGCCGGTCGACGAGATGGCAACGGCCACCTTGACGTTCGATGAGAGCGGTCTTCGACGGCGAGGTGTTGGAGGTCATCACGGCGATGAACGGCACGCCGATCAGGCGGGCGAAGTAGGCCTCACTGACCGCCGTCGAGCCCGACGACGCCTCGATGACGGTGGTGCCCTCGGTGATCCAGCCGTTGCAGATCGCGTACAGGAACAGCGACCGCGCGAGGCGGTGTTTGAGCGATCCGGTCGGGTGGGTGCTCTCGTCCTTGAGGTAGAGGTCGACGCCGACCTCGGCACCCGACTCGTCGATCCAGCGGGACCATTCGGGCAGTTCGATGCGCAGCAGATGGGTGTCGGCGCTGCGGCGGGCGTCGGCCTCGATGATGCGGACGGCGTTGTCGGCCCAGCCGCGATCGAGGCGGCGGTCGATGTCGACGGTGCGGGTCGGGGCCGTCGGGGGCACGGTGTCGCGGGTCATCAGCCGCGGTTCAGCTGCCGCTGCCGCGCAGACGCGTCTGCAGGTCGTCGTGACGGCGTCGGCGCTGCTCGTCGACGGCGGCGATCTGGCTGTTGACGCGCAACCGCAGCGACTTGAACACCACCATGCCCAACGGCAACGCGATCAACACGCCGAAGACGGCGGCCACCAGGATGGGGACGTCGACCCCGGCCAGCTTGCCGATGCCCCAGATGATCGCCGCGAGGACGACCACGAGAGCCAGACGGGCCAGGGTGTACAGGGCGACGGCCAGGGCCAGGCTGCCGGCGCTGCCCTGCGCTTGTTGCTCTTCACTCACGATTTCCAGGGTAACCCGGTGGTCGATTCGGGTCGGCGGAGCGCTGTCAACGCGAGCGAGAGCGCTGTCAACGTGTGCGAGAGCGCTGTCAACGCGAGCGAGAGCGCCGTCAACGTGTGGGTGAGCGCCGTCAACGCGAGCGGGAGCGCCGTCAACGTCGACGCGGGCGTCCGGGCGAACCCTGTACGAACGCTGTGTGCACCGCCGTCGGCGCGGTTTCCCACCAACGGTGTGGCAGGGCTTGGCAAAGCACGCGTAAAAGGCGCTGGTGGGGCGTGTGCGCAGGTCACAGGCTTCTTTGCACTCTCTTTACTTACCGCTGACGGTTCGAGTACCTGGGCGATTTGCGTGTATTCATGGTGCACGGCCGCGGCATCGGATTCGCGGCGCAAGAAGAGGGAGTTCTCATGACCGCCATCAATCACCCCATGAGCGTCATCACCCCGGGCATGGCCAGCCAGCACACCCTGACCCCCGGTCAGGTGGCCTCGATGTTCAATGTGAACCCCAAGACCGTGGCGCGTTGGGCCAGCTCGGGCATCCTCGGCTCGATCCGCACCCCCGGTGGGCATCGTCGTTTCCGTGAAGAGGACGTCGTCGCGCTGCTGAACCGTCGCCCCTGACCGAGCCAAACCGTCGCCCCGCGACGACCGATCGCCGACGACCCGTTGACGTCGGACAGATGACCCACTGGGCAACAAACCTCACGTAAACTCGCTTACAGGGAGGTTGCCATGGCATTTCTGTTCACGCTGATCGGCATCGTGGCCGTCGGGTTCCTGTTGTGGCGTGCCTTCGGGCCGCAGATGCCCGACGAGTCACGGCACGTGAGGTCGGCACCGCGGGGGCCGGTCGGCCCCGACGATGATCCCGACTTCCTGAAGGATCTCGACCGGCGTAGTCGCGGTAGCAACGGTTCCGACGCCGACGACCACTGAGTGCGTCCAACCACTGGGTGCGTCCGACCACTGAATGCATCCGTCGACTGGGTGCGTCCGACCACTCCCCTCGTCGGCGTCGTACCGTCGCGACCGACGCCCACCAGCCATCCACGCACGACCCGGCACGTACACCCCGGGGCGACGCGACACGGTCGCAACCACGCTCCGGGAAGGGCCCGCACGCCGTCGTTCCGGACGGTCGAGGCCATTGCCCGCGCCTTCGACGTGAGCGTCACCTATCCTCGGCCATCCCGCTCTCGACGCGTGAAGATGCGGTCGATCACCGGCACACCTGCCGGGATCGACCGGACATCGCTGTGTCCGCGGGACCAACCGCGTCGTCAGCCGGTGATCACAGCCCGGCGTAGGAATGCAGGCCGGAGACCACCAGGTTGATGATGAACAGGTTGAACAGCAACGCGACGAACCCGGCCACGTTGATCCGGGCGGCCGCGGTGTTGCGCCAGCCGGCCGTCGCGCGGGCGTGCAGGTAGGCCGCATAGATCACCCACGCGATGAACGAGACGGTCTCCTTGGGGTCCCAGCCCCAGAACCGACCCCACGCCGACTCGGCCCAGATCGCGCCGCAGATGACGCCGAGGCCGAACAGCGGGAACCCGAAGACGACGCATTTGTAGGCGAGGCGGTCGAGGGTGTCGGCGCCCGGGATGTGCGCGACGAGCCGCATCACGCCGCCGGTGAATCCGGAGTCGCTGCGCTTGGGATCCTCGGCCTTGGCGCCCCACTGCATCTTCACCAGGTACAACACGCTCGCGACGCCGGAGACGAGCAGCACGCCCGAGCTGATCGAGATGATCGAGACGTGGATGGCCAGCCAGTACGACTTCAGCGCGGGCACCACCGGCGCCGCCTGGGTGTAGAGCCAACGGCCGGCGATGAACATCAGCAGGATGACCGGGAGCAGCACGAACGACAGCAGCGGCCGGTTGGACGGCTTGCGCAGCACCACGACGCCGGCGATCACGCAGGCCGCACAGGTCATCGAGATGAACTCGTACATGTTGCCCCAGGGCGCGCGGTCGGTGGCGATGCCGCGGGTGACGATCGAGGCGATGTGAGCGGCCAGCCCGACGAAGACCACCGGGTAGGCCATGGCGCCGAGCTTCTCGGAGAAGCTGCGTCGGGTCCCCTGGGCCAGTTTGCCGGGGGTCCGGTCGACCGGCGTCGACGAGCCGGACGCCGACGATCCGGCTGATCCGGCGGTGGCACCGACGAGTTCCTTGGCTGCGAGCCGACGACTGCGGGCGCCGGCGAGCGCCGCGAGGAACAGGAACATCGCGATCACGTAGACGGTGATGGCGGTGCCGAACAGCAGGTCGGAGTACCGCGCCAGGGTCTCGTCGACCTGTACTGCGCCAGTGTTCATCGGTTCACCTCGGTTGTCACTCTTCAGCTTTCAGAGCCTGCGGAACTAGAGTCTGCGGAATTTGGCCGTCCACCCGGTGGGGCGGGCGTCGGGATCGATCAGGGCGGTGGCCTGCTCGTCGAAGCCCTCACCCCAACCGGCCTGGTCGGTCCGGGCGAGCCCGGCGATTTCTACTACAGTACGTCGTTTCGTCGTGGTGGTGCTCGCCCCGCCCGCATCGGCGGCGGTCACCGGCACCAGCCTCGCCCAGATCCGTCGACGACGCACCAGCAGCGACACCAACAGTCCGATGAGCATCGCGATCGCCGAGACCAGCACCCACGTCTGCGCCGGGTCGTGGGACACCTGCACCGACACCCATCGCTGGTAGCCGTCGAAGGTGACCTCGGTGCCGTCGGCAAGGCGGGTGCTCGCCCCCTGCGCGAGATTCACCTGGGATTGCCGCTGCAGCCGGCCTTGATCGATCAGCCCCTGGTCGAGGGTGTACGCGTTCTGCGGCAGGCCGGTGTCCAGGCCGGTGTCACCCTTGTAGATGCGGATGGCGACCTGCGGGTCGTGCGGCACCGGCGACGACGAACTGAGCAGTGTGCCCTGGTAGTCGGCGGTCGGCGCGAACAGACCCTCGATGGCGATCTGGTTCTTGCGGCGGACGTCCTCGTCGGGATACATCCCGGCCGGGGTATCGAAGCGTACCGCCCCCGACGACAGCATCGTCTGCAGTTCATCGGGTATGAAAATGGCTGTCTGCGTCCGCTTTTCACCATTCGGGAAGGTCACGGTGAAGGTCGGCGCGAAACCGTTGCCGAGGACGTAGACGCGGTCGCCGGCCACCCGCAGCGGATCGTTGACGCGCACCGAGGTCTGCTGCCATTCGCTCGGCGCGGTCGTGGCGTTGTCGCTGTAGGACATCGTCGCGTCGTACATGTCGGGCTGACCGTTGGGCAGGAAGGTGGCCGAGAAGTCGTCGACGCGGAAGCAGAACGGCTCGAGGTCGGTGCCGTCGACGAGGGCGCCGGCGCGGAAGGAGTCGTAGACCGCGGTCGAGGTGTTGCACAGGCCCTGGCCGTCCGCGACGAGGCTGCGGGTGCCCTCGTAGCCGTAGATCTTGCCGACGGCGATCGAGACCAGCAGCGCCAGCAACGCGAAGTGGAAGACGAGGTTGCCGAATTCGCGCAGGTAGCCCTTCTCCGCGGACACCTCGACACAGCCGTCGGGATACTTGTCCGACGGTTCCCGGACGACGACGCTGCGACGCCAGCCACGCAGGTTGCCGGAGATGCGTTCGGCGAGGTCATCGGGCTCACCGTCGACGGTGGTCTCGATGTGCCGCGGCAGCCGCGCCAGGTTGCGGGGTGCGGCGACGGGGGTGGCGCGCAGGCTCTTGGCGTGTTCGATCATGCGTGGGGTCAGACACCCCACCAGCGACACGAACAGCAGCACGTAGATCGCGGTGAACCACACGCTGGAGAAGACGTCGAACAGTTGCAGCCGGTCCATCCACTGGCCGACCCAGCCCTTGTCGGCGATGTAGGTCAGCGTCTTCTGCTCGTTGAGTTCACGTTGCGGCAGCAGTGCACCGGGGATCGCGGCCAGCGCCAGCAGGAACAGCAGCACCAGCGCGGTGCGCATCGAGGTCAGCGACCGCCACAGGTTGCGGGCCGGCCACCAGAGGCGGCGGATCGCCCAGTGCGGCTTGTGCGGTGGCGGCGGGGTGGCGGGGACCTCGAGCGGGGTGTCGGCGCGCGTCATACGGGGAGTTCCTGGTTGGTGATGAAGGCGTCGCGGACCCACACGATGAACTGATCCCACAGCCCGGTGACCAGCGCGATACCCACGAGGATCAGCATGACACCACCGAAGACCTGGATGGCGCGGGCGTGGTCACGCAGCCAGCCCAGGCTGCGCAGCGCCCACGCCGACGAGAACGCCAGGATCACGAACGGGATGCCCAGTCCGAGGCAGTAGGCGACGATGAGGAACACACCCCTGGCGGCGGTGGAGCCCTCGGTGCCGCTGGCGGTGGCGATGACCGCGGCGAGGGTCGGACCCAGGCACGGCGTCCAGCCGAGAGCGAACACCGCGCCGAGCAGTGGGGCGCCGACGATGTTGGACACCATCCGCGGCGCGAACCGGAACTCGTGCTGCATCATCGGCACCAGGCCGATGAAGACCAGACCCATCAGGATGGTCACCACACCGCCGATGCGTTGCAGCAGTTCATGATTGAGGATGAAGGTGCTGGTGATGCCGAGCACGGTGGCGGTGGCGGCGACGAAGACGACGGTGAATCCGGCGACGAACAGTCCGGCGGCCAGTGCCACCCGCGACCGTCCGCGTTTGGCGGGTTCGTCGACGGTCACCGCGGGCGCCTCGGCACCGACGAGCCCGGCGAGATAGGACAGATAGCCGGGCACCAGCGGCACCACGCACGGCGAGGCGAACGAGACGAGACCGGCGACGGCGGCGGCGGCCGCGCCGAGCAGCAACGGCCCCGACGACACGGTGTCGGCGAAGGTCTCCCCGATGCTGCTCACGACGCCGCCTGCGGTGATTCGGCGACCACTTTCGCCACCGCGTCGCCGAGCATCTGCGCGTCGACGGCCTGCAGGAACACCGCGGCCGGACGATGCTGCCGGTCGAGCACGATCGTCGTGGGGACCACCGACGTCGGGGTGGTCAGCGCGGCCAGCGACGCCCCGGGGAAGTCGTAGAGGGACGGGAAGCCGACGTTGCGGTCGGTGACGAAGTCCTGCGCCGACTGCCGGTCGTCGCGCAGGTTGATCCCGAGGAACTCCACGCCCTGCGACTTGTACTTCTCGTACACCTCTTCCAGGGCGGCGGCCTCACCGCGGCACGGCGCGCACCACGATCCCCACACGTTGATCACCACGACCTTGTCGGCGAACCGGGGATCGTCCAGCGACAACGGCTTTCCGGTGACGAGGACCTCGCCCGAGATGGTCGCGATCTGCTTGCGGTCGGCGGGGTCGTAGGTGATGACGGTTTTGCCGCCGGGCGAGACGAATTGGAAGGTGTCGCCCTGGGAGACGGCGTCGTCGCCGGTGCTGCAGCCGGCGGCAATGAATGCGGCAATCGAGATGAACAGTGCGAAAACGACTTTCAGGTACCGGGCGGTCCGGGGAGCGGACATCGGCGTGCCGGGCACACCACGAACTGGCACCTTCACAACCTTCACGTTCTTCCCGTCACGCCCCGGTGACGAGGGGATCCGACGAGCCGGCCGGCTCGGAGTAGATGATGTCGACGAGCGCGTCGTCGTCGTAGATGAGGCTGGTCAGCGATGCCAGCGAGCACTGCCGACGACGCGGATCGTGCCACAGGCGCTGACCTTCGAGGAAGCGACGCAGCGTGTACACCGGCAGTTGATGGCTGACGCAGATGGCCTCGTGGCCGCGGGCGGTGTCGCGGGCTTTGTTGGCGGCGGCGAGCATGCGATGCGCGAGCTGGATGTAGGGCTCACCCCACGACGGGGTGAACGGATCGCGCAACTTGGGCCAGTGCCGCGGCTTGCGCAACGCGCCGTCGCCGACGGAGACCTTGAGGCCTTCGAAGATGTTGTCGGCCTCGATGAGTTCGTCGTTGGTGAAGATCGGCAGATCGTGTGCTGCGGCGATCGGCGTCGCGGTCTCCTGCGCGCGTTGCAGCGGCGAGGCGAAGACGGCGGTGATGTCGTGGTCGGCGAGGGATTCGGCGACCTTGCGGGCCTGGGCCCGGCCGGCGTCGGACAGGCGGAATCCGGGCAGCCGGCCATAGAGGATGCCGTCCGGGTTGTGCACCTCACCGTGGCGCATCATGTGGACGATCGTGTGCATCAGTCGTTCTCCCCGGAGTCGGATTCGGTCGTGCGCGCGGCGCCGGCCTGGGCGGGCACCGCCGCGGCGGCGGCGCGGGCGGCCGTGGGCAGCGCGTCGGCGATTCGAGTGAAAGCATC
The DNA here is from genome assembly GCF_053587995.1 of Gordonia sp. NPDC003504. Taxonomy (NCBI): domain Bacteria; kingdom Bacillati; phylum Actinomycetota; class Actinomycetes; order Mycobacteriales; family Gordoniaceae; genus Gordonia; species Gordonia sp. NPDC003504. The sequence goes on from NZ_JBSFPC010000001.1 coordinate 455,792, forward strand.
CCCGTCCAGGGCCGCGGAGACAAACCAGGCCTCGAAGGCGCTCGGCGGCGGGTACACGCCGGCGTCCAGCAGCGCGTGGAAGAACGGGGCGAAACGCCAGGTCTCGGTCGCTTTCACCGCGGCATAGTCGGTGATCGGGCGGTCGGCGGGAGTTCCGAAGAACACACTGAGGAGATTGCCCGCCTTCTGCACGCGATGCTCCACGCCGGCCTCGGTGAGGGCGCCGGCGAGGAGGTCGGCAAGGCGGTCGGCGTTGGCGTCGAGCGTGGCGTAGGTGTCGGCGTCGGCGGTGCGCAGGGTGGCGAGTCCGGCGGCCACGGCGACCGGATTCCCACTCAGGGTGCCCGCCTGATAGACCGGGCCGGTGGGGGCGAGGCGTTCCATGATGTCGGCGCGACCACCGAAGGCCGCGGCGGGCAGCCCACCGCTCATCACCTTGCCGAAGGTGTAGAGGTCGGCGCCGACGCCTTCGAGTCCGAACCAGCCGGCCGGGCTCACCCGGAATCCGGTCATCACCTCGTCGATGATGAGCAGGGCGCCGTGACGTCGCGTGACCTCGCGCAATCCGGCGTTGAAGCCGTCGACCGGGGGCACCGCCCCCATGTTCCCGGCTGCGGCCTCGGTGATGACGGCGGCGATGTCGTCACCGAACTCCTCGAAGGCCTTCGCGACGGCCTTGAGGTCGTTGTACGGCAGCACGATGGTGTCGTGGGCCGAGGCGCCGGTGACGCCGGGGCTGGTGGGCAGCCCGAGGGTGGCGATTCCCGATCCGGCGTCGGCGAGCAGTGCGTCGACGTGACCGTGATAGCAGCCGGAGAACTTGATGATCTTGGGACGGCCGGTGAAACCGCGGGCCAGCCGGATCGCCGACATGGTGGCCTCGGTACCGGAGTTGACCAGCCGGACCCGTTCCACCGGGTCGACGCGATCGATGATCTCCTCGGCGAGCGCGATCTCCGACTCGGTGGGAGCACCGAAGGACAGACCGCCCTCGGCGGCCTTCTGCACAGCCTCGACGACCGCCGGGTGGGCGTGACCCAGGATCATCGGACCCCAGGAGGAGACGAGATCGACGTAGGTGTTGCCGTCCACATCGGTGAGCTCGCAGCCCTTGGCCGAGGCGATGAACCGCGGATCGCCGCCGACCGCGGAGAACGCCCGGACCGGCGAGTTCACCCCACCGGGGATGGCGTGTTGAGCCCGACGGAACAGTTCACTGGACTTCGGCGGGGCCTCGGCGGATCTGCTCACGGGCTCCAGTGTTCCAAATGGCACCGAGTGACCCAAATTCACGCTGGTCAGGGGGTTCGGTGCGGTCGGGCTGCGACTCACTGGGCGCTTCGCACGCCGAGCGTGCCGTCGTCATGGGCGGTTGCTGTTCGCTGTATTCCGGGCGGACGCCGGTCGGTGCGGATATAACCGGGATGAATACGCCCACTCACGACAATTATTGACGCGAAAGCCCTGAGCCATCCCGGTTATATCGGCACCGACGGCCAATCCCCCACCCGACTCACCCCAACCGGCCGGCCGAGCCGTGATCCCAACCCCCGAACGACCAGCCCGACCCACCTCACAGCACCACCGGCCACACACGCCACACGTTGCCCAACCGTCGGGGTATCCACCCCGACAGCCCACATATAACCGGGACGAATACGCCCACTCACGACAATTATTGACGCGAGACCCCTGAGCCATCCCGGTTGTATCGGCACCGACGGCCAATCCCCCACCCGACTCACCCCAACCGGCCGGCCGAGCCGTGATCCCAACCCCCGAACGACCAGCCCGACCCACCTCA